>JBDREB010000158.1:0-2095 GCA_043820325.1 Planctomycetota bacterium | reverse complement strand
GCGGAATCGCAGGATCGGGAAAATCGTGCCCGTTGACTCTTGTGGCTGCGCCTTGCTTGAGCCACTGCTTCCCTTGATTCGCGTAGTTTCCGACAAGTTCCTTCTTTTTGGTGTCCACGGAAAGGACCGGTTGCGCGATGCAATTCGTTGTGCCATTTCAGACAAGAGTATGACATATATATCCTGTAAATGCAATATATTATGAATTATTTAAAACTTTTTCAGCAGGGCCTACGGTACCCGCACCGAATCATGACCACCGTGTCGATGCTGATCGCGCGCATCGCCCGGAAATCCCGGTCCCACTCATCCGCCCCCCAGTTCTGGTGGGGGATGTCGTGGCTGATCTCGTCGAGAAATGTGCCGGTGATCTTCATGCAGGCCCCTTCAATGCCGTCTGTCACGCAGGCCATGATTATAAAGTCCCGTGCGTTTTTACCAAGCAAATTCCCTTCGGCAACCTCACATCCCGGATCATTTCTATTAGCCATTCGTGTCCATCAGTGTCCATTCGTGGTTCTCCATGCCCCTCATAACCTCCGGTTTTTACTTGACATCGGACCATTTTTCGTATAGTACGCACGGCATGTATCCATGACATAAGGACCGGCACCCCATGATCCACCTCTCCGAACGCTCGCAGTGCATGCCCACCTCGCCCATCCGCAAACTCGTACCCTATGCGGATGCGGCCAAGGCCGCCGGCCGCAAGGTCTACCACCTGAACATCGGCCAACCCGATGTGGTCACGCCCGAACCCATGTGGGAGGCGATCCGCTCCTACCGCGAAAAGGTGATCGAGTACGGCCCCTCCAACGGCCTGCGCCCCCTGCGCGAGGCCACCTGCCACTACTACGGCCGCCTGGGCTTCAGCCTCCAGCCCGAGCATGTCACCATCACCACCGGCGGGTCGGAGGCCATCCTCTTCGCCTACAGCGTCATCGCCGATGCCGGTGACGAGATCATCGTGTTCGAGCCCTTCTACGCCAATTACAACGGGTTCGCCTGCACCCTGGGGCTGAAACTCGTACCCATCACCCTGTCGGGCGACAACGATTTCAGATTGCCGCCCAAGGATGTGATCCTCTCGAAGATCACCCCCCGCACCCGCGGCATCCAGATCTGCTCGCCCAACAACCCCACCGGCAAGGTCCTCTCGCACCAGGAAATGCAGGAGCTGGTGGAGATCGCCATGGCCAAAGATCTCTTTATCATCAGCGACGAGGTCTACCGCGAGTTCGCCTATGACGGCCAGAAGGTCACCAGCGTCCTCGAGTTCCCCAAGGCTGATGACCGGACGATCGTGATCGACTCGGTCTCGAAGCGCTTCTCCGCCTGCGGCGCGCGCGTGGGCGGCCTTATTTCGCGCAACCTTGAACTCCAGGCCCGCGTGCTCAAGTACGGGCAGGCGCGGCTGTGCCCGCCCACCCTGGGCCAGATCGCGGCCGAGGCGGCCTACCGCATGAACCCCGGGTATTTCGACCCGGTCCGCGAGGACTACCAGTCCCGCCGCAATACGGTGGTCTCGGCGCTCAAGGATATGCCCGGGGTATCGTGCGCCATCCCCGGCGGCGCCTTCTACCTCATGGCCAAACTGCCCGTGGACGACGCGGAGAAGTTCGCCACCTACCTGCTCACCGACTTTCAGGACAACGGCGAGACCGTGATGGTGGCGCCCGGCGACGGGTTCTACGCCACCCCCGGCATGGGCAAGCAGGAGATCCGCATCGCCTATGTGCTCCAGGTCCCCAAGCTCGAACGCGCGATGGAGATCCTGGCCGCCGCCATCCCGGCGTATAACAAGCGGTAGGCCGCGGGCCGGGACTTCCGGTCGTTACCTGCCACCCTCGCGACCGTTGGCGCGCCGGACCTGTCGCTCACGATATAATCGTTCCGTGAACCCACCCTCAGTCAGAAACTGTTCTTCCAGCGCCTGTAATTGCCGGCGCAAAAGGTAACTGCAGATTTCCTGATCCCGGCGGAAAATGCTTTGGCACTTTTTGGCGTCAGCCAGGCGCGTGAATCAACCATAGGCCGGTTTGGGTGGTTACCGTAGGGGCGGGTTTGAAACCCGCCCTTTATTGCCGTTTCGCGA
>JBDREB010000157.1:0-9683 GCA_043820325.1 Planctomycetota bacterium | reverse complement strand
CATTGACCCGCGTCACCACATGGTAGGCTGCCGCCTTGCATCCGGGCATCTTGATCCGCTTCATCCGCGCCATGTCGACCCTTTCACTTTTCCTTCATTTTCCAGGTCCAGGCTCATTTTCAGACCCAAGCGCCCCTTCCGGGCTTGGGAAGGCCCCAACGGCACTGCGATGATCAAGTTTCCATTATCTATATCTATATCTCCACGCCGCCGCATTGCAAGCCTTTTTATGGGGACAGTCACTGTTCTGCTCGGCCAGGAAAGAGTCGCGTTGTGCCGATAAGTGAACGGCATTGGGGCTAAACACATCCTGTGACGGGTATAGTTCTGCCCAAGCGTATCAAATGGGAGTTTGTCGATCTGGGATTGAGCATCCGCACCCTGGGAGACACCGTCACCTCCAGTGTGTTTTCCCTTGTGAGTGACGACCCGCCGGGTCACCCGGCTGGACATGCCGTGGGGCGTTACAAAACCACCTCGTCGGGGTTGACCTCCGGGTAGAGGTTGCGGACATACTTGGCCAGTTTTTCGTTGGTGGGGCCGTACCGGTCGTGGTAGAGGTAGACCTCGATCGCCTCGAGCATCGCCTCGGCCGTCGGGAACCGCTGGCCGGGGTTGACCTCGAGGGCCTGGAGGATGATCTCCTCCACCCGGGCCGGGATGTGCGGGTTGAGCTTGGAGGGGTTCTTGATCCGGTATTTCTTCATCTTGGTGATGAGTTCCTGGATCGACTTCACATTGTAGACGATGAAACCGGTGAGGAGTTCGTACATGACCAGGCCCAGGGAAAAGATGTCGGACCGGGGATCGGTGCCGATGAACTGGGCCGCCTCGGGGGACATGTAGGGCAGTTTGCCCATGATGACCTGGCTCTCGTCCGGGGTGTTCATCGTCAGCGCCTTGGCGATGCCGAAGTCCATGAGCTTCACCGAGCCCAGGAAGTCGAACATGATATTGGAGGGCGTGACATCGCGGTGGACGATGCCGAGGTGGTTGCCCTCGCGGTCCTTCTTTTTATGGGCGTAGGCCAGTCCACGGCAGACCCGGCTGATGATGAAGGCGCCCATCTCGATGTCCATCTTGATCCCGCGGTCATGGTGCACATGCATCAGGTCGCTCAGCGTCTTGCCGTGGATGTATTCCATGACGATGTAGAACTGGCCATCCGAGGTCTCGCCCAGCTGGTAAACCTGGTTGATGCACTGGTGAATGAGGTCGGCGGTGAGCTTGGCTTCGCCGATGAACAGGCTGATCGATTCGGGATTGTTGAGGAATTCCTTCTTGATGATCTTGATGGCCACGGTCTTGCGGAACGACTCGGCGCCGAGCTGTTCGCCCAGGAAGACCGAACCCATGCCGCCCGAGGCGATCTTGCCCAGGATCTCGTAATCGGTCGTGCCGTGGATGATCGTATTTTCCATTGTCTACTCCCAGACCAATCGGCCAGATTCAAATACCGGTCCTTCAGTGCAGGCGCGGGCGTACCGCACGGTCCCGTCCGCCTCCCGCACCTTCTGCGCACAGCCGTTACACGCGCCGAAACCGCAGGCCATGTAGCGCTCGATGCACAGGTATGCCGTGATGTTCCGCCGTGCGACGATATCAGCCACCACCCGCAGCATACCCATCGGGCCGGAGGCGAAAATTATACCGGTCGACTTCGCGCAATCAAGGTTTTTTTCCAAAATACCCGTGACCAGGCCGCGTTCCCCTTCCGATCCGTCCTCGGTGGCGATCACCACCCGCGCGCCGGCGGCCGCGAACGCGTCGGCGAGGATGACATCCTGCGCCCGCCGGAAACCGGCGTACACGGTCGCGCTCCGGGGACGAGCCGCGATGAGGTGGTATACAAGCGGCGGCATGCCGCACCCCCCGCCCACATAGATCACCGGCCCGGTCACGGCGGGAAATCCGACCCCCAGCGGCCCCACCACCGGGACCGCATCACCCGGCCGCACCGCGGTCAGACTGCGCGTGGCCGGACCGATCGCACGGATGATCACCGCCGCCGTGCCATTGCCGCAGGCGGCGATGCTGAAAGGCCGTTTGAGCAGGGTGGTGCCGCCCGCGCCGAGCATGACGAACTGCCCGGGCGCGGCCGGCCGCTCCCAGGGCACCGTGAAATCGATGCGTATATGGTCGCACCCCGCCGGGGCGCAGGCCGTGACCGTGGCATCGAACTGCCGCATCTTTTCTGTAGTACACATGGTCCGGGATTATACGGAAGGCAGGCGTTTGGTCAACCACCATTTTTTCGTAACACTTTAGCGGAATGAAAGGACTGGATCCCCCGGTTCCCCCGGTCAAGCCGGAGGACAGGCTCACCGGGGGATGACGGATGAAGACGAATAAAATGCATCAGGCTTGTTCTTGTGCTGTCATTGCCCGACAAGCCTGTCCTCCGGCTTGACCGGGGGAATCGGGCAATCCAGATCGCCTATGATCGTTTTACTCGGTAGTGTTACCATTTTTCACGGAACGCGGTCAGACCCCCGACGGGAGGCCGGACCGGTTCTGCACTTCACGCTTTAATCCGTGTGATCTGTGGCGGTTTTAAATTTGAACGATTTTCCGCCCGTGACCTGATCGCTCGTCATCGACGGGCACCAGTACCGTTCAATGTGCTCGACCATGCGCCGCAACCCCTCGAAATGCCGGCCGGGCATGCGTTGAATGGGGTCCGTGAGGTCGCGGCACAGGACCACCTCCATGCCCAGGTATACCAGCTGGCGGATGCCGAACGGCCGGCCGAGGACGCAGGCATTGGTGTGGACACCGGTCATGATGACATGCTTGATGCCCGCCTGAATATAGAGGTTGTATATCTCCTGGCCGTCCTGGCTCACCGCATCGTCGCTCCCCATGGAAATGGCGGCGTGCTCGCGCGTCCAGGGATAGGGCGGGCCCGTGTGGCGGTTGCAGGGTTCCGGCGTATCGCAGGCACAGCCGCCCTTTTCAACTTCCGGCTCCAGCGGGCCTTCGCGCTCCGGGTTGAAATAATTCCATTGGAATTTCGCCGACGCCTTCGCCTGGGGTGCCGTTTGGGCCTTGCGCCGCTGGGGCGTGCCGTCGTAATAAGTCATCACATCGCTGGGGCAGTGGACGATCAGCATGCCCGCATCACGGCCGGCCCCCGCCGCCGCCGGCTGGAACGGTTTCACCTCCGCCGGCGCCGACACCACCAGCCGCCACCGCGCCGGCCCCGACCAGCGCCATGGTGATCAAGGCCGATGCGCTGGGCAAGAACATCATCTCCGGCCTGGCGGTGCAGGACGGCATCATCGCCCTTTACCGGTACCAGGATGACTTCACGGCCGACACGCGTTCGCGCTACAAGATCTCCGGTTCGTCCACGGACTGGGTGAATGAATTCGGCCTGGTCGATTCGCTGGTCGACACCTCCATGGTCACGGTCCAGACCCGGCCCGCGCCCTCCCTGCTTCTGGAGACCCGTGACAACGATGGCCTCACCATAAGCATGGATGTCACCCCCACGGTCAAGGGCGTGGTGAGCCTGGAGATCTGGCCCCTCCGCCTCTGGCCCACGAGCGGCCGGTTCAACCTCGACATTTCCGAAACCGACCAGCGGCGCATCTCCTACGCCCTGGCCGGGAGCGACTACAAGCTCGACACGGCCAAGTTCTTTGATGGCGCCACACTGAAGGTTCCCGGCGGCCGGCCTTATTTCAGTTCCATCAGCCAGACGGACATCTACAAGCCGTTCGAGGTCATCCCGACCTCCGAACAGCGCTGGTGGCCGGTGCGCCTGCTCTTTAGGCCCGACTATGTCGCCGGATCCCTCGACGGCTCGGTCTGCCGCGAGATCGACGATCCCGAGCGCCGCCCCATCGCGGTCCGGCGGATCCAGATCAATATCGGCCAACTCGAGACCTACCTGCGCGCCCTCAAGTTCAAGGCCCTCCTGGGCGAGGCCGTTTCCGCGCCCCTGACGCTTAACGGTACCCGCTGGGCCGGTGTGGCCTGGGATGGCGACGCGCCCGAAAAGACACGCATCGGCCTCCAGGTCCGGGGCGCCGCCACGGCCGAAGGTCTGACTGCCGCGGCCTGGTCGGGCACTGATGCGGCCGATCCTTATTTCCTGAAGCCCGGTCCCGTGCCGGCCGCGCTGGCGGACATGAAGTTCCTGCAGATCCGCGTGCTCCTCAAAGCGGAACAGGACGCGGCCTTCGATGCCACCCCCGTGGTGCGCTCCGTCACAGTGACCAGAGAAGGAGGTTCCACATGAACCATCGCGTGATCCTGCTCGCTGCAGCTGCACTCGCCCTCTGCGCCGCCCTGCCCGTACGGGCGGTTGAAGTGGAGGAGGGTGATAACCTTTCCGTACCCCAACTGCGCACCGTGCTCCTGACCGGCAGCATCCGCGGCCGTGAAGCCGCGGCGACCGCACTTGCCGCCCTGCGCACGCCCGAAGCCATGGCCGCCCTCTTTGACGGACTGGCCGACCAGCAGGGCGCCATCCCCGCGGCCGAGGCGCTTGAAAAGGCCTGCAAGGCCAAGGCCGAAGGCATGGCTCCCCTCCTCCTGCCCGGCTTGAACCATGCCGATTACCGGAGCCGATCGTTCACCGCCTACATGCTGGGCGTATGCGCCGACAAAGCGGCTTCGGCACCGGTGGCTGGCCTCCTGGCCGACACCAACTTCAATGTCCGCATATATGCCGCCGAAGCGCTCCGGAGTTGCGGCGACAAGGCCGCGGTACCTGCGCTCATCAAGGCCCTCAAGGACACCCACCCGATCGTCCGTCTCCACGCGGCCGCCGCACTGGGCGTCATCAAGGACCCGTCGGCCATCCCCGCCCTGACCGCGGCCCTGGCCGATCCCACCGCCGCCATCAACGCCGCCCGGGCCCTGGGCGCCATCGGTGGGGCCGAGGCGGAAGCCGCCCTCCTGGCAACCATCCGCGACAAGCGCCGGGCCGTCGCGTGGTCGGCCATCTCCGCCCTCGGCGCCTGCGGCCGCAAACCATCGGCCGATGCCCTCAATACCCTGGCCGCTGAGACCAAAGACCCCCGCACCGCGAGAGATTGCGCAACCGCAGTCGCGGCCATTGCCGGAAGGACCACCCCATGAAGCGCCTGAACGGTTATCCGCTCGTTCTCCTCTGTATGCTCCTGTCCCTCGCATCGGCAGCGCGGGCCCAGGCCGGCGATCCCGGTTTCACGCTCGCCGGCAAGCATCCCGTCACGGTCGACAAGGCCCTCGTCTATACGGATGCGGACAAGGCCGCCAAACTCACCCTGGCCGCCTCCCGCGGCGAATACGAGGCCGTCACCCTCACCGTGCTCGCCACCCGCGACCTGAACGCCGTCCCGGCCGCCGCATGGGAAGTCCGCCGGCAGTATAAGCAGACCACCGGCTCGGGCCAGAGCGAGGCCAACCGGAGCCTGCTGGCCCCGGCCCTTAAGCCCCAGGCGATCAAGAAAGACGCCAACCTCCGCTTCTGGTTCACGGTGCGCGTCCCGGCCAGTACGGCCCCGGGGCTCTATACCGGCACGGTCACCGTGACCGCCGACGGCGCCTCCGTCCCCGTACCCGTTGAACTCAAGGTGTACGCCTTCGACCACGGTCTCCTGCCCGGCGCCCAAGCTGCGGTGGTGGGGGGCACCGACGACCTGGTCCATTACCGCGACTGCGCCGAGCACGGCATGACCACGATCTGCAGCGGCGCGGGCGGCAAGTTCGTGGAGAACCCGGACGGGTCGATCCGCCTGCCCGACCTGGACAGGAACCTGAAGCTGTCCATGGAAGTCGGCCTCAAGAGCATCTTCCTGGCCGGCCTCGGCCCGATCATCCCCACTTCCAAGGTCAAGAACACTTCCCACATCCTCACCTACAAACATTACATTCATCCCCAGCGGGCGCTGAAGATCCTGGCCGGTTACCGCGACATCTGCAAGGCCGAGGGCCTGCCCGAGGTGATCTGGTACCTCTTCGACGAGCCGGGCAAAGGCGACACCAAACAACTCGGCCCCCTGCGTTTCAAGGCGAGCGAGATCCTCTACGCCCAGGCGGCCGAGATCCCCGGCGTGCGCACCATCCTGACCGTCCAGGCCGAGGAAGTGGAAGAGTTCGGCCGGACCTTCGCCATCCACTGCTACGGCGGCGCGCCGACACCCGAGGATTGCAAGCTCACCCGCGAATGCGGCGGCGAGGTCTGGCGCTACTCCAACGGCATATCCATGGGCACGGACCCCTTCTATTCCCGGTGGGCCATGGGCTACTTCCCGTGGGGCTGCGGCTGGGAAGGCTCCACCTCGTGGACCTACCCGTGCGAACTCATGGGCGAGGACGGCAAGCCCGTGCCGCCCGATGTGTGGGAGGCGATGCGCGAGGGCGTGGACGACTGGTACTACCTCCTCACCCTCGGCAATCTCGTCGCCAGGAACCCCGCCGCGCCAGCTGCAATTGAAGCGCAGAAATGGCTCGACGCGCTCCGCGGCCGCATCGACCCCAAGAGCGAACGCAAGAACCCCTTTGCCGACGGCCGCGAGATGGACCAGGCCCGCGCCGCCGCCGCCGCCTTCATCGAACAACTGGCGGCCAAGTAATGGAGCATAGGAGTCACAGGTCACAGGTCGCAAGTCACAGGTCAGTTCTTAATGAGACTCAGGTCAAAGACCAGTTTCAGAATTGCAACCCTTCTGCAATCCGACCTGCGACTTGCGACCTGCGACTCCCGACCCAAGGGTGGATTGTATGACCAGGAGAAAAAACATGCGTATCACGAACTCGATAACCCTCGCCCTGGCCCTCGCCGCCGGCACGGTCCTCGGCCAGGCCCAGCCGCCGAAGATCCTCTTTGATTTCGAGGCCGACACCGACCTGGCCGCATGGACGCAGGGCGGCACCAAAGCCGAACTCACGGTCGAGCACGCCACCCACGGCGCCAAGGCGGTGAAGATCACCTACAGCCCCGGCGAGGACCTGCGCACCTTCATGCAAAGCACATTCTGTGACGGGTACAGTTCCGCTTGGGTACAGTTCCGCTTGCACCACGACCGTCCCCTTCTCGTTGCATTGGTTCAGCATGGCAACAAATTCGTTCCAAGTCACCCGCCGTTCGGTCTGGAAGGCGTTGTTGAGCGATATGGATATCTCCCCCCGGGCCTGTTTCTGCCAGAGCCAGTACCCGCCCCCGGCAAGGAGCGCCAAGACCAGGAGGACCCCGATCACCGTCCCGGACCCTCCTTCGGAACCTATCCTGCGCCGCATACGGTCACCTCACCCGGCGCGCCTGGTCACACCGGGCACCCAACGACGCCCGGCCGCTGCAGCCCGCGTCAGGGCCAGCAAGCCGGCCACGAAGACCAAGCCCGCGAGGAATGCGGTGCCGGCCGGCGCAGGCAGGCAGCCCGACTTCGTGCCGCCCTTACTGCGGCCCGCGTTGGGGTAACTGGCGGCATTCGTGGGGTCAGTGCGGCCGTTGTATTCGGCCAGGTTCGTGAACGTGTCCGCATCGGGATCATCATCCGGGAGCGGGCTGAAGTCGTCGAAATAATTGACCTCCCAGTCGTCACCCAGGTTGTCCGCGTCCATATCCTCGTTCAGCACAAGCACCGTAGCCGTCCGCGTATCAAAGGTCGCGGCCGCGGCGGTGATTATGACCGTAAAGGAAGGGCGGATGTCGGTATTGTTGAGCACGGTGAGCGTGAAATCCTGGGACAGGTTGCCGGCGGTGATGGTCACGGGTGAATCCGGGACCAGGACGGACTCATGGGACGAAGTGACGGTCACGGTCACGTTCGTTCCATGGACCTCGGTGAGCCCGACGGTGACTGTGGCCGTGCCGTCGTTCTCATACAGGATCGCCGGAACGGGAACCGTGAGGGTCAGTCCCGGCTTGAGCACCGCCCACAGTTCCACGTTGTCCACGCCCCAGAAGTAGTCAAAGGAGGCGTTGTGGAAACGCCAGCGGAACCGGACCGAGCTGTGGCCCGCGGCCTGGGCGGTCACGTCCAGGAAGGTCTTCTCCTCGCGAATCCGATCATGATACCGGACTGCGTTCTGCCAGGAAACGCCGTTGTTGATGCTGATATCGACATCCCCGATCTGGTCGCCAAAAGGGTCAAAGAAGCCGTTGGAAAAGACGAGGAACACTGCGGAATGATCGCTGCAATTGAAAGCAAACGTTCCCAGGGACTCGTCCCACACGGCGGTGGTGCTGCACTCGCTGTCCGCGATGAAGAAGGTCCCCTGCCACATCGGCGACGACCATTCGCCCGGGTTGTCGGTGGTCCAGGTAAACGCGTCGTGGTTGACATTCGTGATGGTCCACCCGGCCGGGAGCCCCCCGTCGAAACCGGTGGAATAGATGAGCGTGGACCCATCGAGCGGGTTGGCGGCGGTGAAGGCGGCTAAAAACTCGTCCCACTGGGTGTCAGCCGCCAGGGCGATGACCGTGCCATTGTAATCCGGGTTGACCGTGCCGCCGACCATGGTGAAATAGACCGCAAGCCCAGTGCCCCCCCTCATACGGGCCGGAGTGGTTGTAGATGACCGCAGCGGCGTAATCCGATTGCACCAGCGCGGCCACGGCGGCGATGTCAGGGTCCGCGGCATTGGCGGCCACCTGGTTGATGAACATGCCCAAGTCCCGGTATTCGCTGTAGGTGAAGGCGGCGGCCGCATTGCGGGCATCATTGATCACGCCCCAGTCCGTGTTCTTGGTCACGACCGTGGCGCTGAATGCGCTTAGGTCGGCCGCCAGCGTGCCCACCCGGGAGAGATCCACGACCGACAGGGTCTCACGGCCCGAATAAGCGGCGCCGTACCGGGTGGCGATGGCCGTGCCGAACTGGGCCGCGGTCATGGTCGGCGCGGCCGCCAGGTCGGCCAGGATGGTGTCGTAGGGCCAGCCATAACCCGGAAGGGTCTCCTCCGAAGCCGTCATCACACTGCCGTTGCCGCGGAGCTCGTAGGCGATCTCGATCATGCCCATGAGGCAAGCGTCGAACCCGATGAGGTCCATGGGTGTGGCGGCTGCGGTCATTGCGGTCCGGAGATTGGCGGTATAGAGGACGTCGCGGCTGGTGTCATCCTGGCAGACCTCCTTGAGCACCGGGGTGCGGCCTCCGGGCGGCGCGGTACTGCGCCACCCGCCACCGTGGTTCCAGAGGACCACAGCGTAGCGGTTGGCGGGATAGTTGGTGACGCCCCACGTGATGAATTCCCGGAGCGTTTCCGGATCGCCCATGTTCACCTCGCCGATCGACGCACCCCATGCGGTCGTAGGCGCGTTGCCGGCGTTCACTACGCCGCGGCGGCAGTCGGTCCAGTTGCCGTAGGAATTGTCGTAGCCCGGCAAACGGTCGAACTGCACCACGATATTCACGTCCGCTGATGACCCCACGGTCGCCATCTCGAGGAAATCAAGGATCGCACAATCCTCCAGGTCGCAGTCCCCATCCAGGTAGACCATGAACGTCCATTCGGCCGCACCGACCACCAAGCCGATCAGGACCAGCACCAGCCCGAGGAGAAGGGTCCAAGTCTTCATATCCGTTTACTCCCAACAATGTTGGTACTCGACAGTGCAAAGTTCTCATGTATTCTGGGCAAGCTATAGCTCTAACTCATTGAAACCAAAGGACTTAATATTTCGCGTCACTGTCGTTACCCGGTCTTTACAACATTAGCAATATCAATGAGTTACAGAGAACTTA
>JBDREB010000156.1:0-14326 GCA_043820325.1 Planctomycetota bacterium | reverse complement strand
CGGGAGGGCGGGTTTCAAACCCGCCCCTACACGGTTGACATCCGGATGTTCCCCGCACAATCACCTGTGGGTCGGAAAAAGCGCCAAACCTTTTTCCGAAAAACATGCCCGGTTACGGATAGGGATCAGGAAATCTGAAATGAAACGGCCTTGCGAAGACCAAAGTCTTCACAAGGCCGCATATGCTGATCATGCAAGCGCCGATGCCTCCCGCGGGAGGGTTCAGACCGCCGCCATCCTCCGGGCGCCCTTGCGCCGACGCTTCTTCAGGATCCCACGACCGCCGCGGGTCGCCATGCGCGCGCGGAACCCGTGCTTGCGTACACGCTTCACTCTGCTCTTACGCCTGCGAACATGCATAAATCCGCCTCCATTTCTGTAGACACAGCGGGCGCTGGTGGACCAGGATCACTACGCGCCCGCGACCTTGCGCACCGTTGCGCATGCGGTCAACCAATTATTATACCCCCATTATCGTGATTGTCAAGCGAATTGACGCCGCAGCCGGGTCGGTAGCCTTTGCGGCCTTTGCGGTAAGCCTTCTTCCCTCTTCCCCATGGGGCTGATGCATCTTTAAGGTGTATCCCCGTCAGTCCGCCCAGACGGGCAGGAAAGCTTCGATGGGCTCGCTGGGCGGCGGATCGTCGAGTTTGCGGATGGCGACGGTGCGCTCGGCGAGGTAGCGTTTGACCTCTTCGAGGAAGGCCATGAAGCGGGGGTAACTGGTGGCGGGGACGCGCATGCCGGGGATGCCGAGGGAGACGGCCGCCTTGAGGCTGGTCCCTTCGAGGCGGAAGTCGGCGATGAACACGCCGTAGGGGCTGGTGATGACGCACCGTTCAGGGACACGCACCACGAAAAAGCCGGGGGGCAGTTCGTAGTTGACCTGGCTCCGTTCGAGGATCGGGGCGTTCAGGACATAATCGTAGATGCGTGCTTCCTTGCCGATCATACGGGTGACATCGGGGACATCGAGGAAGGGCTTGAAGACCAGATCGCGCCCCTCCCGCAGGGCAAAGCCCAGGATCCGGCCGCTCAGGGCGTGGCCGATGGGCCGGTCCAGGTCATCCCGGCCGGTGAAGCTGTTGGCGGTCACCTGGAGGCGCGGCACGAGCTCCCCGGCCAGGTTCTCGAGCACGCGTTTTTCGGTCTGGGGGTTCTCGAACAGGCGGCGGACCTTACCGGCCAGGGTGCCGTAGAGGGCGCCCTCGGCCGTCACCGCGCAGTCGCCGGTCTCCTCCACGCGGCAGGTGAGCCGGTAGTCGGTGTTGCGGAGGTCGTTCTCCTTTTCGCGGACGCGCCCCAGGACCAGGCAGCCGTCCTTCCTGAACAGGGCGGCCTGGCTGACCGTGTTGCCGTCGAGCATGCCGGTGATGCCGTAATGGAAATTATCGTCGATGTCGATCCAGGTGTCGCTCTCGCCCCCCCGGCCCGGCACGACCAGCAGGCGGCGGGAGAAGTCGGTCAGGCCGGCGGCGCCGGTCTCGCGGTCCTCACGCATGAAGAACTGGCTGTTGATGAACACGGGGGTGCATGGAATGCCGGCCCGCTGGAGCCAGTACCGGACCAGGGCCCCGCGGTTATAGGCGTTGCCCCGCCGGGTCAGGAAGCAGTCGCGGATGCTCCGGGCGTCATCGCCGTCCATGACGCCCGACCGGACCCAGGCAAGCACGGCGCTAATCGCGGCGGCCTGGTCCTTGCCGCCGCCGGTAAGCACGGCCCCCTGGGCATCGGCGGCGGCGCAGGAGAAATCATGCTCGACATCCATGAAATACCCGCCGGCAAGGCCGAAATCGCGCCGGTCCCCGCCGATCCGGCCCGCCTCGGCGAGCTCCTCAGCGGACGGCATGGCCAGTTCCTCCTTGAGCGCGGGCAGGTCGCGCCGGTCCCAGGTGTAGATGATATGAGTGGGGGTCGTTTCGACCTCCGGCCCCATGCCGCGGTTGTCGCGCCAGTGGAGGGGGCGGTCTTTGGGCACGCGCACCACCATCCGGGCCCGGACTGTGGGTTCGGTGGAATTGCCGAAGTTGTACCCGATCTGGAAGTCGCGGAAATCATCGAGGACCGCGCCGAATTGAATGAAGGCGTATTCGATGACGGTGCCGGCCACGACATTGGGCATGGAGGCGTACCGGGCGGACCCGTTCTTCTGGATGGCCACGGGCAGATGGACCTGGCCTTCGGCGGTGACCGCGCGGATAAAGCCGACATCATCGTCATTTTCGGGCAAGGTGACTTCGCCGAGTTTTTCGACACCCTTCTTGTTCACCGCCAGGAAGGCGTTGTGGGTCAGAGCTTCGTACGATCCATCGGGCTGGACCTCGATGAGCGTGAGGTCCAGGAGGTTGACGAATTCCGAATCGGGATAGTTGCGGTGATCGCGGTCACGCGGCGTGAAGACGGCGGCCAGGTCGAGGTCGCGGTCGGCCAGCGGGAACGACTGTCCCAGGGCGGCCCGGATCCGGGCCTGGATGCGCGGGGCGTCGGCGCCGATGCCGGCCATGCGCTGCCAGAGCGCCACGGCCGCGGCGGCGGCGCCGTCCTCCCAGTCCAGCTGGGCCAGGCGCCGCATGGACCACACATCGCGGCCGTCCTGCTCCAGGGCCCGCGCGAAGTATGCCCAGGCCCGGGTCCGGTCGCCCCGCCGGAGGGCGTAGTCGCCGGCATCGGACAGGATATCACCGGCCGCATGCGGGTCACAGGCGATGAGGCGGTCGGCGCAGGCGAACACTTCATCGCCCGCATCGTAGTCGAGCAGTTTCTTGAAATACGCCGAACGGGTGAGGCCCCCGGCGCGGAACGATGCGCGGAGGACCTCCAATGCCCGGGGGAACTGGCGGGTCCGGCGAAGATCGTCATGGAGGTCGACCAGGGCATAGGGGGTGCGTGCCGTCATTTCGACCAGGGCCTTTTCGACCTCCTCGTCCCATCCGCGTTTCCGGAAATAGCGCACCTGCATGGCCAGGGGCTCGGTATCGCGGCCGGTCAATTCGAGCGCCCGGGCAATGGACTTGTAACCCTCGTCGTAAGACTTGTTGTCGATCTTGAACGCCCCGTCCCACAGGAGCGGGAGCGGCTGTTCGCCCAAGCCGGCCAGGGCGCCCGCGACGGCCTTCTGGCTGGCGTCCTTGAGGCGCGCCCCGTCATCATGGCCGGCATCGATCGCCCGGCGGAAATAATCGGCTTCCAGCACCTGGCGCAGGCCGCATCGGGCATCGAGGTCGAGTTCCTCCAGCACCAGCCGCCGCATCTCCTCGATCCGGCCGGCCGCGGCCGCATGTTCAATGCGCTGGCACCGCGACCACAATTCGCCGGTGAAGCAGTCCCGGACGGGATCAGGCTCGACGCGGGCGAAGCGGAACCCCCGGACGGGCAGGACGCCCTCGCGCAAACGATCGGGCGGCGCGGGATCAAGGGGCGTGAATTCGCGAAATGCGCTGAAATCGGGCCGGTAGACATGCAGGCCGAAGGCCGCGGCATCGGTCTTGACCACCAGCAGGTTGACACCCGCCCCGAAGGTGCACCGGCGATAGGCGGTGGACTCCTCGTCGTGGACGGCCTCGAAGGGCTGGAAGACCGGGTAACCGTTCAGCCAGACCTTGGTCCCCGTGTTGGGATGGATGCCCAGGATGACCTCCCGGGCGGCGGGGCAGGTGAAAGCCGAGACCAAAAAGACCACCTCATCGTTCTTGCGCTCCGCGCCGAAGTCGATGGTCTCCGCGAGCAGGTCGATGCGGAACGACACGCCGCCCGGCCGGGCGGTGCGGTCAAGCCAGGTGTATTCCGACCGGCCCAGGTCGGCCTCAGGCGGGAGTTCGCGTTCGAGCCAGGGGTCGCCGTCGTTCAGGAACGGGCCGATGGCCAGGTTCCAATGTTTCCAGAACGGCGTGTACTCCGCGACGAGCTTCGCCGCGGCCGGCGCCTCGTCGGCTTCGCGCATCAGGGCGGCCAGCAGATTCGCGGCCGCGCGCCGGGTGAGGGGATGGGTATCGGGTTCGGCGATGATCTGGGTCAGCACTGGCCGGACCAGGGGGGCGGCGGCGAAGAGCCGGCGGGCGGCACTGATGCGATCGATGAACACCGCCCCCAGAGGCGTGGCCCGGGCCTGGCGCAGGAGCCGGAGGCTGGTCTCCACGCATCCCCGGGCATGGCATTTCAACCGGTAGATCTGGTAGAGGCCCTCGAGGTCGGCAGCGGAGGCGTCCCCTCCCGCGGTGGCGGCCTGGAACGCGGCCAGCGCCTCCTCAACACGGTTGCGGGTGAGTAGCTCCCAGCCGCCCCCCTCCGCGGCCGCGGCCGGCGCACCCCAGAGGAGGGCGCCGCACAGCGCGGCGGCCCAAAGCCCCGCCGGCAGCCGCCTATTTCTTGAGCGACTCAACGATCGCACCGATCTGGTCGGACATGACCGTGTTGCCCGAGGTCTTTTCGCGTTCGGCCAGTTTCTTCAGGGCCGCCAAAGCCTGGCCGCTGCCGATGGCGCGCACGGCCTCCAGCGCAGTGACGAAGATGGACCCATCGCGGGTGTATTCCTTGCCCTGCCGGCACTTGGCGCAAAAGAGGTTCTGGTACATGTATTTGTGGCCCGAGTCACCGGTGCCGATGCTGCACTTGGTGCAGGTGGTGTAATCGATGATAAAAAGCAGCATCTCCAATGACTCATCGCTCTTCATCCGGCCCAGGGCCCGGATGGCGGCCGTCACCGTCTTGTCGTCGGCCGACTCCATGATCACCTTTTCAATGCGGTTGCGGAGGTTGGGGACATCCGCGGCCTTGAGCGCGCCGCCCATGACCTCCAGGGCCACGACGGCGTATTCGGGGATGGCCGCCAGGCCGCCCAGGAAATCCTCCTTGTCCAGCCCGCCGTACTTGATCCCGTAATTGACCACCGCGGGAACGAACTCCTTGGCGGCCCGGCACGGTTTTTCCATACCCTCCGTTTTGCCGTACAGGACGAAACGGGAGAACCCCTCGAAGATCTTGCCGAAGAGTTTGCCGTCGTCCCCCACGGCCATGATCGCGTCCAGGGTGGGATAGAACAGGACCTTGTCGTCGAGAAGCCGGGGGGCCTTCTGCAGAAAGGCGTCGCGGTCGGCCTTGGTCAGCCGCTGGGCCGCAAGGACGACCGTGTTCAGCCCCTTCAGGCGCGTGGCGGACACTTCGGAATCGAGGTCCTGGGCCAGGTTCGCCGACAGGTTCTCCGCGCCGCCGCCGGAACCGGCGGTGGTCTCATCACCGGAAACGCTTTCTCCGCGGCTCAGGCGCGTCAGGTCGGCACCTTTTTTTGCGATCATGTCGGTCAAGTCGCTTTCCAGGCCGCTCGAGACCTTGTCCAGGCTGCGCAGCACGACCTTGGCATCCTTGAATTCCTGGATGATGGTCAGTTCGTCCACCTTGCGCAATTCACCCAGCACGAACTCCCGCCATTTGACGGTAATGTCGGCGGTTATGGTATCGGGCATGGCCAGGAAATCGGCCAATTCCTTGGCCATGCCCGGGTTATCGGTGATCGACAGGTTTTCGCAGGCGCGGGCGGCCTTCCGGATCTCCCTCACCCGTTGGAGAGCACCCTGAAAATCATGCCCGGCCACCAGGGCATTGATCCCTTCCATGACCGCCTCGATCTCTTTGCGCTTTCTGGCGAAATCGGCCATCTCGCGTTTCTTTTGGTCCTCCTCGGCCTGCCGGATCACTTCGGCGATCCGGGCCACCCGGGGATTCTCGGGATATTCGGCCTTGATCAGCTCATATTCGGCCTGCGCCTCACCAATGGCCGCCCGGTTGCCGCCCGCCAGTATTTCGATCACCCTGTTCTCGCGGGCGGCCACGCGGCTGTCAGTGTACCAGTGCATACCGATGAAAAACCCGCTGATCACCGCCACGATCGCCGCCAGCTTGAGGGCCAGTCCCAGTGCCGATTTGGCCTTGACCACGACCATTTTCTGCGAGGCCAGGCGCGCGAGCGCCATGAATTCCGGCCAATCCCGGACGGCCTTCCACCGCTCCGTGCCGAAGATGCACACCATGTCGAGCGCCTTGAGTGTGCCCTTGTTCACCATGTCGGCCACATCCAGGAACCCGATCGGGCCGATACTTCCGTCGGCAGTCTTGATCAGGTACTTCTTCTCCACGCTCACGGACGGCACGGTGATCCCCTGTTTGCAGGCGGGGCACTTCAGCTTCCGGCCGGCATGCTTGTCATCGACCTTAAGATCCTTGCCGCAGGCTCCGCAATTGAACTCGATGGACATGTCGTTCTCCTACCTGGAAATCGATGGCCGATATTCTACGATGCGCCCGGGGGATTGTCAAGGGAAATAACACCCGGGTCCGGCGGTTGGAGGAAGGGTGGTTCACGCGGGGAATGCGTCAACAAAAAAAATGCACCCGGAAGGATTTGAACCTTCGACCCGCTGATTAAGAGTCAGCTGCTCTGCCAGACTGAGCTACGGGTGCAGTTTTTAGCGTGGATGGAACATTATATGAGAACGCCCCCGTTGTCAAGGGTTTTCTGACGGTTTCTTGGCGGACCTACCCCGGCCCGGCACGCAGGACGAACCGGAGGGTGTTGTCGCGCGCGATCTCCGCACCGGCCGTCGCAGCGCTTGCCAGCGGCACGCACCGGACCGTGAACGAACCGTTGCCGTGGGAGACCAGCACCTCGTAACAACCCCGTCCCCGGGAATGGACCGCCGCCACGGTCAGCCGTTCGCCCGGCACCTGGAAAAAACCGCCCACCTCCGCGCGGTAGTCCCGGACCATCCGGGCCGCGGTGCGGCGCCGGAACACCGGGTAGACGAACCAGGACCTGAACACCTTGGCGACCTCGCCCCGGAACTTATCCCAGAGATAGCGCACGGGGCGTTTATAGGAGCAGTAATTCCGCCAGATATAGCGCAGGTGGGCCGGGTTCCATTTCATGCGCCGGAACCGCCGGATGACGGCGCCGCGGGCCCGCCGCCGCATGGCCGGAGGCCGGGTGTCCGTGAAGCGGCCGTCCCCTTCGACGCGGACATGGGGCAACCCCGCCAGGAGCGGGCCGTAGATCTCCTCGATCTGGGGCCGCCCCTTGTCGATGATCGAATGGAGCTTCCTGGCGACATCCTCGATGCGGATCTCGGCCTGGTAGCTCAATCCCATCACGGCGAGCAGGAACGCATCCATGGTGAACCGGGGATCCCGCAGCATGTCGACGCCGTCGCGGGCGCCCTCGGCCCGGGCGGCGGCCATGCCCTCCCGGATGCGCGGGGTGGCCCGGATGATGCGCAGCGGCTTCTGCATCCGGCCCTTGACGACCATGGTGGCGGCGCCGGCGCACAGGCGGACGAAATCATCCTCCTGGATCGCGGCGATCTTGATGCGGATGGAGGCGCCCGGGTCGTCCAGGGAATAGAAATTGGGACCCTCCCGGTTCAAGGCGATCTGTTCGGCCACCGTGCTGGGCCGGTTCAGGCACGCCTGGTAGAAGGCGAGGTTGCGGCCGTGAAAAGCCTGGTAGTCGCGGTAGATCACCCAGTAATCGCGGAGACTGCCCGCCCGGGGCCGGCCGAAAACCATCGAGCCGTAGGCAATGAGGCCGACGAGGTCGTCGCCGTACCGGTCGATCAGGTACCGTTCTTCAGCCAGCAGCGTTTCAGTCATGCTTCAGGTCCGTAGAAAACAAAACCGCGCGGCACACGGGGGGGCCCGCATGCCGCGCGGATGAAAGCCGGGAATGCCACAATCGCGGATGGGCTTTAAGCTTCGCCGCACTTCTTCAGCAGCTCATTCCAGCGCCGGTCCACATCCGCCTGGATCTCCGCCACGAGCCCCTTGTTCTCCTCCTTCTTCAGGTGGGCGAACCGGCCCTGGATGAAGAGGTAATCGGTGACGGGCTTCTTTGCCTTGGGCTTGCGGCTGATCTTCCACTGGCCGTTGACGACCTCGAAGACCGGCCACATGCAGGTGTCGACCGCCAGGTCGCAGATCTCCATCGACTTTTCGATGGGGATGCGCCAGCCGCGGTTGCAGGGCGAGAGCACATTGATGAACGATGGGCCGTCGGCGGCCAGGGCGGCCTCGACCTTGCCCATGAAGTCGCGCGGGTCGTTGGCGACCGCCTGGGCCACGAAGGGAATGTTGTGCGCGACCATCACGGCGGTGAGATCCTTTTTGTACTCGCCCTTGCCCTGCTTGACCTTGCCGGCCTGGCTGGTATTGGTGTCCGCGCCCCGGGGCGTGGAGCTGGAGCGCTGGATGCCGGTGTTCATGTAAGCCTCGTTGTCATAGCAGATGTAGAGCATGCGGTGGCCGCGTTCCATCGCGCCGGAAAGTGACTGGAACCCGATGTCATAGGTGCCGCCGTCGCCGCCGAAGGCGATGAAGCGGATGTCCTTGGTGACCTTGCCCTTCTTTTTCAGGGCGCGGTAGGCCGTTTCGACGCCACTCACCGTGGCCGCGGCGTTCTCGAACGCGTTGTGAATGTAGGGCACGCGCCAGGAAGTGTAGGGGAAGATGGTGGTGACCACTTCCATGCAGCCGGTGGCGAATCCCACCACCGTCTCGGGCCCGGCGACCTTAAGGGCCATCCTGAGGACCGCGGGAGCCGTGCACCCGGCGCAGGCCCGGTGGCCCGGGGCGAGGAGTTCGGGTCGCTTGGCCGCTTCTTTCGCTGATATCGCCATGGTTATTCCCTTACGCCAACGAACTTGACCATCTCGCCGCCGGGCTGCGAGGCTTCCAGATCCTGGTAAACACCCACGATGTCCTCCACTGTGATGTCACGGCCGCCCAGCCCGTAGATGTAGGACTTGTAATGCGCTTTCTGGCCGTAGGCGAAGGAGCGGAGCTCGTGGAACACAGGACCACCCTCGAGGCCGAAGGAGGCCGACTTGTCCATGACGCCGACCTTCTTCGCGCCGGTAAGGGCCTTGATGAAGTCGGGCCCCGGGAAGGGCCTGAAGAGGCGGATCTTCAGAAGACCCACCTTTTTGCCCTTGGCGCGCATTTCGTCGATGGCCACCTTGATGGTGCCGCAGGTGGAGCCGAGCGCCACCAGCACCAGTTCGGCGTCCTCGAGCTTGTAGCCTTCGTAGATGCCGTAGGGGCGGCCGGCGAATTTGCCGAACTCGCGGCCGATATCCTCGACCACCTTCTGCGCCTTGCGCATGGCCTCGACCTGCTGGCGCTTGTGCTCGAAATAGTAATCCTGCAGGTCGAGCGGGCCGAAGGTGAACGGATTGGCCGTGTCCAGGAGGTACCGGTCCGGCTTGTACTCGCCGGTGAACTCCTTGACCTTGGCATCGTCGGTGATGATGTCCAGGGTCTCCATGGTGTGGCTGATGATGAACCCGTCCAGGGTCACCATCACGGGCAGGAGGATGTCCTTGTGTTCGGCGACCCGGAAGGCCTGGATCGTGTTGTCATAGGCCTCCTGCGAGTTCTCGGAGAAGATCTGCACCCAGCCGGTGTCGCGGGCGCCCATGGTGTCGGAGTGGTCGTTGTGGATGTTGATGGGGCCCGAGAGGGCGCGGTTGACCACGGGCATGACGATCGGCAGGCGGGAGGAGGCCGCGATATAGAGGATCTCCCACATGAGCGCCAGTCCGTTGGCCGAGGTGGCCGAGACGGTGCGGGCGCCCGCGGCGGCGGCGCCGACCGCGGCGCTCATGGCGCTGTGCTCGGATTCGACATTGATCAGTTCGGTTTCCACCGCGCCGTCGGCGACGAACTGCGAGAACTTGTGCATCAGTTCCGTCTGCGGGGTGATGGGGAACACGGCGGCAACATCGGGACCGACCTGTTTCAGGGCCTCGGCCACCGCGTCGTTGCCGGTGAGGGCGACTCGTTTCATCATCGCGCGATTCCTTACCTTGGGGTGGAGCGGACCGACCTTACAGGTCGATCTCGTTTTTCATTTCGATGGCCTTGAAGGGGCAGGTGGTGGCGCAGATGCCGCACCCCTTGCAGTAATCGAGGTCGATCCCCTTCATCTTGCCGTCGACCACCTTGATCGACACATCGGGGCAGAGCAGGTTGCACTTCAGGCACTGTTTGCAGACCGCTTCGTTCCACAGGGGGCGGAACGAACGCCAGGCGCCGGTCTTGTATTCCACGCTGGTGCCCGGCTCGGGGATCATGCCCCCCCAGGGCAGTTTCTTCCAGCCGTCACCTTGTTTAATTTGCATACTGCTTGACCTCCTCAAAGGCGCGCCGGACGGCGGTCACATTGGCATCGACGATCTTCTGGGAGAATTTTTTCGAGAACTTCTTGATCATGTCCTTTTCGACGGTCTCGAGCTTCAGGATGCCGGCGGCCTTGATCAGGGCCCCCATCATGGGTGTATTGGGGATCGGCCGGCCGATGGTATCCATGGCGATCTGGGTGGCGTTCACCAGGAAGAGCCGGATATTCTTCTTGGAGAGCTTCGGGCGGATGGCCGCCGCGTCCAGGTGCGTGTTCACGATCACGATGCCGTTGTCCTTGAGATTCTCGCACACATCCACGGGCTCAAGCAGGGTGGGATCGAGGATCACCACGATGTCGGGATGGGCGATCGCGCAGTGCTGGTTGATGGGCGCGTCGGAAATGCGGGTGAAACCGCGGATCGGGGCGCCCATGCGCTCGGGGCCGTATTCCGGGAACCCCTGGCCGTACTTGCCCTCCTCGATCGCGATCTCGCCCACCAGAGTGGCGGCCGTTTTGGCGCCCTGCCCGCCCCGTCCGTGCCAGCGGATCTCGGTCATTGTTGCCATCTCTATCCTTTCAAGAAACGGGTGGCGTATGCTAAAAAAAGGTAATTGTATTATAGGTCAGCCCAAGATCAAGTCAAGGTAAATTTGTGGCCGGTAATTGCATACCTGTCGCCTACTCCCCCTCGCCGAAGACGACCGCCTCGTAGGTGTAGAGCTCCACGCCGGGGTCCTTTTCCCAGGCGTCGGGCGCCAGCCCCGCCTTGTTGGCACAGCAGGAACTCATGAATTCCTCGAACGACATGTGGTGTTCGGTGGCCACCTGGGGCAGGTAGGTGCCGCTGTGGAACCCCTTCCTGATGTAGATGCCGTGTTTGCCGAGAACGAACTCCTTGCGGGCGTCCCTGATCCGGCGCATGGGCGTAAGGACGGAGATCTCGATCAAGAGCCCGGCCACCTCGCCCGGCACGACCGGGTCGAAGCGGGTGTCCTGGGTGGCCGAAGCCCGGCCCATCTCGCGCACGGTCATAAAGAGCGGCTGGCTGGCCTCGAACCGGCCGATGCATCCCCGCAGGTCGCCCTGTTTTTTCAGGGTGACAAAGCACCCCATGGCCGCCTGGAGCTGGGGGTTGGTCACGGCAGTGGATGGCGGGGGCTGGCCCCCGGCGGCGGCCGTGACCGCCGCCCGGGCGATCGCCAGCAATTCCTGTTTGGAAGCCTCGGAGAACAATTCGGTGGACATGGGATCCCCCTTTCCGGTTTCTGGTGTCGCGGCCGGTGTGGCTGGCTGGGGCACGGGCGCGGCGGCCGGCGCCGCGGCGGCCGGCCCCAGGATCACGGCCGAGGCATACCCGACCGTCCGTTCACTGTCGCCTGACACGGCGGCCGAGTTGCCCGTGCCCGTGATGATCAGTTCCTGCCACCCGGCCAGGCGGGCCAGTTCAAATCCGGCCACGACCGCCTCTTCGCCGCACGCGGTACATTCCAGGCCGGGTATGCCCGCGGCCATCTGCTCCACGGAAACCTTGCGGATCTCGGCCGGATCGCGGGTCCGCCACGATCCCACGGTGCGGCCATCCACCTTCCGGGCATCCACAGCGGACGGGAAGTGGGACAGGTCGGTGCTCACCACCACCAGCACATCGCGACCTTGAATGGCACTGGCCAGCGCCCGGGCCGCGGCCGCGGGCAGGTCGCGATCCCCCTGCCCGAAAAGGACGGGCATGATCGGCACCGGGCCGATGATCTCCTGGATGAAAGGCACCAGGATCTCGAGGGAATGCTCGTTGGTGTGCGCCCGGGGGAGGTCCTTGATGCGCGGTTCGGCGGCGACCAGCGTCGCGGCAAGGGCCGCCTCGACCGGTACGGGACCGAGGCAGTTGGCAAATGTCCCGCTGCCGTAAACCGCGGCCCCGTCGATACGATTGCGGTGGGCGCACCCCAGCAGGATGACGGCGTCGTATTTCTGCCCCTCAATGTATTTGAACGCCCGGGCGGCCACATCCCAGCAGAATGGCGCACCGGCATGTGGGGCGATGATCAGGCGGGGTTTCATGCCTTCGGCTTTGACTTCGACGGCGGCCCGGCCGAGGAGGCTGGCGATGAGAGTCTTCAGTTCCCCGGCGTCACCGGGATACCAGGTGCCCTCGAATACGGCCGCATGGACCGGACCGGCGGGCGGCACGGCATTGATCGCGGCCGGCGGTTCCTGAGCCCGGCAGGCGGCGGGCAGGACCAAGACGGCTAGGCAGGTTAAAAGGAGGCGCATGGGTGGTCTCTTTATATTCGGTCCGCCCCATTGTATCCCGGCCGCCTCCCGGCGCAAGCATTTTCAAGGCACTTTTTACTTGAACGGCACCGGTTCGTGGTATAATTCATCCCCGCGCGCAAGCCATATAAGGACGCATCGCATGAAAAAGGCACTCATGGTCTGGGGCGGCTGGGACGGACACGAACCCGAGCAATGCGTCAACATCTTCGCCCCGTTCCTCAAGGCACAGGGCTTCGAGGTCGAGATCGCCCACACGCTCGATCCCTACTTGGACCAGGCCAAGATGCAGGCGCTCACCCTGATCGTGCCCGTGTGGACCATGGGCACCATCACCCGCGAACAGGAAAAAGGTCTGCTCGACGCGGTCAAGGGCGGCGTGAACATCGCCGGCTGGCACGGCGGCATGGGCGACTCCTTCCGCAACAATGTCGACTACCAGTTCATGGTGGGCGGCCAGTGGGTCTCGCACCCGGGCGGCATCGTCGACTACACGGTGAACATCACCAACAGGAAGGACCCCATCACCAAGGGGCTCAAGGACTTCCAGATGAAGTCGGAACAGTATTACATGCACACGGACCCGGGCAACGAGGTCCTGGCCACGACCACATTCTCCGCCGACCACTGCGAATGGATCAAGGGCACGGTGATGCCCGTGGTATGGAAGCGCCGCTGGGGCAAGGGCCGGGTCTTCTACACCTCCCTGGGCCATGTGGCCAAGGATTTCAGCGTGCCCGAGGCCAAGACCATCATGGAACGGGGGATGATGTGGGCCGCTGGAAACCAATAGAGGACCCAAGCCCTGAATCCTAAACTCTAAATTCGTAACACTTTACCCGAGTGAAACGATCACAGGAGGTCTGGATTGCCCGATCAAGTCGGGCAATGACAGCGCAAGAACAAACCTGACATTTATTCTCCATCTTAATCCGTCATCCCCCGGCTTGACCGGGGGATCCAGTCATTTCATTCCGCTAAAGGGTTACTCAAATTCAGACAATCGGTACGCAATACATAACAGCCCTCAAGGGACATCGCCTCGGTATACGCGTCGGCCTTGGTCCATGTAATATCAATTGCTTTACGTGACGCTTCCGGGACCGGCTCGGGTTGTGGGACGACCGTAACCTGATACAGTTTTGACGCGCGGGGATATTTCTCCCGTGTGCGGCCGATCATTTCAAGAATCCCGGCGTATCGTTTTGTGCGGCCTTTGCGGCCCAAACCATCGCGCATCTGCTGCAGGCGCTCGATAAAGAGTTTTTCCTGGCGTGACCGTATGGCGGTGTCCTTGCCTTGCCGGCCGCTACTTCTGCACAGCAGGTATGCTTCGCCCTGTTTTTCGCACCGTTTGACCTCCAGTGTGAAGTCCGCGTCCCGATGAATGACCTGCATATCCGTGGTGTCCTGCTGATGAAACACGGATTTCCCGCGATCCACCACTATGTAGGAGATGCTGTTTTCCTTGAGCCAGGCAATGTTTTCCGCATTGGCAATGCCCGCATCAAGCACGATGGTACGGCCTTGCGTCAAATCCGGCCGGAGTTTCATCAGATCATTAATCATGGCTTTCAGTGTGTGGGCTTCATACTGGTTGCCTGCATACAGCCGGCTGTATTTGGCAAAGCCGTCCGCATCTATGATCAAGGCCAGGCTCAACAGTTTGCAGTCGCTGCGTTTCTCCTTGGATTTGCCAAACTGCGCCTTGGAATTGATGCGGGCCGCACCTTCGAAATATGTGTTGGTCAGGTCAAACAGACAAATCTTCTCTGAAAGCGAAAACAGGTTTTTTTCCAATCGGGAAAAATGCGCCTCCAGCTGGTCTTTATGCTTTAAAAGCAGATCTCCGGCGCGATAGAATGAATCGAGCGAATACCGCTGCGGAGT
>JBDREB010000155.1:0-19817 GCA_043820325.1 Planctomycetota bacterium | reverse complement strand
TCGTAGAGCTTGAGCTTCTCCGGCCCCTTCTCGATGTATTCCACGCCGTCGGCGCCGTAGACCTCCCTGGCGATCAGTTCGATGCGCTTGGAGAGCGGCGTGTCGAGGTCGTAGAGGAACTTGAAGTTGTTCTTCTCGCTGCAGGCCTGGATCACGGCTTCGCCCAATTCCAGCGCGCCTTCACCGCCCTTGAGCCAGTGCTGGGAAAGGGCCGCCAGGGCGCCGTTCTGCTCGGCGACTTTCTTGATGAGCGCGACTTCGGCCTTGGTGTCTGTATGGAAGCTGTTGACGCAGACCACGGGCCGGACGCCGGCCTTCTTGATCGTTTCGATGTGCGCGATCAGGTTGGAACAGCCGGCCTCGAGGAGCTTCAGGTTCTCCTGCTTGTAGACCTCGTCCAAGGGCACCCCCGGCTTCACCGTGGGGCCGCCGCCGTGCATTTTGAGCGCGCGGACCGTGGCCACCAATACCACGGCGTTGGGCGTAAGGCCGGAAAACCGGCACTTCAGGTTCCAGAATTTCTCGAAACCGATGTCCGCCCCGAACCCCGACTCGGTGACCGTGTATTCGGCCAGGCGGGTGGAGAGTTCATCGGCGATGATGGAACTTTGGCCGATGGCGATGTTGGCGAAGGGCCCGGCGTGCACGAAGACCGGCTGGCCCTCGATGGTCTGGAGCAGGCTGGGATTGATGGCGTTCACCATCCAGGCGGTCATGGCGCCGTCGACGCCGAGGTCGGCGGTGGTGATCTCCTTGCCCGACTTGCTGTAGGCCACCATGATGCGGCCCATGCGCTCGCGCAGGTCCTTGAGGTTGCGGGCCACGGCCAGGATGGCCATGATCTCGCTCGAAACGGTGATGGCGAAGCCCGAGTCCATCTCGAACCCGTCGCTCTTGCCGCCGCGGCCGATGCGGATGTCGCGCAAAGCCTGGGCGCAGAAATCCATGACCCACTTCATCTGCACCCGCGCCGGGTCGATGTCAAGCCGCTTCAAGCCGATCTTGGCCAGCTTGGCATCGCTGTAATTGGCCTCGTGCTGCATGCGGGCCGTGAGCGCCACCATGCCCAGGTTGTGGGCGTTGGTGATGGCGTCGATGTCGCCGGTCAGGCCGAGGGAGAACTCCGTGAGCGGGATGCACTGGGCCAGACCGCCGCCGGCCGCCGAGCCCTTGACATTGAAGGTGGGGCCGCCGCTGGGCTGGCGGATGGCGCCCATGACCTTCTTGCCGAGTTTGCCCAACCCTTCCACCAACCCCATGGTGGTGGTGGTCTTGCCCTCGCCCAGCGGCGTGGGCGTGATGGCGGTCACATTGACATACTTGCCCCGGGGCCGGTCGGCCAGCCGGGCCAGCGCACGAATGGCATCGAGCTTGCCCACCCGCTTGCCCATGGGGATGATCTCGTCGTCCTTGAACCCGGCCTCCTGCGCGATCCGGGCGAAGGACTTCATGTTCTGCTCGGACGCCTCGGCGATCTCCCAGTCCTGCATCTTGGTCGGATCGAGTTTCATACGGCATGTCTCCTCTCAATATTCCTGGTGTCTTGTATCTTCCGAGCCACTTGCAAAACCCCCTGACCGCTTCTATATGTAGTGGTTATTCTTGTTGCCGCCACCACAGACGGTGGCTTGCTCGCTGACTCTTGGGGGTTTTGCAAGTGGCTCTTCCCTGTGAACAGTGTGTGGTGGGATCAAACGCGCGGCCGGCCCCGGCCGGTCATACCTCCACGACCGGACGCGTCCCGCCCGGGCCGGGTGCGCCCGCCAGCAGGCCCGCCAGGGCCCGCCGCTGGACCTTGACCGCCTCATGGATGATCGAATCGCCCAGATCCCGTTCCACGGCGTGGGACGCCGTGCACGGATAAGCCGAAAGCAGCATGTCGGCCCGGTAGGGCAGTTCGCGGTCCACCGCCGCCCCTTCCAGATGGCGGGCCACATAATAGGTCGCCCCGCAGGGCGCGCTGCAACGCACCGTGGCATGCGTGATCCGCCCGTCCGCGACCGCGGCCGCGACCGCGGGCCGGCCGATGCCGAAGGCGGACTGGAACGCGGCCAGGACGCCCCCCGCGGGTGCAAAATTGCAGAAAGGCCGGGGAAAGGCGACTTCGGCGCCCTGCCGGCGGGCGATGTCCGCCAGGGTCTGCATGCCGTGGGGACTGATCCAGTCCCCGTGTTCCCGGGGCACGATGATGCCGCGGGCGGGAAACCGCGCCGCCCACGCGGCCAGGATCTGTTCCTGCACCGCGATGGCCAGCAGGATGTCATGGGCGGGGGCCGCCGCCGGCAGGCAGGCTTCCGGCTCCTCCACCACCGCGGGTTGCACCGCGGGAAAATCGATCACGCCGGCGATGGCTCCGGACCGGTCCAGGTCATAGCGTGCCCGGCACTGTACGCACCGGCGGCCGCATGCGGAACAGGCGTCCTCCCCGCCCTGCAGGTGCCGCAGAACGCGTTCGGCGCAGGCCGTATCCATGCGCACCGTGAAGGGCCCGGCCGGCCCGCCGCCCGGCACGCTCCGGAGGATGAGGACGCGCATGCCGCCGCCGTTACTTCACCGCCGCCCCGCGCCCCTATTTCCGGAACGCTTCAACATACGAATCGGCGTAGATCTGGTTGTTCATGATCAGGTCGGCCGTGATGATCGTGTCCACCAGGTCCTTGTCGCACACATCCAGGATCACCGCGTCGAGGCCGGCGCCGATCATCATGCCGCAGAAGGTGCGGTTGATGAGTTTCTTCTGGGTGGTGCCGTTGGATACATTGGACAGACCGCACACGATGTGGCAGGGGGGATCGTTCATGATCTGGAACTGCCGCGCGGCCGCGAGGATGACCTTGGCCTGTTCCTGCATGAACTTGAGGGGCATGATGATGGGATCGAGGAACAACTGGTGCGGCTCCATCCCGTATTCCATGATCTTGGCGAAGATCTTGCCCGCGTTCTCGATCCGCTTTTCCACGGTCTTGGGGCTGCCCTCCTCGTCCATCACCAGGCCGATGACGGAACCCTTGGCCGCGGCGATGAGCGGCAGGAGCTCGTCCAGCTTCGCATCCACGGCCGTGGTGGAATTGATGAGCGGCGGCTTCTTGCAGACCGGGATGGCCTCCCGCAGCTGGTTGATCTTGTTGGCGTCGATCGAGATCGGCAGGTCCACCTCCTCCTGCACCATCTCGATCATCCAGCACAGGTCCTCGGCCTTGCTGGAGGCCGTGCCCATGCATATGTCGAGGTAGTTGGCCTTGGCGTCCGCCTGTTTGCGCGCCCATTCCTTGATGACCGAAGCGTCCTTGTTCTGGATCGCGGCCTTGACATCCTTGAATCCCGCATTGATCCGCTCGCCGATCAGAATCATGTCTGGTTCCTTTGCCTATAATGTTCCTGGGTCACTTGGATCCCTGTATGTTTAGAGCAGGCGCCCGATGGTGGTACGGGTGAGTGCGATCGCCTCGGGGTGCGCCAGCACGAGAATATCGGCCCCCGCCTGGAGATACGCGGCGGTGCAGGCCGCCTCCCACAGCGGCCCGCGTTTGGCCAGCGTGCCCCAGCCGGGGAGGATATCATCGTCCGTTACGGCTTCCTTCACCCGCCAGGTCTCGCCGCCGATATCGCAGATCTGCGGCGTGGCCATGAGCTTGTCGCCCTTGAGGCCGGTGATCCGGGCCCGCTCCAGGATGGTGTAGACATAGTCCAGGCCGTACCCGAGGGCGGCCGTGGTCTGGCAGCCGATGGCATCCTTCAGGTCGAATCCCGCGTCCTGCAGGAGGATGTTCACCTGCTTGCCGAGATTGATGTCGCAGGGCGCCTCGGAAATGAGCTTGTGCTTGTCGGCCTTGCAGATGGCCACCATCGTCCGGTAATTGGCCTCCTTGGCCGACCCCAGCAGGCAGTTCTCGCCCCGGGCGGCCTGGGAGCACTCAAGCATGACCAGGTTGTTTTTGTCCTCGTCGTTGCAGCCCCAGATGATGAGCGGCACATCCACCGCCTTGAGCACATCCCTGACCGTCTGGGCGCATTGGGCCGGCGTGAGATTCCTGCCGCTGGGTTCGGCGCCGAGCAGTTTCAGGCAGATCAGGTCAACTTTGTATTGCTGGACGCATTTCCGGGCCCACTCGGCGGGCTTGTTGATCTCGCCGCCGATGGCCTTTTTCAGCACATCGGGCCATTCGGGCACCACATCGGCCACATAGCCGGCGATGACCGGCTGGTGGGGCAATTCGCCCTCGAAACCCAGGTACGGCAGGGTGCTCTGGCCGCCCACGGTCACGACGGACCCGCGGGTGCCGCCCTGGGCCTTGGTGGCGCCGATGGTCACCTCGTTGATCGGGTTGGTCCATTTTTCCTTGACATCAGGGACTTCCATGGGCTCCTCCTATACTGTCGATAACGGCATGAATGGCATCCTTCACCGGCGACGGCCCCAGTTCGGCCAGCGACCGCCCGGCATACACAATTTCTTCCAGCGCGGGGTCGTGCGGCACATCCCCGAGGTATTTCATCGGCAGGGCCGCGATCCGTTCCCGCACCCGGGACAGGCGGTCTTCACGGACCTGGCTGCTGACCACGCAGAGACTGAGCACCGGGTTCTCGATCGCCCTGGCGATGGCGGCGATCTTGGCGGCGCAGGCGAACGAGAGGGGGTTGTCCGTCACCACGGCGATCAGGGCGTCCACGCTCGTGCTCGTGCGGCGGCTGATGTGCTCGAGGCCGGCCTCGTTATCCATGACCACCCAGCGGTAGGACGGCACAAGGTCGTCGGAAAATTTCCGGATGAGGGAATTGAGGTAGCAGTAGCACCCGGCCCCCTCGCCCCGGCCCATGGTGACCAGGTCGAACCCCTGTCCCTCGTCGATGAGCTGGTGCAGTCCCGCCTCCATGTATTGGGCCTTGGACATGCCGGCCGGGAAGTCCTTCATCTTCTTGCGCATGTCCTCGCGCAGGTCGGCGATGGAATTGCCGCCCGGCATGCCCAGCAGGGCGGTGAGATTGGCGTCGGGGTCGGCGTCCACGGCGAGCACCGGGGTCGCGCCCCGCGCCACCAGGTCCAGGACCATGAGGGAGGCGATGGTGGACTTGCCCGTGCCGCCCTTGCCCGCGACCGCCACGCTTGTCACCATGCCCGCCTCCTACACCCGCGCCAGGGGAAACTGCTCGATGTCCGTATGGGGCAGGAACATCGCCCGGCGGAACTCCTCGATATAGTCGTCCGCACCCATGAGATCGTAGTCCGTGGTGATGCGGCGGATGGCGGCGATCTTGGTGTAGGCCTCCTTGTAAAAGGCCGCGATCTTGGCCCCGATGATCGAGGTGTTGCCCGCAAATGTGATGCGGTCCCGCGGAATGTCCGGCAGGAGGCCGATGGCGATGGCGTTCTCCACATCCAGGTAGTTGCCGAAAGCGCCAGCGATGTAAAAGCGTTGGATATCGGTAAAGGCCATGTCGAGCCGTTTGATGACGATCTGCATCGCGGCATAGATGGCCGCCTTGGCATTGATGATGTTCTCGATGTCGATCGCGGTGAGGTAGACCGGATCGCCGGTGGCGGTGGCCGCCCCCTCGGCGAACACATACCGCCGGACGCCCTGGACTTCGCGCACCCGCCCGCCGCCCTCGCCGATGATCGCGCCCGACCGGTTGATGATCTTGCGCCGCAGGAGCACGGCGATCGCGTCGATGATGCCCGACCCGCACAACCCGCGCGGTTTTTCACCGCCGATGGTCACGAGTCGGATTTCCCCGTGTTCGTCGATCACCCGTTCCACGGCCCCCTTCTCGGCGCGCATGCCGCACTCAACGCTGGCGCCTTCGAGGGCCGGACCGGCCGAGGCCGAACAGGCCACCAGCCATTCCCGGTTGCCGATCACGATCTCGCCGTTGGTGCCGATGTCCACCAGAAGCGCGATCTCCTCCCGGTCGCACATGCCCGTGGCCAGCACGCCGGCGGTCATATCGCTGCCCACCCAGCCGCTGATGCCGGGCAGCACATACAGGAGCCCGCGCGGGTTCACCTGGATACCCACCTCGGCCGCACGCAGGGGCGGCGGTTCGACCGTGACCGGTATATAGGGATTGCGCCGGATGTTGTCCGCGGGCAGGCCGAGCAGGAAATGGGTCATGACCGTGTTGCCGGCGCAGACCACGGCCAGGATGTCCTTGAGCGCGACGCCGTTCTGCCGGGCGAGTTTGCCGATGAGGCGGTTGATGTCCTCGACCACGAGCTGCTGCAGGAGCTCGACGCCCTTTTTCTCCGAGGCGATGATGCGGGCGGTCACCTCGCGGCCGTGCACGCCCTGGGCGTTGAAGCAGGCGGCCGCGTCCACGGTCTTGAGCGACACGCCGTCCACCAGGTGCGTCACCACGGTCGTGGTGCCGATGTCGATCACGGCCAGGAACACCCGGCCGGCCGAGTTGCCCGGTTCGACCTCCAGCACCTCGGCCACATCCCGCCGCAGCCCCACCGTGGCCGTGACCTGGAAGGCGCCGGCCCGCAGCACGGCCGGCAGGGTCCGGATGGTCTTCAGGCCCATCTGCAGGGCGGGCAGGTTCAATGTACGCTGGATGGCCTCGGACAGCCGCTGGTGATCGGCCGCGTTGTTGGTGAGCGTGGGCGGATCGAGTGCCAGGAAAACGCGGGTCACCAGCGGTGCCGGCGTAAAAGCCGCATCCGAAGGCGCGGCGTCCAGGGACCGGAACCGCTCGGCATCCTCGTCGGAGCGGGTCTTCTCCCGGGCCATGGTGGCCCGGGGGATCTGGACGGTGACCGGTCCTTCCACGGTGGTAAGGCAGGCCAGCACGAAGCCCTGGCGGATCTCATCGCGGGTAAGCTTGCCCGAGACCTCCCCGCCCACCGTGCCCGCGGCGACGATCATGCGGCAGCGGCCGCAGATGCCGTCGCCGCCGCATATGTTGTTGAGGGTGATCCCCGCCGCATGGGCCGCGTCGAGCAGGGTGGTCCCCCGCGCCACGCGCGCCTCCAGACCCTGGGGCAGGAACTTCACCAGGCAATCAGGCACGGACTATCTCCAGACCTCGTTGAGGAAGGCGGGGATCTTGCCGGCCGATTCGGGGCCGATGAGGACCTCCTTCCATTCCGAGCCTTCCTCGATCTCGGCGCGGAAGATGGGCAGCAGGCCCGGGATGATGAGCCTGCGGTGTTTGACCTTGGCGGCCACGCCCTGGTCCTTGAGGGTCTTGATCACCTTCTCCGCCGAGATCTTGTCGCCCGCATAGGAATTGAGCACGCCCAGCCCTTCGGTCTCGACCACGCAGATGTAGGCCGGGATCTTGCTCCGCACGACCTCGCCCTCCACGCTGAAGTAGGTGAGGGAGAAGTTGGTGGTGAACAGCACGGGCGAGTTCTCGTTGGGGTTCCCGATCTCGTACAGCTTCGCCTCCACGGCGTTCGGCTTCTGCGGGTCGGTGTAAATATTCTGGATCGCGGCGAGCACGGGCAGCAGGGCCCACGGCTCGACCGTGCGCACGACCACGATGGATGCGTATTTGACGGCGAATGTCGCCGCGAGGACGGTCTCCAGTTCCGGCGTGTCGGCGACCACATCCACGAGGGCGGGATACCCCAGGGCCCGGAAGGACTTTTTGATGGCCGCGCGACGGGCGATGGTGATGGTGCGGATGGTGCCGCCCGCGTCCGCGCCGCTGAAGGCCAGGACCAGCTCCTCCACGCCCTTAGCCCTGGCTTTGCCCGTGAGGTCGGCCATCTGCGCCAGGTCCGCGCCCATTACCGCCAGGGGCAGTTTGGCCGCCCCGGCGATGGCGGCCAGCGGTTCCACGGCCGCCGCGGCGGTGGGATAGACCAGGGGCCGGCCAGCCTTGACCGCCGTCACCGCCGCCTGCATGCGCGCGGCATCCGCGCCCATCAGGATCAGGGGCACGCCGCAGGCATCGGCCACTGATTTCGCCCGGGCGGCCGCATCGGCGCACCCGTCGATCTCCACCGCCGCCAGACCCACGCGGATCTGCTCGCCGACCCGCGTCCAGGCCGCGGCTTTGATCTTCTCCGCCAGGGCACTGGCCGCCGCATCGTTCAGGGACGCCGGCACCCGGACGGCGATGGCGGTGCGGTGGTGGAACTTTTCCTCGTGCCGGAACATGACCGTTTCCTGTCCGATCACAACCGCGGCGTCGCCGGTGCCGATCGTCACCTTTTTCATGGGCGGCGCGGAGGCATCGGAGAGCTGGGCCTGCGCCTCGGCCGAAACATGGGGACAGTCGGTCAGGGCCTTCTGCTTGGCCGCGACCTGCATGGCGAAGGCCATGCAGGTGGGCAGGGCGCAATCCTTGCAGTTGGTCTTGGGCAGGAGTTTGTAGATCTGCATTCCCGTCAGTGCCATATCATTCCTTTCCGCGACAAGTCGATCGGTTTAGAACAACGGGTCCATGGTAAGGGCGGGGTGTCCGGCCTTGGTCAGGAAGGCGACCAGGCTTTCGGGGTCCTGGGCGTCATCTTCCGTGGCGATCTGGCCGAAGAGTTCCGGCATGCCCATCTTGGCCAGCAGGGGCTTGAGCCGTTCGGATACCGTTTCCTTGAGGCCCTTGGACATCCACACGATGCGGCGCTGGCCGCCCTCGGCCGAGATGAACTTGGGGCTCGAGATATAGAGTTTGCCGATGCCGGTGAAGCCGGGCATCTGGTTGCCGCCGCCCACCTGGCCGGCCAAAGTGGAGAACTTCATGCCGATGGGGGTCATGCCGGAGAATTCGCGGTCCACGATCATGATCCCGTTGGCCTCCGGCACCACGGCCGCGATGCACTCGAAGCAGCCGCAGGAGGTCATGGGGTCCTGCATGATCGAATAGGCGTTGAACACCTGCAGGGCGCCGTTGGACTTCGTCTGGATGTACTGGTTGATGTTCTGCCACTGGCCCAGGCGGGCATCGATGACCTCGCCCTTCCTGACCGGTTCGTTGGGCCCGTGGGCGTCGATCTTGAAAGAAGCCTTGCAGTCGAGCCAGGTGTAGGCGCCGCACAACCCCAGCCGCTGCGGCGTGACGATGCACACATGGTTGGGCGCGTAGGACTGGCACAGGGTGCAGGAGTAGAACTCGTCCACATCCTCGTCGGTCATGCCGCCGATGCGGTCATCGCGCACCTTGTACTTCGCGAGGGCCTCTTGCATGGGGGCCTTGACCTTCGCGGGATCGGTGTAGATCGTGACTTGGACGCGGTCCACGATGGAGGCGAAATCGTTGTGGATCTTGGTGGTCAGGATCGTGCCGAAGTGCTTGATCTTGAACCCCTTGGCGTTCGCGTCCTTGTGGATGCGCACCCAGATGATCGACCGCTGGCCCATGTGGAAGATGCCGTTGGCGCAGGAGATGAACTCGTGCATGCGCCGCTCCAGCACGGACTCGAAGTCCTCCTGGAAATTGCGGCCGGCCACATCGACCACGATGCCCAGGGGATAGGCCTCCCCCTCTTTCATGGCGTCGACCTCCGGGCCGATCACCTCGACCTTGCCGTCCTCGACCGCCTCCATGGGCCGCATGCGCAGGTGCTCGAAGGCGTCGGTGTACTTGCCGCCGAACTGTACGAACATGTCCTCCTTGCGCACCCGCTCGCCCTCGAAACCCGCGCCGTAGGGCACGGGGATGGGCACTTTCTCCATCTTGATGGTGAGCCCGCGCACCTCGATCGCGCGGCTGATGATGTCGTCCAGCTTGATCCCGGAGACCACATGCTCGTAGGTGCAGATGCCCGTGGGCAGGATCTCGGGGATCGGCACATCGGCGATCACGGGAAAGCCGAAGTTGATGGCGCCCGCGGCCGTGGCGTACTTCTCGTCGGTGAGGAGCTGTTCCTTGCCCGCGGCCTTGTCGGCGCCGAGGGCCAGGACGAAGGCGAACACGCGTTCCTTGTTGTAGAGCAGGATCTGCCGCGCCGCCTTGCGGCTGCCCGGCTCAACGCCGCCGAAGGTCATGGCCGAACGGGCGGCGAAATTGAGCGCGTAGATCGCCGCGGTGATCTCCTTGCCGAAGGGCACCAGGAAGGTGTCCCAGTTCATCTCGATCTTTTCCTCGGCCAGCTGTTCGGCCAGGGCGCGGCCGTTGGTGTGCCCGGCCATGAACACGAGGATGCTGCGCTCCTGCAGGCCGCGCACCAGCTGCACCGCCTGGGCGCTTTGGGGGGTGCTGCCCACGATGGCCGCGAACCCGGGCATGCGGCCGTCGACGAGCTTGATGCCCTGCATGCGCAGGATGGCGTCGTCGGCGAACCCGAGCCAGATGCCCTTGGAGGCGTCGTCGTTCGTGCCCATGACATACTTGAGGGACTCAATGACCTCCTCCGCGATCAGCGTGGCCACGCCCGAGTCGAGGGTCTCGCCCAGGTAGGGCAGCCAGAGGCTCTCGGCGGGGATCCGGCCCAGGAGCTTGCGCGCCTCCTGGAGCGATTCCACCAGGTCGCCGACCTTCTGCACCTTCTGCCCCAGGAAGAGCAGCATGATGGGCAGGTAGTAGGCGGTGTTGGGGTAGGCGACCGGCGCGTCCTTGCCCTTGGCGTCGATGACGACCTTGAGGGCGGCCTCGGCCTTCGCCACCATGGCATGGGCGCCCCTGATCGCAGCGGTGGCAATGATCTTCGACATGATGCGTCTCCTTGTTTATACAGGCCTATGCATGGGTTACCGATATCAATGGGAGCCGCCCCGACCACGGGACGGGGTGCCGCGGCCCAGGGCGGCGGCCGCCGCCTTGCGCCGGCAGGCCGGGCACAGCCGCAGCCGCTCGGCGTATGCGGCCGGATCGGCCTTGATCCTGGCCAGAACGGCGGCCGCGACCGGTTCGCTCACGATCGGGCTGCCGCATTCGGGGCAGACCCGGAGCTTGACCCGGGCTTTGAAGGGGGAGATCTCCACCTCCCCGGCGTCCCCGTGGACCCGCACGCGGATGGTGCCCACCGGGCAGACCGCCGCGCAGGCGCCGCAGCCGGTGCATACCTCGGGGGCCAGGTTGAACGGCGGGGCCATCATGCGCGTGCCGCCCCGGCCGGTGAACCCGATCCCCGCCGCGGTGATGAGCTCCTCGCACACCCGCGAGCACAGCCCGCACAGGATGCAGCTGCGCCGGCTCTCGGTCACCGTGGGGTAGGGCGTGCCCTCCACGCCCATGCGGCGGGCGAGGTCCTTGAGTTCGGCCGATTCGGGCGACCGGGCCAGGAGAAGCTCCATGACCCCGCGGCGGGTCCGCACCGCCCGTTCCCCGGCCACGCTGACCGTGATGTCCCGCCGGACGGGGTAGTTGCAGGCGGTCACCATCTGTTTCCAGTCCCCCCGGTCGAGTTCCACCATGCACAGCCGGCAGGCGGCCAGGCTCGAGACCGCGGGATTGTGGCACAGGGTGGGGATCCACACGCCCGCGGCCCGGGCCGCGTCGAGGATCGTGGCCTCCTGCGGCACGGTGACCGGTGTGCCGTCGATCGTCACGATGGGCATGGCATCGCCTCCATTAAACTTTCAGCACGGCATCGAACGGGCACTTGTCGAAACAGGCTCCGCAGAGCGTACACACGGCCCGGTCGATGACGTGCGGTTTCTTGCGTTCGCCCGTGATGGCTTTCACCGGGCAGTTCTTCAGGCACACGCCGCAGCCCTTGCAGGCTTCGGCGCCGATCGCGTAGGTGAAGAGACCGCGGCAGACCCTGGCCGGACAGCGCTTGTCGCGGATATGGGCCTCGTATTCGCCGCGGAAATAACGGATGGTGGACATGACCGGGTTGGCCGCCGTCTTGCCGAGGGCGCACAACGCCGCGTCGGCCAGAAGGACGCCCAGCCGCTCCAGGAGGCCCAAGTCCTCCGCGCGCCCCTGGCCGTGGACGATCCGGTCCAGCACATGGTACATCTGGGCCAGCCCCTCCCGGCAGGGCGTGCACTTGCCGCACGATTCGTCCTTGAGGAAGTGGATGAAGTAATGGGCCACATCGACCATGCAGGTGTCCTCGTCCATGACGATCATGCCGCCCGAGCCCATCATCGAGCCCAACCGGGTCAGTTCGTCGAAGTCGATGGGCGTGTCGAGGAACTGGGCCGGGATGCAGCCGCCCGACGGCCCGCCGGTCTGGACCGCCTTGAAGGCCTTGCCGTCCTTCACGCCGCCGCCGACCTCGAAGATGATCCGGCGGAGCGTCATGCCCATGGGGACCTCCACCAGCCCCGTATTGGCCACCTTGCCCACCAGACTGAAGATCTTGGTTCCCTTCGACCCGGCCGTGCCGATGGCGGCATACCAGGCCGCGCCGTTGGTGATGATGGGCGGCACGTTGGCCCAGGTCTCGACATTGTTCAGGTTGGACGGTTTGCCGTGCAGACCGCTTTCCACGGTGTGCACATACTTGGCGCGGGGTTCGCCCGGCCGGCCCTCCAGCGACGCCATGAGCGCCGTGGATTCGCCGCAGACGAAGGCCCCGCCGCCGTGGTTGATGCGGATGTCGAAATCGAACCCGGTCCCGAGGATGTCCCTGCCGAGCAGGCCCAGTTCATTCGCCCGGACGATGGCCAGTTTCAGGTGCTCCACGGCCAGGGGGTACTCGTTGCGCACATAGATGTACCCATGGGACGACCCGATGGCGTAGGCGCCGATGATCATGCCTTCCAGCACCGCGTGGGGATTCCCCTCCATGAGGGAACGGTCCATGAACGCGCCCGGATCGCCTTCGTCGCCGTTGCCGATCACATACCGGGGTTCGCCCGGCGCCTTGCGGCAGGAACGCCACTTGCGCGCCGTGGGGAACCCGCCGCCGCCGCGGCCGCGCAGGCCGGACCGTTCGACCTCGTCGATGACCTGTTCCGGCGTCATGGCGGTCAGGGCCTTGGCTAGGGCCGCGTATCCGCCCCCCGCGATGTATTCCCCGATCGAGGTGGGATCGATGGAACCGTTGCCGGCCAGGATGATCCGCCGCTGGGCCCGGTAGAACGGGATCGTCTCCGCCGTGGTATTCCGCGCCCCGGTGGCGGGGTCGGCATAGAGCAGGCGTTCGATCACCCGGCCGCCCTGCACGGTCTCGCGGAAGATCTCCGCCACATCCGGCTCTTCGACCCCGGTGTAGAAGATGCCGCCGGGATCGATGACCACGATGGGCCCCCGTTCGCAGAAGCCGTGGCAACCCACCTGTTTGGCGGCGACCACCGCGGCCGTGCCGCCGGCCTCCCGCACCGCGGCGGTGAAGAGTTCAAAGATCCGGCGCGCGCCCTTGGCCACGCAGCCCGTGCCGACGCACACCCGGATGACCGGGGCCGCCGGCACCCGGGCGGCCCGCAGGTCCGCCCGCAACCGCTCCAGGCCGGCCGCATCGCAAAGGCGCTCCGGCGCGCGGGGGGTCCCGTCCGGGACGCGTTTCGTCACCTTTCGTTTGCTCATGCGCCCACCTTGGCCTCGCCCGTGTCGAGTCCCTCGATCACCTTGACGGCCTTGGCGGGATCCATCTTTTCATGGTAGGTGCCGTCGATCACCATCACCGGCGCCAGGGCGCAGGCGCCCACGCAGTTGACCGGCTGGAAAGTGAAGAGCCGGTCGGAGGTGGTCCCGCCCGCCGCCACCTTGAAATGGGTGCAGATCGCGTTGGCGATGTCCCGGGCGCCCTTGAGGTAGCAGACCGTGCCCATGCAGAGGGAGATGACGTGCCGGCCCTTCGGCGCCAGGCGGAACGAGGAGTAGAAGGAGGCCACCCCGAACACCCGCGTCAGGGGAATATTGAGGCCGCGGGCGAGCCGGCGCAGGCTTTCGGCGGGCAGGTAACCCTCCTGCGCCTGCAGGTCCTGCAGCATGGGGATCAGCATGTCGGGATCGCGGTCGTACGCGCCGATGATCGCGTCCAGCGCGCCGTCCGCTTCCGCCGTCTTCTTCTTGGCCATGGTGTCCGCCTCCGTTGGGTCAGAGGGTCTCGATCGAGACCTCGATGCCCCGTTTTTTCAATGCGTCCCGGATCTCCCGCACGACCGCCATGCGCAGTTCGAGCTGGCGCGGGAGTTCGGGGTTCTGGTGGGCCGGGTTCACGGCCGCGCCCACCATGAAATGCACCTGGTCCACATCCAGGAACTGCCGCACCAGGTCGGCCGCGCCGTCGGTGCGGAACTGGATCGCCTTCTTGTCCACTCCGCCCTTGAGCATCTCGCTGACCTGGGTCAGGGTCAGGATGCCCTCCGTGACCAGGTCGATGCCCGGGATGCGGCCCACCGGCGGCACATCCGGCGTCATGGTGTTCAGTTCCACTTCCAGGGGCCGGCCGGTGAAACGCGACACGATCTTGGCCGTGGTGCCGCCGCACACGATCAGCCGCCCGGCCCGCTTGATGAAATCGGCCACCGCGGCCTGGTCGCATTCGGACGCGGCCGGCGGCCCGGTCAGCACATTGGCCACCTGCTTGCGCCGGACTTTGATCACCGCCACGCTGACATCGTCGCCGGGGGCGCCGGTATAGAGGGCGTCCACCGCCTCGGCCACCTTGTCGGCCACATCCTGCGCCGAGAGATCGGGATGGGAATGCTTCTCCAGGAATCGGGCGGCCTCGTCCCAGCCCCAGCCCAGGGGGTAGCAGCCGCCGATGCCGGCGTTCAGCACGCCGTCCGACATGAAGACCATCCAGTCGCCCAGGACCAGATCGACCATCGCCTCGCGGATGGACTTGCCGTCCACGATGCGTTCCTCGTAATGGAGCGGATTGGCCCGGCGTTCCCTGAGCAGGACCGCGGCCGGGGCGTCGAATTCCACCACGCGGGCATGGCCGCTGCGGAAGAACTGGGCGATGGTGAAGGTGCTGTAGGCCATCTGGCGCACATTGCACACGGGCAGGGTCTCGCCCAGGGTCTGGATCACTTCGTTCATGGGCAGGTCGTTCTCCAGCATGTGCATGGCGATATGCGTGGTGAGCGTGGCCAGAATGTTGGCCTTCACCCCACTGCCCAGCCCGTCGGAGAGGGCCATGGTGACCGAATCCTTGTGCCGGGTGATCGCCATGCAGTCCCCGCACAGCTCCTCCCCCTTCTTATGGATCTGCCGGGTGCCCCATTCGTAATAGAGCTTCATTACCGGTCCTCTTTCTCTTCCTCGAACAGGGACATGAGCTTCACGAGCAGGACCTTGGTCTCGGCCGTGGTCTCGCCCAGGAGCCGGGCGATCTCCTGTGCCGTCTTCATCTGGCGGTGGATCACCTCCTGGGTCCGCTGCAGGGTATGCGCCTTGAGGTCCCGGTAGTGCCGCTTGGCCGCCTCCTCCTCGGAGATGTCGATGAAGATGCCGCAAAACAGGTCGGCCCCCGCGATGGAAAAGAGGCCGGCCCGGTAGCTGATGTCATGCTCGGCCAGGCTTTCCGTGATGATCAGCCGGCCGCCCGCGACGATGGCCCGCTCAAAGCAGTCGGAGTGCACGAAGGTGCGCGCCGGCTTGCCCAGCAGTTCCTCGTCGCGGCAGTGGAATACCTCCCGGAAAGCGGGATTGACGAAGCGGATGAGCGTTTCCCGGTCCACCAGCAGAATGCCGTTGGGGGTCTGCTGGAGGATGGCGCTTTCCAGGGCGATCGAACTGTCATGCTGCTGGTTCATGCGGTGCACCTCGGTTGTCATGTCTGACGGTTGATGAAGCGTTCCTGGAACAGCCGGACCGCGTCGGCGACGGTACTGCTGGTCACCGGTTCATTGTCGATCTGCCAGTTGATGCCCTTGCCGCACCGTTCCATGCAGAAGGACCCCTTCAGTTCCACCCGCGGCTGGAGGCCGTGCTCCTTGATCAGGTTGTTGAAATGCATGATCAGGTCGCGGGCCCCCTTGACATGGCAGGAGCTTCCGACGCAGACGACCACGGTGATCATGCGGCGGCTACTCCCGGCCTTCTTTGGCCCGGGCGCTCTCCCGGGCCGCGACGATGCGCCCGGCGGCCGTGCGCCGCTTGGTCCGGAGGGCCGCCTCCTCCTCGCCGAAGGTGAGGGCCCCCGAGGGGCAGGCCGCCACGCAGGCCGGTTCCAGACCCTCCGCGAGCCGCGCCACGCACAGGTCGCACTTGAGCACGCTCCGGCCCTCCCGGTCGACCGTGAGCACGCCGAAGGGACAGGCCTGCACGCACATGCGGCAGCCGATGCAGTTTTCGCGGTTGAAGAGGACGGGGCCCCCTTCCTCGTCGCGGTGGATCGCCCCGCTGGGGCAGACCAGCCGGCACGGGGCGTCGTCGCAGTGATTGCAGTGGACCGGCACGGCCTGGTCCTGGTAGCTTTCCACGGCCAGGCGGCGTTGGGGCCGCTCCCCGGCCGCGATCGCGGCGCGCAGGTCGCGGGCCGCGGAATGGGCCACGGCGCAGGCCAGTTCGCAGGCATGGCAGGCCATGCACCGTTCATGCCGCACAAAGATCTTGCCGGTGCGTTTCAGACTGCGTTGCTTCGCCATGGCTCACGCCTCCGGGGCGAACGGCTGCGGGTAGAGGGGCGGCTTGAGTTTGAGCGCCTTGCGCTTGCGATCGATGTGGCGGATCATCTTATGGGCCGCCTCGACGGGATCGAGCTCGAAGGCCCACTTGCCGCCGGTCTCGGCCTCGATATCCTCGGTCAGGTACTTCATCATGGCGGGACTGCCCGCCACGGGGAGCGGATGGCCGATCATGGTGTAGACCCCCGAGGCCACGAAATAGAAGCCGATGGCCACGGCCTTTTCCGACATCCATTCCGGCGCGGCGCCGGCCACGGGCAGGTCGCTGAGGTCGGTCCCCAAGCCCCCTTCGGCCACGATGTTGGCCAGCACGCGCAGGATGCGGCTGTTGTCCACGCAGGAGCCCAGGTGCAGCACCGGCGGGATGCCGACGGCGCGGCAGACTTCCTGGATGCCCTTGCCCGCGTACAGGAAGGCGGCCTCGGGCTTGAGCAGGCCATGCTTGGCGCAGGTGATCGCGTTGCAGCCCGTGGTCACCACCAGCACATCATTGGCGAGGAGTTCCTTGACCATCTTGATGTGGGCCTCCTCGTATTCCACATTGGGATTGGAACAGCCGATCACGCCGGCCGCGCCGCGCAGGCGGCCGGTGATCACCGCGTCGTTGAGGGGGCGGTAGGTGGACCGGTAGGTGCCGCCCAGGAACTGGAAGACCGACTCGGTGGTGAACCCGGCGATCAGGTCCTCGCGGGAATCGGGGATGAAGACCCGTTCCGTCTTGCGGTTCTTGAAGTTGGCGATGGCCGTTTCGATGATCGTGGTGGCGATGGCGACCGCGCGGTCCTCGTGGAACTCGATGTGCTCGGCGCCGGTGATCCTGGCCTTGGGCGAGGTCGTCACGAGCTTGGTATGGAAAAAGCGGCTCAGCTCGAAGAGCGCGGGCATGACGCACTGCACGTCGACCACCATGAGCTCGACCGCGCCGGTGACGACGGCTAGTTCCTGTTGCAGGAAACTGCCCGCGATGGGGATGCCGTGCCGCATGAGGATCTCGTTGGCCGTGCAGCAGATGCCGCCCACGACGAGGCCGCCCGCGGCGCCCGCCGCCTTGGCCTTGTCGATGAGTTCCCGCTTCTGGGAGACCACGGCGATGACGTCCGACAGGGTGGGTTCATGGCCGTGCACGAGGATGTTGACCGTGTCCTTTTTGAGGATGCCCAGGTTGGCCTGGGACGGCATGATGCGGGGCGAACCGAACAGGATGTCCGACAGCTCCGTGGCGATCATGGAACCGCCCCACCCGTCGGCCAGCGCCGTGCGCATGCCGGCCTTGATGATGTTCTTGAAATCGGAGTCCACGCCCATGGTGGTGCGGTGCATGAGCTCCACCACCTCGCGGTCGATGGACCGGGGATAGATGCCCAGGTCCCGCCACAGTTTCTGCCGCGGGGCCGGGGCCGTGGAGGCGATCCGGATCAGCCCCTCCTGCTGGCCGAATTCGGCCAGGCAGGCCCGGGCGAGATCGGCGGCGATGGCCTTGTCGTCGCGGCCGTCCGTTTTGATCGCGTAGATCTCGGCCATCTGGCGGAGCTTGGCGGGGTTCTTGATCTGGTAGTCGCTCTTGGGGTCCGTGGCGGCCAAAAGCAGCGTGTGGGCCGTGTCCCGGCCGTGGTCGGAGTGGGCCGCGGTGCCGGCCGCGATCATGCGGGCCAGGTTGCGCGCCACGATGGTGGCGGCATCGGCCCCGCACACCCCGCACTGGGGCCCGTCGCCGAAGGGGTCGATGCGGCAGGGACCCATGCTGCATATGCGGCAGCAGATCCCCGTGGCGCCGAACTGGCACTGGGGCTGCATGGCCTCGTACCGGTCCCATACCGTGGAGAGATCCTGTTCCGCGGCGCGTTTGATCATCGCCTGCGACGCCTGGTCGGCATGGAGCAGTTCCTTAGCCATGGTGTTTCTCCTCCAAGTGCTTGATGATGGTTGCTATGGCAGTGCGGCTCTCGGCGGTGACCGGCGGCCGGCCTTCGCGCTGGAGCGCCTCGATCGCGGGGAAATGCGGCAGGTATCCGAGCACCTCCATGCCGGCCCGGCCGGCGATGAAATCCCGGTCGGCGTCGTTGCGCACCCGGTTGCCCACCGCGTAGACATGCTTGATACCGAGCCCGGCGGCCAGGGTGCGGACCCGCCCGGCCGTCACCAGGCTCACGGTGTCGGGGTTCACGATCACCAGGAGCACATCCACGCCCGTGGTGACCGCCCGGCCGAAATGCTCCAGGCCGGCCTCCATGTCCAGGATCAGGGTCTCGGAGCGGTTGAGGAGCATGTGGCCGACCAGATTCTTAAGGAGCACATATTCCGGGCAGGCGCACCCGCCCCCGGCCGCGGTGACCGAGCCCATCACCAGCAGTTTGACCCCGTTGACGGTCACGCTGAACCGGTCGGGAATATCGTCCACACGCGGATTCATCTGGAAATAGGCCCCGTATTTGCCCTTCTGCGCGCCGGTGCGTTCCTCGATCAGCGCGTTCATCTCGATCAGGGGGACGATCTTTTCGGGTTCGGGCACCCCGAGGGCATAGGCCAGGTTGGCGTTGGTATCGCCGTCGATCGCGATCACCGGCCGGCCCTGCTCGGCCATGACCAATGCCAGCAGGGCACTGGTCGTGGTTTTACCCGTCCCACCTTTGCCTGATATTGCGATCTTCAACATATGCTCTTTTCAGAAGCAATGAAAATTTTCACAGATGGCGGCGTAATGCTAACATGGAAACCGATATTGTCAATCAAAAAAAAACACCGGCCGGGGTGTTTGACAACCGCCTTCCGCCGCCCGTTGCGGCCCCCGGCAGGCAGTCTGCCATAACATGAACATAATGGCTTGATTATGAACCCGCAAGCCGTGCGCTGCGGCTGCGCGATTGGGCGGCCTGACACAGGAAAATAATGCGGATAACCGGTCAATTCTGTTCAAAAAAAGATTTGCGGAGCAAGACTGTTGATCATGGCGTTCGCCATATTGCCACGGCCGCAAAACCGGATGCGATCCAGGCCCCGCAAAGCGCACTAATCCTTGGGGGCTTTGTCAATAGAGCCACTTGCAAACCCCCCAAGAGTCAGCGAGCAAGCCACGGTCTATGGTGGCGGCAACAAGAATAACCACTACATATTATAGAAGCGGTCAGGGGGTTTTGCAAGTGGCTCAATATATACCTGAATTCCACCTGGTTTTTATACACTAGGTTTCAGGAGTCCAGGGCTGATGATTTTCAAAATCCGTTCTTGCTTCTTGTTCAGCGTGACGCCCCGGGAGATTCTAAAGTCTTTTTTGGGATCTTTCATGTATACTTTGTACATCGTCTCCAACTCCCGCAGTGCTTCTTCCGGTGAAACATCCTCATCACGCAAGTGATAGTTCAGCAGCGACAACAGGAGATACGAAAGGTAGCATATGAA
>JBDREB010000154.1:0-7112 GCA_043820325.1 Planctomycetota bacterium | reverse complement strand
AAATCATTTAATGACAAGTTGTTATGGCACATTAGTTGCAACATAATCCGCCATCTGGCAATAAACATCGGCAAGCATTAAGGAGACATGCGATGAGCGGACTGGCGGAATTGGGCGCGCTTTGGTCCACGATTCAGACTTGACGGACTCGCAAAAAGGATCTTTGTCATGCTCCACAGGTTCCGGGACGGTCCTGCCGATGGTAACCATGCTTCCCCGCAAGTCCTTGTAGCTGCGGGGCTTGACCCTGCCTCCGGATGGGCGACCGCCTTTCGACAGGCTCAAGGTCGCAGCTACGGGGAAAAGCGCGCACACAGTAGGATTGTGGACTTTTTGCGAGTCCGTCAGACTTGGCTCTTTCCCATGATGGAAGACGAGTTGGGCGCGCTTGATGACCGGCACCGGGAGTTTATCGCCATCTGCGAGGTCTGCGCGCCACGCGAGCATGTGGCGGCCTACCGCTGGGTCGGCAACGGCTGCCCGCCCAAAGACCGCCTGGCGCTGTGCAAGGCCTTCATCGCCAAGGCCGTGTGGAACTTCCCCACCACCCGGATCCTGATCGACATGGTCCGCCATGGTCCCACGCTACGCCGCCTCTGCGGATGGGAAACGCTCGGCGATATTCCCAGCGAAGCCAGGCCGGGAGTAGGGGACAGTGGTACGAAAGCAACTAATCGTGACGCTTCAACTACAGGTCCAGATCGGGGGCACTCATGTTTTAACCCATATTCACAGTTTTTCCGGGCTATAATTGGCGCGTTCATCTTGTATACCATCCTGCCGGACCTGCTTGGGAACACCATGAAACGAGCGCTTGGGTTCACAATGAGCATGGGACTGGCCGCGATCATCGCGGCCGGCTGCACGCCCGGTGCCGCCCCTGCGGTAAAAAAGCACCCAAAGACGGATGCCGCGGCCCCTGAGACCGCCCAGTCGCTCAAAGCCCAGGCTGCGGCGCTGGCCGGCGCCGTGCTGACCCAGATCGAAAAAGAGGATCCGGGCGCCACGGTCACGGTCTTCGACCACACGGTTTCGGGGTTGGAATCGGTCCGGGGCGAGTTTTTCGCCGCCCAGGTCAATCTGGCCCTTGAACAGGCGGCCCAGCCGGGCAAGACCAAGGCCGCCACGGTCACCCGCGCCGCCCTGCTCGACCGGCTGAAAAAGGCGGGGTTCACCTCGTACGACACGACCGAGGCCGGTGATTTCGTCGCCATCATGAAGGGCATCGACTGCGATTACGCCCTGACCGGGAACCTGACCGAAAAGCAGTACACCTACCTGGTCGAGACCCGGCTGGTGAGCTGGGAGGGCCGTGAGCTCCTCAAGCGCCAGTTCGAGGTCTACAAGCAGGATATCGTGGCCGAGAAGGTGAACGCCTTCGGCCGGGCCATGGAACGGCTGGCCGGCCTGGTGATCGGGGGCTACAAGGGGTTCGACAGCCACCGCGTGGCGGTCTACGAGTTCAAGGAAAGCGGCAACCGCACGGCGCAGGGCGAGCAGATCGCCCGGGAACTGCCCAACTACCTGCTCAAGGCGCTCGAGAACAACCCCGGAGCGGCCCAGTTCGAGGTCCTGACCCGGTCCCAGCTCGACCAGATCGTGCGCGAACAGCGCATCACCATGGGCGACCTGTTCGCCCGCGACAACACGGCCTTCGGCAAGCTCCTGCAGGCCACGGCCATCATCTCGGGCGATATCGCCCAGCGCGAGGGCGGCATCTACATCACGGCCCAGATGGTCGACCTGAAGTCAGGGGCCATCATCTCAAGCGGCGAGGTCCGCTACACCGAGGAGGCCGTGGGCGCCGGCAAACCCCGCGATGTCATCGGTGACACGGCGCTCAGTTCGGCACGCGACTCCGAGTCGGGCCTCCCCCTGGAGATCGTCGACGAGAAGGACGGCGCGGTGATGGTCCTGGTGCCGGGCGGGCTGTGCACGGTCTATTCCTTCGCGGGCGAAAAGAAGGAAAAGGTCGAACAGGACATCCCCGCTTTCTACATCGACAAATACGAAGTCACCAACGCCCGGTTCTGCGCGTTCCTCGACGCCACCGGCCGGGTGGTCACGCCCGAGGGCCGGGCCTACATGGACCTTAATGCCCCGGGCTCCCGGATCAAGTCCGAGGGGGGGCACTGCAAGGTGCAGGATGGTTTTGCCAAGCACCCCGTGGTCAATGTGACCCACTACGGCGCCGAGGCTTACGCCGCCTGGGCCGGCAAACAGCTGCCCACACAGGCCCAGTGGCAGAAGGCCGCGGGCTGGGACCCGGTCAACCGCCAGATGCGCACCTATCCTTGGGGCGACAAGTTCGATGGCGCCCTGGCCAACCACGGCACGGCCAGGGGGGCCGAGGACGGGTCGGACGGGTTCAAGGAGACGGCCGAGGTCGGCTCCTTTGAGAAGGGCGCCTCGTTCTTCAAAGCATTCAACATGGCCGGCAATGTGTGGGAATGGTGCGGCCCGATCGAAAAAAAGATCGAGATCGTCGACAGTCTCGGTACCAAAGTCCAGAAGATGGTGTTCCGTGCCTTTGTCATGGGGGGGTCTTTCCGGAAAGGAGGTGACGCGCTGACCACGGCCTCGTTCCTGCTCCTTGATCCTGAAACCGTTAACTTCTCCGTCGGATTCCGTTGTGTACGGATCGTTGAATAACATTTTGGAGGAACATGTCATGAACAAGCTGACCATGGTATTGGCAGGCGGCCTCGTGCTGGGCTTGACGCTCGGCTGCGGCGGCCCCAAGGAAAAGAAGGTCGAGAAGATCGTCGAACCCACCGAGACCAGCACGGTCACGGGCGAGAACGGCGAGCCGCAGTGGGTCAGCCGCGGGGGCGGCATCTACGAAGGCGAGTACGGCAAGGCCATCTACGCGGTCGGCTCCGCCCGCCAGGCCCCGGCCCATCACATCATGCAGAGCCAGGCCCGGACCCGCGCCCGCACGGAACTCTCGCGCATCCTCTCCGTCACCGTGCGCAGCATGACCAAGGATTTCACCGAGACCGCGGGCGACCTGTATGACAAGGAAACCCAGAGCGCGATCGAGTATTTCCAGGATGTCAGCCAGCAGATCACCAACAACACGCTGGTCGGCTCCGAGCAGGTCGCGACCTGGAAGGCCGGCGACGGCACCCTCTTCGTCCTGATGAAGATCTCCCTTGACAATGTGATCAACACCTTCAAGACGGAGACCAAGGCCGCCCTGAAGCGTGAAGACGCCGCCAAGAAGATCGGCTTCAAGGCCGAGGACGCGGTCGACAAGATGAACGAGCTGATCGACAAGACGGCCGACGGCTACACCAACAAGCCGGTCAGCGAGATCCCCAAGGAATAACCGGACCGATCCGGATCACTCCGGGGCCGGGGACGCGATCCCCGGCCCTTTTTTATTTGCTGATCGCCAAAGGACACCGCCCCACAATAAAGCGGGCAAAAGAGGGCTCGCCGGTGTTAAGCGGCATTCTATTCCGCCGTAGGGGCAGGTTTTAAACCTGCCCGCCTTGCACGCAACACAAGACGGACGGGTTTGAGACCCGCCCCTACCCTTCGACGCGATGACTTGCTCAGGGTCCAGACAACAGCGGGGGGCGGAAAAACCCGGTTATCAGCCTGATCCCATGAATTGATCATGATGATGTACTGCAGGGACATGGCATGTTGGATCCGGACCGAAGGCCGCAAGCCGTATGTCGATGGCCGGTTGATGGCAAGGGTTACGGCCGCGGCACGGGAATGAAGGTCCCCCCACCGCTCAAGTGACGCTTTTTTTGTTGATTTAACCGGGCGGGATGGTACAATCCGCGCCGTCTGTAACCGCTGGAGGCCTGCTTATGCGCATCCACCCCGTGCTTGCCGCCGCCCTCGCGGCGGTCCTCCTCACCGCCTGTATTCCCGGCATCAAGAAAAAAGAGGCGGCGCCCAAGGCGGAAAAGTACCCCGCCTGGGTCAACCAGATCCCGAAGGACGACCAGTTCGTCTACGCCGTGGGGTATTCCGGCCGGACCATGAACCCCACCGATTCCATGAAATACGCCCGTGAGAACGCCCGCAAGGAGATGGCCTCGATGATCAAGACCTCGATCGTCAGCGTGATCGAGACCCAGGATTTCCAGCGGCACGAAGATGTTTCCATGGAATCCATTTCCGTGACCGACGAGGACCTGCAGGGCTCGGAGGTGATCGAGCAGTGGGTCGACCGCACCGGGGTGTCGGGCGGCAATCCGGGTACGACCTATGTTCTCCTGCGTCTCGACCGCGCCACATTCAACCGGCTTCTGGGGCAGTACCGGGGCGGCAATTGACCGCCTCCGGCTGTCCTTCACAACGGAGGGACCTGTTATGCGGACCATGATCGCCGTGACTGCGCTGGGACTGGCCCTCGGCTGGGGGTGCATGGGGGGTAGTGAGCCCGCGCCCAAAAAGCATACCGCCCCGGCGCCGGAAGCGGTGGCGGAGACAGAGGGGGCCCGGCCGGCCTGGATCGAGGCGGGCGAGACCCGGGGCTGCACCAAGGCCGCCTATTGGCTGGCGGTGGGGTCGGGTGATACGCCCGAGGCGGCGGCCCAGTCGGCGCGCCAGGAAGTCGCCTCCCAGATCCGCACCCAGGTCCGCGCGCGGATCACCGACATGGCCGCGTCCGACGGTGCCACGGTGAAGGAACGGTTCGAATCGATCAGCCAGAACATCACCGACGCCCGCCTGGAAGGGCTGGAGATCGTGGAGCAGTTCACCGGCCGGCGGCGGTCCTACGCCCTGGCCGGCCTCGACAAGGCGGTCTATCTGGGCAAGATCGAAAGCCAGGTGAAAGACCTGCAGGCCAAGGCCGCGGCCGCCTTTGACCAGGCGCTCCAGCGCAAGGCCGAGGGCGTCTTCGGACAGTATGCCACCCTGCTGGGCGAGGCCCTCGGCCACATCCAGGCGCTCAAGGACCCGGAATACTTCTACCGTTCCTTCCGGCAGGGCGGGTCGCCCGCGGGCGTCAAGGCCATGGCCCTGGAACTGACGGTCGTCAAGGAACAGAACGATTTCCTGGCCGCGGTCAAGGCGGTCGCCGACCCGGCCGTGATCGACGGCAAGGCTGGCGCCGGGCTCGACACGCCGCTTAAGGCCGTGTTCACCGCCTTTGACAAACCGCTGGCGAATTTCCCCGTGTCGTTTACGGCCGTGCGCGGCCGGGTGGTCATGGACGCGGCGCAGGTCACCGACGCGGCCGGCGCGGCTTGCGCCACCGTCTCCATGATCGAACGGGCGCCCGTGAAGACCGTGCGCATCCTCTGCCGGCCCGGGCTGGGCGCGTCGACCGCGACCCGGGCGGCCGCGGCCGAATTCGTCATCACCGTCGATACGGTCTCGCGCTGGGTGGTCTTCATCGACGAGGCCGGAAAGAACGGCATCGTCATGGCCGCGGTGACGGGCTCCATGAAGGACGGCGGCGTGGATGTCAACCAGCTCAACTTGGCCGGCGCGTTCGACGAAAAGGCCCTGCTCGAACAGGTGGGCCAGAAACTCAAGGGGTTCTGCATGGTCACCGGCCAGTTCACCGCCCGCGAAGTCGACACGGCGATGGGTTCCTCCACCTGCCGGGCCGACGGGTATGTGAAGGGGGTCGAGATCGGCACCGGCCGCATCCTCTTCCACAAGGCGGTCGAGAATGTGATCGGCATCTCCTATACCGGCAATGTGGACGAAGGCTGCCGCGCCGCGCTGAACACGGCCGGCAAACAGGCGGCGGAGATCGTCAAGACTGAATTGGGGTATTGAAAAACGAAGAGTCACAGAGCCTGCCCTCCGGCTTGACCGGATGGGTCGCAAGTCCCAGGTCATAGGTGATGGGTAAGGCCCAAGGGCCGGTAAGCCGCACGGGGGTTTGTTTGTAGTTAAGCTCGTAAGAGCTGTTACCCGTTCCTCCCTTCGTAATTCGGTGTTTCCTGATTTCCCCTGGGACCGCCGAGCGCCGGCTCGGCCCTGGTTGTCTCCGCTCAGGTAGGCCGCATGCCTTTCGACAGGCTCAAGGTCCATGACTTCAGCGTGCGGCAGGAGACCTGGTCCCGCGGGCTGAAGTCGCTTTGGATCCCGAGCGCTACTCGCGGCTCGGGGTCGCGCGGGCTACCTCCGGACATCTGCGCTCGGGCTTTCGTCGTCGGTTCTCGGTCTGGCCTCTGACCACTGACCTCTGACATCTTTCTTCCCCTTGACTCCCCGCCCCGTTGGCGTATAATGACATGCGTCAAATAAGCTGAGCCACTTGCAAAACCCCCTGACCGCTTCTATATGTAGTGGTTATTCTTGTTGTCGCCACCACAGACCGTGGCTTGCTCGCTGACTCTTGGGGGGTTTGCAAGTGGCTCTATCAAGTAAGGACTGAAGGTGCCTGGAAACGGCAGGGGGGGATCCGCAAGCTTCAGCTTGCGTCCGGAACCGGGCGGCCAGCCCTTTCTTCCCGGCTTTTGTAGCTGCGACCCTTGCGGTCGCCCTCTTGCGCAATGTATGTGTTTGGAATGGACGGGAGGCGGGGGCCCCGAGCGCCCTTGGCGGCTCGGGGCCGTGCCCTAAGCAGTTGAATGGGTGAGATCATACCTTTGCGCGGAACATGACAACCGCACAATATTCAATGCTCAATTCAGATTTCCTGATCCTATCCGTAACCGGGCATGTTTTTCGGAAAAAGGTTTGGCGCTTTTTCCGACCCACAGGTGATTGTGCGGGGAACATCCGGATGTCAACCGTGTAGGGGCGGGTTTGAAACCCGCCCTCCCGTCTAATCGCGAAACGGCAATAAAGGACGGGTTTCAAACCCGCTCCTACGGTAACCACCCAAACCGGCCTATGGTTGATTCACGCGCCTGGCTGACGCCAAAAAGTGCCAAAGCATTTTCCGCCGGGATCAGGAAATCTGCATTTAGCATTTGTCATTTTCCGGAAAATGCTTGATTTGACGGACTCGCAAAAAGTCCGCAATCCATTTGTGCCCGGTATTTTTCCCCGTAGCTGCGACCCTTGCGGTCGCCCATCCGGAGGCGGGGACAAGCCCCGCAGCTACAAGAACTTGCGTGCACCGCGCGGGATGTGACCGGTACGATCTTCCCGAGATGCATGGGACATAAAAACCATTCTTT
>JBDREB010000153.1:0-15105 GCA_043820325.1 Planctomycetota bacterium | reverse complement strand
AGGGACATGATCTTCCGTCCGCATCCGGCGTTGCTCGTCGACGCCGGATCTTTCCATTGATACGGCTCCTCCTCGCGCCTTGGCTGCGGACGGAATCTCTATGTCGAAATGGATACTTTATTCATTTACGGGCACTTAATGAAATCGGCCAGGGGGGAGGCCAGAAACACGGCCGCACCGGCCACATCCTCCGGCGTGCCCCAGCGGCCGGCGGGGGTGCGTTTTTTCACCCAGGCGTCGAAATCCGGGTCGGCCCTGAGCGGCGCGGTGAGTGCGGTCGCGATATACCCGGGACCGATGCCATTGGTCTGGATATTGCTCCCGCCCCACTCCACGGCGAGGGCTTTCACCATCATCTTGACCCCGCCCTTGCTCACGGTGTAGGCCAGGACCCCGGGCCGGGCCCCTTCGCTCATGAGCGAGGCGATGAATATGATCTTGCCCTGCCGGCGTCCTTTCATGCGCACGCCCGCGGCCCGGGCCACCCGGAAGGCGGCCTTGAGGTTGAGGTCCATGACCCGGTCCCAGTCGTCCCAGGCGATGCTCTCGGCCGGTCCCCGGACCGTGATGCCGGCGTGGTTAACGAGCACGGCGAGCGGTCCGATCGAATCCTCTATGCCGGCGATCCCGGCGGTGACCGCATCGTCGTTGGTTATGTCGAAAGCCCGGCCGTGCGCATGGATACCCGCGGCGGCCAATTCCCGGGCGGCGGCGTCCGTGGCGGCCGTTTCCCGGCCGTTCACCACCACCGTGGCGCCAGCGCGGCCGAGGGCGGCCGCGATCGCCCGGCCGATGCCGCGGGTACTGCCCGTTATGAGGCAGACCCGGCCGGTCAGGTCGATCACGCGGCCGGGCCGGCCGGCGGCCCGGCGGCCGGTTTGTCGCCCGGTGTGGCCGGTGCGGCGGGGTGCTCGGGTGTGATGAAGACCCAGTAGAGCACGGCCACAAAGAGCAGGAAGAGGACGATCTCGATCACGATGCCGGCCATCGCCCGGCCCTAGCCTGTCGCGGCCGGGGCCGTATCGGCGGCAGGCGTCTCCGGAGCGGTCGTGGCGGCCGGCGGCGCTTCGACCGCGGGAACGGTGATAACGACCGGCTCCGGCGCCGGGGCGGGCGCCGCGGGGGCGACGGGTTCAACGGGGACGGCGGGCAGGTCCTGCGCGCCGAGGAAGGACCCGGCGGCCCACAGGAGCGCCGCAAGGACGATCAATTCAAGGCGCATGGTCACCGGCCTTGCCATCCAGGTATTTTTGCCAGGCATTGCGATCCTCTCCAAAATCTTGTTTGGTGATCCGGCTCAGGGCCTTGGCCGCGCGCTCCCGCACGAACGGGTCGGGATAATCCAGCGTGGCCACGCAGAACCGCGGCACACGGGGGTCGCCGGTCCGCCCCAGCACTTCGGCCGCCCCCGCCCGAAGTGTGGCATTGTCGGCCGTGACCAGGGCATCCATCAGGCGGTCGATGCCCACGGGCGCATGCTCAACATGCGCCTGGAGCCGGTCGCACACATCGTAAAAGCGTCCAAATTCGGCGATGACGCCCCCCGCGCGCGGGATGGCGGAAAGTTCGGCGATCAGACGGTCATATTCAACGGCCCACTCGGCATGCGGCGCCGGACCGCAGCCGGAAAGCAATGCGGCCAGGATGCTGATGAGGAACAGGCGCATGCGCAGCCCCTTTCTTACAATATCGCCCTGATGGGCGCGGAGGCGAAAATGCCGTGGACCATATTCCGGCCATCGATCACCCGTTCACTGAAGGTGAGCCGCGCCCTGAGATCGCAGGGGCCGGCAAGTCCGGCGGGCCGCTCAAAATCGACCGTAAAGCCCCAGCACGATTCCCCGCCGAGACGGATCACGCGGGGTACGCCGTCCCCGGTTCCGGCCGCGTACCGCACGGTCCCGGGCACCACCAGGTCGGCGCCCCCGGCCCCATCGCTGAACACCCCCTCCACCGTGACGGGCACGCGGGGGACATTCATGGGATAGGGGCCCGGATTGGCGACCGTGACGCCCACGCACAGGAGGCCGCCTTCAAGCGCCCCGTCGCGCAGGGCGATCGTGACCACCGGCGGGGATCCCGCGGCAATGCTTTCGTAACGCGTGTCGCGATTGGCCCGCACGGCCATGTTGAGCAGGATCCATGCCCCGGCATCATCCCCCGCCCCGGCGGCCGACCGGTAGAGGCCGACGGCCGTCTCGCGGTCGCCCCGGGCAAGGGCGTCCGAGACTCCGACCACAACCTCGTCGCGCGCGGGCGGGAGTTCGACCGGAGGGATCGTCGCGACCGCCACCGGTTCGGAGGCGGCCCGGCGGCGGTGGATGACGATATACATGGTGACATACAGGTAACCGGCCATGATCAAGGCGGTCAGGATGGCGAAACGGTACCGATGGACCATGGAAATCCCTGTTATTTGAAGCCTTTTTCAAAATCCTCAATGCTCATGGGTACATCATAGCCGGTCTTGCCCGTGCGCGAACCGGGCCGGGCCGGTTCGGGGGCAACGGCCGGTTTGGCCGGGATGGGAGCGCCCACCGGTCTGACGGGCGCGGGTTTGCCGGCCGCTGGTATGACGGCCGGGGCACTGGCCGAAGCAAGGCGGGCTTGGCCCGGTTCAAGCCCGAGCTGTTTCACCAGAGAGTCGGCTTCAGCCGTACGCTTGACGGCCAGGTCGGCCTGCCCCTTCTTTTTGTAAAGCGCCGCGGCCTCGCGCAGCATCTGGGCGGCATTCACGAACTCGCGCTTCTGGCGGTAGAGGTCGGCCAGCTTCTCTCGCGCGCCGATGTCATCCCTGGATCGTGTTACGACATGCTTGAGGGCCTGAATGGTCGCGGCCTGGTCCTCCGCCTCATCCACGCCCGCCGCGGACGCGCCCTTGCCGGAAGGCGCGGCAGGTACCGGTTTCACCGGCGCCGGCTTGGCGGCCATGGCGGCCATGGCCGCCCGGGCCGATTCGACCAGAATGGCGTGTTCCTGGTTGCTCTTGTCCTGGCCGGCCAGTTTCTGGGCGGCCGCCAGCGCATCGCCGAAATTACGGGCCTTGAGCTGGTGCTGGATATATTCGACCGCGGTCGCCACGGGGACGAAACCGGCCCCTTCTTCAAGGTAAATGGCGGCCAGCTCCCGCAGGGCTTCGGGATCGCCCGGCTGGAACGCGAGCGCGCCGGTCAAAAGCTGCACCGCTTCCTTGGTCAGTCCGCCGCCGCGGCACATCCGCCCCGTGCGCACCAGCAGGCGGGCGCCTTCATCCTTGCGGCCTTCCAGCGCCATAAGGTTGGCCAGACCCGCCCGGGCGCGGGGTTGGAAAGGATCGATGCGCAGCGCCTCGCCCAGCAGTTCGCGCGCCGGGGCCGTTTTCTTCTGCTGGATGAGGGTCTCGGCCCCGATGACCAGAAGCGACAGGGCCTCTTCGCGCATGCGCCGCGCCATTTTCACATGGGCGAGTTCGATGCGGGCCTTGTGGTCATCCGGCATGAGTTCGCATAATTTAACCAGGGCCTCGTCGGCCCGGGCGTGCTCGCCGGCGCCGGCGTAGATCTCGGCCAGTTTGCGGTACTGGGCCACCGCCTTGTCCTTCTTGTTCTTCGATTCATACGCCTTGGCCAGCCACTCGCGCGCGCCGCGGTTGCCGGGATCGAGGGCGATCATGTTCTCGTAGACCTTCATGAGGAACCCGCCGGTGATGGCCCCCGAAAGGCCCCCGGCCTTGTTGAGCGATTCCGCCAGTTTCTGGTATTCCTTCACCGCATCCTCGTTCTTGCCCAGTTCGCCCAGAGTCTGGCCTAGGCCGAGACCGGCATCCATGCAGTCGGCGTCGACCTCGAGCATGTGCCGGAAGATGCCGACGGCCTCCTCCTTGCGTCCGGCCGCCATCAGCAGTTCGGCGGCCCGGGCGAATTCAATGTTGGCCTGGGACGGGTCCGATTGCGTTTCATAATACCGGCCGAGACCGATCTGGGCCTCGATGTTCTCCGGATCGATGCGCACGGCCTCCTCGTAGAGCCCCTTGGCGTTGGCATGGGCCCCCAGTTCGACCTGGCGGCCGCCGGCCTTGACCAGCGCGGCCACCGCCTCCGCCTTGGCCCCGCCCGCGACGAGCATCAGGCTCATTTCGTGCAGGGCCGCCAGATTGCCGGGATCGATGCCCAGGACCATCTGGAAACCGTACTGGGCGTTCTTGATGTCCCCTTTGGCCCCGGCCGCGCGGGCGTAGGCCAGGTAGGTCGCCCCGGCGTTGACCCGATCCTGGAGCTCTTCCTGGGCCTCGGCCAGGTGCAGCTGGGCCTGGGTATCGGTGGTGCCGAGCTCGATCGCCCGCTTGAGGACATCCCGCCGCGCGTCGACCGGCTGGACCTTGACGGCCAGGGCGGCCAGCTCGTTGCCGTCCAGGGACCGGACCAGGCCGTGTTCCTTGAGCGCGGCCAGGCACTGCAGGATCGAGAACCGGTCAAGCCGGGTCTGTTCCAGGAGCTTGTCCACCGTGTGACGGCCATTGATGTTGGCGAAGACCAGCTGGGTGCCCTGGTCCCAGCCGGTGATATCACCCGATCCGGCCACCGGGGTGTAGACATCGCTGAACGACGGGATGTGGTGCTTGATCCGGTCCCACTCGTCCGTGCGCCGGGCGGCCTCGATCACCAGCATCTCGGTGTTCAGGGCGACCTTGCTGGCGAGCATTTCAGGCGGAAAGATCACCGGGTCGGGCGGGCCCTCGTTGAACTTGAAATCAAGGTCCTCCCACAGGAACAGGTCGTTGATCTCCTCCTGGAGCTGGAAGGCCATGGCATCGAGAAGGTCCTCCTTCTTCACGGAGCCTTTGTCCATGAGGAAAGTGCCCAGCACATTCCCCTTCTCCTTGAAGCTCTCGGCGATAAGTTTGAGAAGGACCGTGCGTTCGATCTTGCCGGTCTTGAACAGGGCTTCGCCCAGGAGGTAGCGCTTGCGGGGGACGGCCACCATTTCCACCCGGCCGTTGCCGAAGAAGAAATGCTTGGCGGTCCCGGCCGGGCCGGTCACCACGAGCGTGCCCGTCCGCTGGTTGGTCCCCAGGCGCTGGATCTGGTCGGCCAGGTCCATCACCTTGGCGCGGGTGGCGGCCATCCCTTCTGCCTCCTTACCTGGGCCCCGTCGGGTCCGGTCAGCCGCAGCGCACGGCCGAACGGCCGAGATAGAGCGCGTTGGCGCCGAGTTCCTCCTCGATGCGCAGGAGCTGGTTGTACTTGGCGACACGGTCGGTGCGCGAAGCGGAGCCGGTCTTGATCTGGCCGGCGTTGGTGCCCACGACGATGTCGGCGATGGTGGCGTCCTCGGTCTCGCCGCTGCGGTGGCTGACCACGGCGGTGTAATGGTTGCGCTTGGCCATCTCGATGGCGTCGAGGGTCTCGGTCAGCGAACCGATCTGGTTGACCTTGATCAGGATCGAGTTGCAGCAGCCCTGGTCGATGCCCTGCTGGAGCCGCTTGGGATTGGTGACGAAGAAGTCGTCGCCCACGATCTGGATCTTGCCGCCCAGGGCCTTGGTCATCGTGGCGTAGCCCTTCCAGTCGTTCTGGTCGAGCGGGTCCTCGATGGAGATGATCGGGTACTTTTCGACCCATGAGGCGAAGAGGGCGATCATGTCATCGGCCGAGAAGGGCTTGTCGGGATTGGACTTCCAGAACTTGTATCCCTTGCGGTCCCCTTCCTCGAACAGTTCGCTCGAGGCGCAATCCAGGGCGATGCCGAAATCCTTGTCGCGGCCGGCCGTGTACCCCGCCTTGGCGATGGCCTCCATGATGTACTTCAGGGCCTCTTCATTGCCGATGTTCGGCGCGAAGCCGCCCTCGTCACCGACATTCGTGTTATGCTTGCCGGCCTTCAGCACGCTTTTCAGGTTATGGAAGACCTCGCAGACCATGCGGATGCCCTCGCGGAAGGACTTGGCGCCCACGGGCATGACCATGAACTCCTGGAAATCGACCTTGTTGTCGGCGTGCTTGCCGCCGTTGATGATGTTCGCCATGGGGACGGGCAGGACCTTGGTGTTGGTACCGCCGATGTAGCGGTAGAGCGGCAGGCCGCATTCCGCGGCCGCGGCCTTGGCCACGGCCAGGGAGACGCCCAGGATGGCGTTGGCGCCGAGTTTGCCCTTGTTCTCCGTGCCGTCGAGGGCGCACATGCGCCGGTCGATCGTCACCTGGCCGTCGGCCGGCATACCCAGCAGTTCCCTGGCGATGACGGTGTTCACATTGGCGACGGCCTTGACCACGCCCTTGCCGAGGTAGCGCTTCTTGTCGCCGTCGCGCAGTTCCACGGCTTCGTGTTCGCCGGTGGAGGCGCCGGAGGGCACGGCGGCGCGGCCCATGATGCCCGAATCGAGGTGGACATCCACTTCAACGGTGGGATTGCCGCGGGAATCGAGGATCTCCCGGCCGATGATCGATGCGATCTTGCCCATGCCATTCATCCTTTCAATCGTTCATCCAGATGGTGTTGAAACAAAGGGTGTGACCCGTACCCGGCCGTACCGGGCGGATGGGGGCTTAGAACTGCGCTCCGGCCGGCGGGCCGGCCTTGGGCCCGGCCGCGGGGGCGTTGGCCTTCATGACGATCTTGCCGATCCGGGCGAAGAGGGTCCGGGGGATCCGGGTCTCCGCGACCAGGTTGCCGTTGACCGTGGCGACGAACGCAAGGGCGGTGCCGACCGGGTCGACGGCGTTCAGGGCGGCGAGGACGGCGGGCGGAACATCGTTCGCCCCGAGGGCGGGCAGGACCGTTTTCAAAAGGGCCAGAAGGTTGGCGGAGCCGCCCATCAGGAAACCGGCCGGTGCGGGCTTGGCCGCGGGCTTGATGCCGGCCTTGACCATGGCGACAACGGCTTCCAGGTCGCCGGCGCTTGCGGCGGCGATCGTGTCGCCGACGGCCGTGAACTCAACGGCGAACCGGTCGAACCCGAAGGCTTTGAGCTGGGGGGCCACCGCGGCGAACTGGGGATTCTTTTCGTTGATGACCATTTCGATCCGGCCCACGGTCAGGTCGCCGAGCTTGCGCGCATCGGCCTTGTACACGGGCGGGTTGAACAGGGCCATGGCCAGCGCCTTCTGCATCAGGGCGAAAAGCTTGCCATACGAGGCCAGCACGCCCGCCGCCCGGCCTTTTTCGAGCAGATAGACACCGCCGAAATGGAGGCCGCCGACGCCGGGGGTCACATCGCCGAAGAAGGTGTACCGGCAGGGCGTCATCGCCTGCATCAGGGCCTGATTCTCGGCCAGCACGGCGGCGGCCGTGGCCTGGTCGAAGCCCTGGGCGGTCACGCTGGCCGGCAGGATGGCGTCCATCATGGCCTGGAACATCGGCCCGCCCACCACGCCGCTGAAGACGAACTGGTGTGCGTTCTCGGGGACCAGCGCCTCAATGCCGGCCGTGTCGATGCCGGGCGCGGCCATGAGCGTCTGCAGGCGGGAACCGGCGGAGGGCGTCACGATGAACGCACACTTGAGGCTGTCGGCGGCGGCATCAATGGTCAGGGCGATGCTCTCACCCTGCTCGACCACCAGTTTGGCGCCCTCGGCGTAAGCGGCGATGAGCGCGGTGGGATCGCCGGCCATCTGGGCCTGCCCCATCCCCGCGACCATGGCGTGCAGGGCCTTCATCTGTTCGAGCCCCATCAGGGCCATCGGCCGCACCGGCGCCAGGGCCAGCCGGATGGAGATCAGGTGGCCATCGGCGGCGGCGGGCTTCCAGGTGCGGGCGGCCTGGACATCGGCGTCCGCGGCGGGCGCGCCGGTGGCCAAGAGCATGAACGCGTAATCACCGGCCTGCTCCACCAGGTGCTGATTGGGCATCAGGCCGCCCTTGAAGGCGTTGAAATCGGTCACCGGGACAAAGACGGCCGTGACGGGCGCCATGGCGGCCGAAAGCCCCATCACCACGAAGACCGGCCGGTCCTGGGCGACACCGGCCATGGTGGGGGTCCCCAGCATCATGGGCAGTTTCATGACCATCATCTGCCCGATGCCGGGCATGATGGCGTTACCGATGGCCGCCGCCTCTTTCATCAGGGCGCCGGCACTGCTGACCGAGGCGGTCACGCAGGGTATCGTCGATGCGGCCGGTACGGCCGGGGCATCCTGGGCGGTCAGCATGCCGACCGAGCAGAGCAATACACAGCAGATGAGCGCGATCCGTTTCATGGGCATTCTCCTAAAGGTTGCGTGAAATACAGGTTTTGTGAATAAAGTATTATAGCGCAGGTGGTCCGCATGTTCAAGGAAAATACCCTCAAAATCAACCCTGGTAGCGCATCCCGTCCAGGCGCGCCCGCACCTCCTCGGCCGAATCGGCCCACAGGGGGCTCAGCTCCACCGTCCCGGGCAGCGGTCCGGTCCAGCCCGCGGCCGCCAGCCAGCGTTTGGCCTGCGCGTCCATGGCCGTCCGGGCCGTGGCCGGCGAATCAAGGCCGGCCGCGTTCTTGACCGGGGCGAAATCGTCCTCCCGCCGGGTGCGGAGCGTGACGGACCGCTTGGTGTCGGCCAGCGCGTCGAAGACGAAGGTCTCGAACTTGACCCCGTTCTCCTTCTCCGGCTTGGCCAGCGCGCCCGAAGCGTCGATGAACGGGATCTTCTTGACCGCCTTGTGATAGGGCAGCCGGAGCCCGCCCTTGTTCTCCTCCTCCACGAATGTCCGGCTCAGGATGTGGATGGCGATCGAACCGGCCGCGTATTTGAGGCTGCCGTCGTCGTTGCGGGCGTTCTTCTGTTCGCGGGGCAGGTCGGAGTACTCGATCACACCCATCCGGCCATTCACCTTGCCGATCACGCCCACCTTCTCCTCGGGGTCGCGCTTATCGACCACCTTGGATGACATTTCGGCCTGTTCTAGGATATGGAAGCCGATGAAGACCGGATCGACGATCCGCACCAGGCAGTTGTCCACCTGGAAATAGGAGATGTACTCGATGCCCCGCCGGCGCATGTCGGCCAGCGCGCCGCTGGTATGCAGGGCGGCCAGCGATCCCCCGTGGCCGTTGGGATTGCGGAAGAGCGCGCCCCGCGCCGCCAGGATGAGGCGGCCATGGGTGTCCACCGCGGGGATCATGGACTGTTCGAAGAACGAAATATTGGCCGGATCGATGCCGAAATGCCCGTGATCCTTGAAAAAGGCCAGGGTCGCGTGGTGGTTGAGATTGCTGGTCATGATGTACCAGGGGATGATGACCCCGTACCGCCGGCCCGCGGCGCGGATCTTTTCGGCGTGGATCTGGAAGAGGGTGCGGCCGTTCAGGGGGCCGATGACAAAGGCCCCCTTGGGTCCGTCGTACCCCAACCGGGTCCCCTGCCCGCCGGCCACTAAAAAGGCGGCCACCTTGCTGGCGCGGATCGCGGCGATGCCCGCCCGCTCCGCCTCGGCCCGCTGCGGGTCGTTCTCGCGGTCAATGATGGGGCACGGTTCGATCACCGGGGCGGGGGGCGGCGCCGTGGCGCCCGGCACGAGCCCGGCGATGAGCCGCGCCATGAGCGCGCAGTCGATCTCCATGACCTCGGCGATCAGGCTCTGCCGCGCGGCCGCGTCGAGTTTGTCCCAGAATCGGAACACATGCCCCTGCCCCATGGCATGGAGTTCATCGATCTGTTTGTCCACTGTGCGGTCACCTGTCCGGATCACGGATGCGTCTCCTGTTGCCTGTTCATGATTCGAAAAGTCCGTCGAGCCGGGGATCCTCCGCGATCGCCCGCAGCCGGCCCACCTGCGCCCTGAACGCCGCGGCGCCGGCCGCGGTGAAAGCCACGGTCCTTCCGGCCGACTCGAAGAACGCCGCCGCCCGGAGCGTGCAGGTGTCATCAAAACCCACCGCCGCGGCCAGCCGATCAAAGGCGGCCCGGTCGGCCGCGTAGCGGGGCCGGGCCAGGGCCCGGACCGCCTCAAGCAGCCGCTCACCCCGCCCGCGCGCGGAAAGGGCCGGATCGGCAATGACCGCGGCCAGGGCAGGCCGGGACCAGAGCGCGGCCGGCCGCTCCCCGGCGGCAAGCGCGTCCAGGAACTGCGCCTGCATCGGTCCGGTCATGTGCGCCGCGTCCAGTCCCGCGGCCAGCGCCCGGCGGTCATCCGGATCCATGGCGGCCGCCGCCGCGGCCGTGGCCAGCGAGACGCGCCCGGCGGCCATGAGCCGGGGCCAGGGTTCATCCAGGCCGGCCGCCGCGCGGCACCGATCAGGCACCCGCCGGTCGCCCGGCAGGCCCACAAATCGCGCCACGGCCGCCGCCCGCTCCAAGCCATCCTCCGCGGCCAAGGCCACGGCCCGCGCCTGCTCGGCCGGGTTCAAGGCGACCATGCCCGTCTCGAAACGCAGGAACATCTCAACAAGCGCGACATGCCCCGTGCCGGGCGGCACCGCGGCGGTCAGGACCTGTGTGCCGGCCGGCAGGGTGCGGAGGAGCCAGCCGCCGCAGACGGGCCGGACAGGACCGGCCCCGGCCCCGGCCGTCACCGGGAAGACGATCGCGGACGGGTCGGGCGGCAGACGCACCGCGTCGGCCCGCCGGTGACAGGCGATCGTGAAAAGGTCCGTCCCGAGGTCGAGTTCAGCCACGCGCATGCGCCGCCCCGGATCAGGTCCTCCCCGCGTAGATGGCCAGGTAATTGCGCGCGAAATCGAACCACTTGTTATCGTCCGGGCCGGTGTTGACGATGCGGATCCACAGGTAGGTGGCGTCTTTCATCATCGCGCGGTCCTTGTAGATCTTGGACAGGTACCACATGCAGTCCACGCTGCCGGGATTCAGCGCCAGGATCCGCTTGTATTCCCGTTCGGCGCCGGCGGCATCGCCGAGCCGGTAGGCGCAGAAGGCGGCATTCACGCGCGAGATCACATCGTCGGGGTTGACTTGCAGGATCGCCTCATACTGCTGGCGGGCGGCCTTGTACTGGCCCTCCCGCAGGCACAGGTCGGCCAACCCCTTGCGGGCCCGGTAGTACTTGGGTTCGCGCTTGAGCGCGTTGACATACAGCTTGGCGGCCGCCTCGGCGTTGCCGAAGATCTCCGCCTCGATCGCCCGGTCGCATTCCGCGACCGCCGCGCCATCGACCGCTTCCCGGGCCGGGACCGCGGGGGCCGACTCGGCGGCGGGAGCCGCGGGGGTTGCCGCCGGGCGGGCCGGCGCCGCGGGTTCGGGACGACGGGTGGGGATCTGCCGTTCCCCTTCCTGCAATATCACCATCTCCCCGGCCGCCGGGCCTTCATCGCGCGCGGCCGTCTCGGCCACATACCCGGACTCAACCTCGATGATGGTCTCAAAGCCCTCCTTGCCCGGAGCGGAAATGATGGTGAGCGTTTCCTGCGAACCATCCGAGGCGGGGGCCGTCGCCGCCGGTCCGGCGGGCGCGGGTGGACGGGCGGGTTCGGTGACTTCCGCCGCGGCGGGGGCGGGTGTTCCCGGCGCCGGAGCCGGTGCCCCGGCAGGTGCGGCCGCGGGAACGGCCGCCGCACCCTCGCCGGCCACGGAGAAGGCCATGACCTGGACGCTCCGGTTGCCGGCCCGGTCGCCGGCCGCGACCTTGAACACGGCGGGGGTCACATAGACCGAGCCGACCACCGTGTGCCGGCCCGCCATCGAGCCGGGCTCGGATATGATCTTCCAGTTGCCGCCGCCGTCATCGGAAAAGAGGACATTCGTGGCTTCAGGGTCCAGGTTGGGATCGCTGATCTCCCAGCTCACCTCGACCGATTCACCCGGCTTGATGGTGGTGCCCGCGGCGGATGCAAGGAGCTTGATCACCGGCGCATGGGTGTCGATGGTGTAGACCAGCTGGGGGGCGTCGCCGGTCTTGGGGGCCGCCTCGCGCTTGCCGTTGTTGCCGACCACCACCGTCCGGAACCCGTAGACGCCGTCCACGGCCACGGTCACGGTGAGGGCGACGGCGGCATCGGTGATCACCGCGGCGCGCTCCCAGGTGGTGCCGCTGTCGACCGTGGACCAGATCTCGACCTCCTTGATCCCCGCCGGTCCCGAACGCACGGTGCAGGGCAGGCGCAGGGTGAGGGCGTTGCTGAACAGCTCCCCGTCCCCGGCGACGAGGCCGCAGGCCAGAACGAGCAGACCGCAGGTCATGCCGAAACGACGCATATGATCTCTCCTTCAGCGGGCACAGGTGAACTGGGTGGTGAGTTTACGATGCAGCAGGGTGAAAGCGGCCGTAAGCTTGCGCCGGCCCTCGGCCGAAAGGCTGTGTTCCCCCGCAAATTGGGAATGGCCGTCGACGGGCGCGAGCAGGCCGGCCGTGTCGATGAACGGCACGCGGTAGGTCCGGGACATCTGCAGGAGCGCTTCGTTCAGTTCGGCGATGCGCCGGACCTGGGCTTCATCGCCCACGGCCGGCAGGCCGAACAGGACGGGGATGGCCCCGCCGGCCAGGCTGGCAGTGACGATCATTTCGTAGGATACGGAGAGCGGCGTGTCCTGGGGGCAGGCCGAAAGGTCCGTAAGGCCGGCCATGACCGCGATGATGCCGGGATGGTGCTCCCGGATCATATCGGGCAGCCGCTCGGCGATCTCCGCGCACAGCCGCCGCGGCCCCCATACCCGCCCGTCGCCCACCTTGCGGCACCCGGCCGGGAGCATACTTTTCAGGAGCCAGTCGGCCATGGCGTCGCCGGCCACCGCCACCACCTGCAGGCGTTCGGCCGAACCCGCCACCTTCCGGCAGGCCTCGGCCGTCTCGGGGGTCAGGAGGACGAATTCCCGGCCGGCGTCGGGCAAAACGCGGCCGGCCACCTGGTCGTCGCGGGCCCGCGCCAGATGGGCGGGAATCGCCGGGCCCGAGAGGCAGATCTCGTCCACGGCCAGCCGGGCCCCCTCCGCGGCGCCCTCGATCGACACGCTCATGTACCAGCATTCACCGGTCACCGGGCCCACCTCGCGGTCGGGACGCGCCAACGACCGCATCTCCTCCACCGCCACGGAGACACAATGCCAGGCGCCGGGCGCCATGCCCTGGATGTCGTGGAAATAATCGGCATTGTTGGCGCGGTCCCACAGCTGGATGTGGACCGGCTCGGTCGAATCGGTCTTGAACGCCAGGGTCAGCCGCTGGCCGGGGCGGATGGGGAAGAGCCCCGCCTGCGTGGCCGGTTTGAGGGCCACCCGCACATTGCCCACGCCGGGATGGCGCAGGACCGCCCGGATCCCCTCCAGCATGCCGATGGAGCGCAGGAACGGATCCCGGTCGGAGGGCGTGCCCTCCCAGTCCTGGATGGGACCATCGAACGGCTCGTAGAAATAGACGCACAACTCCGGGTCCTCGGCCAGCAGGCGCGCCCGCGCCATCTGACTGAAAAGCGCCGCCGCATGTTCCCGGCAGAACGCCGTGCCGCCGTACCGGGTATGAAGGTCGAGCAGGAGTATATGCGCCGTGGCATAGGCCTCCTCTTCCATCGCGGCCAGCGCCTCGTTGTAGAGGGTGATGGCCTGCTGATCGACGGCCGAAAGCGGCTTGTCCGCGGGCGGTTCGGGTGCAGGGGGGATGAACGAAATCTGTCGCGGCTGGGCGGCCGGGGCCGCTTCCGACCGGGACACCGCCGCTATGGCCGGGGCACGGTCAACCGGGGTGGGGGCAGTGGAAGGTGTCGTTTCAATGAATGCGACCGGCGGCGGCTCCGCAACCGCGGTGGACGGTGACGGAGCGGACGGGATGAATGAAACGACCGGAGCCGCGGCCGCAGCCGGGTTCCCGATACACCGCATCTCCTCCCCGGCCAGGGCCGGAAAGACTGTATCCGTGAAAGCGGGATCGTTCACCACGGCGGTCCGGTAGAACTCGATCACCCCCGCGGTGTCAGCGGGATGTGCGGCCAGGCGGCGGTCAGCCTCCGCCTTCACGGCCTCCCACCGGCCGCGAAGCCCGGCGACCGAGGCCGTATCGGCCGGGGCCGAACCGCGGCCGAGGGCAAAAAACACCACGCCTGCGATCACGATTAAAGCGATCACGACAACGCGGCCCATGGTACCCTCAATCAACCGAACTATGGGAAAACACATATTTTATCACAAAAACAGGGTTAATCAAGCAAAAAACGACCGCCCTTGGTCATATCCATGTCCCGCCAACCGTCACCAGCGGCACTCATACCGTACCTTTCATCCCAACCGCATTATACCCGCCCCTGGCGGGAGGGCAAGGATTTTCGGACGATTTGTTGTCAGCCTTGGGCAGGCATCAGCCGGTGTCGGCATTGGTCTCGAGTTTGAGCCCCAGCGCCTCCCGACTGCACGCGGTCCAAAGCCCCGAACCGAGGTCCTTCAGCCACTTCGCCGCGTGCCGTTTGCGCCGGGCACCCCTATATCCGGGATTCAGCCATTCATCGTAGAACTTCCGCACATACTCCGACCGGCCCACCACCTTGCCCAGAATGTATTCCCGGACCCTGTCACCAAGACTTCCGGCTTTAACCTCGATCCCCTTCTCTTTCAGCTCTTTCCGCATCGCCTCGGTTATGACCAGACCATGGGCCTTGCCCTTGTGCGGTCTGGCGCCGCCGGCATAGACAAGTGCCGTGTAAGTCTGGAGCAAACCTTGAAGGTCATTCTTATCCGCGCCTATCCCTTCGGCTATCAGGCTTGTATCGATCAGCCCGTCTTTGTTACCCTTCTGCAGGTAATTGAGACTGCAGAAAGCGTAATCCTCAGGCTTCTTGACCATCGAGGCCCGAAAAGCGTTCAGCTCGATATACGCCGCACACATCGCCAGGGAATACCCCCGCTCCACGATCATCGAATGGAACCGCCCTTCCCACAGCGTCCCCTGCAAGTCCCTGGCCTTGTTGTGCCGTACACTGACATGGTGATTCAGCCGCTTCATGAAGCTCGAAAGGTCGGTCAATTCTTTGACCACATAGGCCTGGTGCTCCGGATTGGTCGCATCTTTCTTCCAGACCGTCCCCTCATGGTAGGTGTTCCACCGCTTCATCGCCTCTTCAGGCCGGATGTCTTGGGGATCGGCGAACCTGAGGATCAGATGGTAGTGCGAGCTCAACACGCAATAGGCCCCATACTCCACGAAATAGAGCATTTTAAGCTTCTTTAAGTGCTTGACGAACTTCTCCTGCAGACCCTCTTCCAGCCGGTATTG
>JBDREB010000152.1:0-28195 GCA_043820325.1 Planctomycetota bacterium | reverse complement strand
TGGCAACCATGCTTACCATGCGCCGTGCTCGCAAGTCTTTGTAGCTGCAGGGCTTGCCCCTGCCTCCGGATGGGCGACCGCAAGGGTCGCAGCTACGGGGTAAAGCGCGCGCACAGAAAGATTACGGACTTTTTGCGAGTTCATCGTAATTGGTCCTCCAACCCTGAACGCAGTCGAATGGGCCCCGTAACCCGGTTGGGATTTACGCAGGCCGAAGGCCGCTCAACGGGTAACGCAGCGTCCGCGCTCAACGCTTGCGGGGCTTACCGCAAAGCATTGACGCCCAGCATGGCGATCAGGGTGAGGATGGCGGTGCAGAGGGGCGTCAGCACCCAGCCGGCGCCGATGCGGGCCAGGGTGCCGTACCGGATGGTCCGCATGCCCTTGAGCAGGCCGATGCCGAAGACGGCCCCGACGATCGCCTGCGTGGTCGATACCGGCACACCCAGGACGGCATAAAAGTGGACCGTGATCGCTTCGGCCAGTACCGCCACGAGGGCGGTGATGGGTTCAAGGGGCACGATATCCGATCCGATGGTCTCCATGACCCGCCGGCCGAAGGTGGCCACGCCCAGCGCCATGAAAATGCCGCCGAAGAGTTCCGCGGCGAACATGTGTTCCCGCAGCAGTCCCGCCCCGTAGAGCGGTCCGACCACATTGGCCACATTGTTGGCGCCGAGCGCGAAGGCGGCATACGCCACGGCGGCGATCAGCCCCGACCGGATGGCGAATTCGCGGGTGATCAGATCGGGGCGCCATACCCGCAGGATGCCCGTGGTGACGCCGTACAGGAGCACGGCGCAGAGGGCGCCGGTGGCGGGGGTGGTCACCCAGCAGACCACGATCTTGGTGAGCGTGGCCGGGTCCAGGCTGGGGGCGCGGCCGGCGAGGCTTTCGGCCAAGCTGATGCCTAGGATCGCGCCGACCACGGCCTGGGAGGCCGATACGGGCAGGCGGGCCACGGTCATGAGGGCCACCATCACGGCGGCGGTGAAGGTGGTGATGAAGGCGGTGACCGGGGTCTGGGCCTGGAGCCCGTTGTACGATTCCAGTCCCGCGTGGCCCTGCACGAGGGCGCCGGCGATGATGAAGGCCGCGCTTACCAGCACCGCGGTGCGGTAACGCACGGCCTGGCAGCAGACGGCCGTGCCGAACAGGTTGGCGGCATGATTGGCGCCGAGCGCCCAGCCGAGGAAGGCGCCTCCGATCAACAGCCACATGGCCGGGGGCTCAGATCATCTTTTTAGCGGCGGTGACCCGGATGATGTTGCCGCAATCCTCACAGCGGTCGGATATCGCGCCGATGTTGATGATCAGTTCCTTGATGAGCAGTTTGGTCCCCATGTCCATGTCCGTGCGGTCGAAGAGTTTTATGATCATGGACCGTTCCAGCCGGTCGGAATGCCCCTCGTGCTCCTTGATCGTCTTCAGCGCATCGCCCGTCAGTTCGGGCGCATCGAAGAACTTGACGAAGGTGTCACGGGTCACTTCGAAGGCCTTGATGTTGATCAGGGTGAGTTCCAGGAGTTCGCGGCGGATCTCCTCCGGCAGGTTCATGTTCTGGCAGTGGATGATGTAGAGCACGGTCTCCGCCTTGTTGGGCAGGCGGTCGAAGGACTCGATCACCGCGAAAAGGTCGCCCCGGGACCCCGGCAGGAGCTTCTTCTCCTGGTAGATCTCCATTTCGAAACGGTAACGGATGTCGTCAGCGGTCGTTTCATTGAAATGGGTGCCGTGGACCAGTTCGGTGAATTCGCTGCCGCGGGCGTTGCCGGTCTCCACATAGGTCTGGACTGCCCGCTGGAACATCTGGAAGCACTGGTCGACCCGTCCCATGTAGTTCTCGAGTTCCCGTATGATCTGCTGTTTGGTGTTTTTGAAGTACATCCGTTCCCTTTCAACCGACGGGGAGGGCGTATGCGCTAGGATCGCCGTCACATTATAACCGGAAGGGGCGGCAATGCAATCGAAAAAAATGGCCGGGGCCTGGCGGGCCGCCGCCCACCCTCACCATATGACCCGACGGCGGGAAAAAATACAAAAAAATACTTGACTGAATCCTTCTATCTGTTACAATCAGAACTTTCGGTGTGGCCGCTGGACATCTCGGTGTAAGGTTTGCATATGTTCGAGAAAAAGAGTCTACTCGGCCTTGATATTGGATTGTACGCCATCAAGGCCGTCGAATTCACCGTGATCAAGGGCAGTCTGGCGGTCACCGGTTTCGGGTATGAACGACGCAAGGCTGACGCCGATCCGTCCGAGCTCATCAAGGAAATGATCGCCAAATACAAGCTCAAGGCCCGGCGGGTGATCACCTCCGTGTCCGGGCGTTCCGCCATCGTGCGGCCGATCCAGATGCAGCGGCTGACCAATGAAGAGCTGAAGAACTCCATGCGGTATGAAGTGGACCAGTACATCCCCTTCGAGGCCGATGAGGTCATCGTCGATTGCCAGCGGCTGGAGAATCCCGAGGGTGAGGATGAATCCAACGCCAAGATGGATGTGATGCTCGCCTCGGTCAAGAAGACCTACCTCCAGGACCAGCTCGAGATGCTGAAAAAGGCGGGTATCCAGCCCATCATCGTCGACTATGACGCCTTCGCCCTGGTCAACGCGTTCGAGATCGAGAACGCCAATGTCATCTCCGACGAGTTCAGCAAGATCCGGGCGCTCATTGACATCGGGGCTTCCAAGACCCTGGTGAGCATCGTGCACGGCAACACGCCCTACTTCCTGCGCGAGATCTACCAGGCCGGCAACGAGATCACGGACGCCATCGCCCGCCGGTTCGGGGAGGAAGAGGAAACGGTCGTCAACATGAAGAAGACCCCCGGTGACGGGATCGACGCCATCCGCGACACGATCGCCCCCGTCATTGAGGACCTGGGCAACGAGATCAACATGTGCTTTGAATATTATGAGAACCAGCGCGGCCATACGGTCGACGAGGTCTATCTCTCGGGCGGGTCGATCCAGTTCCCCGGCATCCCTGACTTCCTCGGCAACATCCTGCAGAAAAAGACGGTTGTCTGGGATCCGACCCGCAACCTTGAGATCCAGCCCGAGAACTTGAACGTCATGGAATTCCGCGAGCGGGCCTCCGAGCTTCCCATCGCCGTGGGGCTGGCCTCCCGCCTGCGGAGACTGTAACCGAGAGGGTATCCCGCATGATCGAGATCAACCTGCTCCCCGAGGAGTTGCGTGTCCACGAGCAGACCGTTACCGGCACGCGCATCGTACTTTTTGCGGGTGTGCCGGTCCTGGTGGTCCTCATATTCTTCTGGGCCTGGCTGCATTTTGCCGTGCTCAAACGGGTTCAGAGCGAGCTTGCCACCCTGGCCGATCAGGAAAAGAAACTGGCCGTAGAGGCCCAGGCGGTGCTGGAATTGGAAGCGGCCGTCAATGAGATGGAGAACCGCCAGAATACGGTCGTGCAGCTGCGCAACCTGCGCAAGCTCGACTGGGTCCGCAAGCTCATGGACCTGACCGCTGCCGTCAACGGTACGCAGGGCTGGCTGACCAGGATCGAGGTCAAGCTTGCGGGCGGCGTCGGCACTATGAACATCGGTTGCGCGGTGATCGGCAAGGATCGCACCCAGCTGGTGATGAACATCCGGGATTTCCTTAACAGCCTCGGTTACGAGAGGGGCCAGAGAACGGCGGGTCAGAACGCGTTCTGGAAGGACTTCATCGCGCGCACGCCCGAGGAATACTACCGCGGCCTGGACATTATCAAGGTGGTCGAAGACTATGAAGTGACCGAGTTTACCATGCGGCTTGAGATCCTCACTGAAGTCGCGAACAATATCAGCTTTTAATTAATATAGGGAAGGTGCGCGGAGATGAAGATCGGGAAACCGAACGATAAACAACTGACGATCATCGGAGCATCGGTCGCGGGGGTGATCGCTCTCCTGCTCCTCTTCTTCGCCTACCGTGAATGCAAGAGGATCGGACCCTATAGCAAGCTGCCGGGCCTCCTCCGCATGATCGCCAAGGACAAACCGGGCGGCAAATCGATCGTATCCCAGATGGCCGTCGTTGAAGCCGGTATCAAGGTCCATACCGAAACCATCGCCAGGCGGGAGGAACTCGAGGAACGCTTGGCCCGGATGCAGGCCGACTGGAACAAGCTCCAGGAGGAGCTCCCCAATGACACCAATTTCGCCGACTTGATGAACGCCATCTACAAGGGCGCCACCGAATACAACATCACGATCGAAAGGATCACCCGCGACGATCCCGTCCCCCACGATCCCAACACGAACCGGGTGACCCTGAAACTTTCCGGCATCCAGGCCACATACCATGATTTCGGCAGGTTCCTGTATTTCCTTTATGTGCCCCTGAAGCGGTTCATCATCGTCCAGGATTTCAGCATCACCAGCGGGGCGGCCGAGGCCGTGGACACCTTGACGGCCAAGCCGCTCCACAAGATCGAAATGAAGCTGGTCACCTTCGTGGCCGTTGATAAAAATGCGCCAAGAAGGTAATACCATGAGCAATGAAAAGAAGGGGCAAACCATGCGGCGCGTGCTGATCTGTCTAACGGCCGGCCTGGCCCTCGGGGCGGCGGGCCATGCCCAGCAGCCCGGTCCTGCACCCGCGGCCGGTGAAACAGTTTTTGAAACCTACCGCGTCTGGGGGCGTGACCCCATGGTCTCGCAGATCGTCCGCAAACAGGAAAATCCTGACGCGGGGGTCGGGACCCTCGTCCTTCCGGGGGACCCGGGCGACACAGAGGGCGATCCGCTGGCCTTGACCTTCAAGAAACGCCTCAATGCCAATTTTGCCGAAGCCCGCAAGATGATCGGCCAGCGCCAGTTTGCAAAGGTCATCATGTATTGTGAAGAAGGCTTGAAGATCATCACGGAGATCCAGGCGCAGACCGGCGGCGTGGTCATGGTCCCGCCCCGGGAACTGGAAACGAAGCGGCAGGAATTTGAACGCTGGAAACGCGCCGCCCTGGAAGGCATCATCCAGATGGAGGCCCTGGAGGATTTTCAGAAACGGCAGATCAAGCTTCAGGGCATCATCTGGGACGAGGTCGATCCCATCGCGATCCTCGACGGCACGGGCCTCCGGCAGGGGGAACCCTACCGCGGCGTCCAGGTCGAAAAGATCGAGAACGGCCGGGTCAATGTCATTTTCAAGTACAAACAACGGGAATTCACATTCACTCTCGAGATAACGGAAGAATAACAGTCCGGAAGGCGTGGTTTTTTAAAGGTTAGAGGATTATGGCTGGATATGCGAAACGCATGCTTGCGCTCGGCTTGGTGGTCGGATCCCTGGCGGGCTTCCTGGGCGCCGCCGACTGGGATCTCCAGATGTACAAGGGGATCGAAGAGGAGGCCCAGAAGCTTTCCATCGAGGTCCGTGACGCCGAGTTCACGGAGATCCTCTCCTTCCTGAACACCAAGACCGGGCTCAATTTCATCGCCGATGATGAGGCCCTCAAGCACATCGCCGGCCTGGAGGACCCGCTGGTCGATCTGCGCCTGGTCGATGTGACCTGGGAGGTCGTGGTCGATGAATTGGCGAACAAGTTCAACCTCATCATCGAGCGCAAGGCCGCCAATGTCGTCAAGTTCACCTATCCGCCCCATATCCGCCTCACTTTCAAGGAAACCCCGCTCAATATCATCCTGAAGACCATCGCGGCCAAGTGCGGCAAGAACATCGTCATCGACCCGGGTATCGGCGTGGAAAAGACCAACATCACGCTTACGCTGGTGAATGTGCCCTGGGATGTGGCGCTCGACACGATCGTCAAATCGGCCGGTTTCACCTGGACCTCCGGTGATTACGACATCATCCGCATCACCACGCCGGAGAACATTCAGAAGGACTCGGAGACCCGCCTCTTCCGCTTGAACTGGGCGCAACCCATCGGTTTCGACACACAAGGCGCCACCGGCAGTACCAAGTCGGAACTCATGGAAGCGGTCGCGAGCGTGCTGACCAAGGATGGCAAACTCAACTACGACCCGCGGACCAACACGCTCGTGGTCAAGGATGTCAGTTCAAATATGGCCGATGTCGAGATGATCATCAAGGGGCTGGATGTCCGGACCAAGCAGGTGATGATCGAGACGAAGATCATCTCCATCGATTCCAATGACGCCAAGGACCTGGGCATGAAATGGGCGGCCGGGCTCGGCTTCTCCTACAAGGCCGGCGGCATCGGCAATGTCCTTTTCCCGTTCGCCGGCGGCGTCGACGGCTGGGAAGGTTCGCTCACCGGCGGCCCCGGCGCCGACATCTCCAGTGTCACCTCAAGCAGTTTTGCCAAGGGTACGCTCGACCTGGGCAAGATCAATTTCCTGCTCCAACTGCTGCACACCTACGGTTCGACCGAGATCATTCAGACGCCCACCCTCCTCACGCTTGACAATACCAAGGCCTTTATGAAGGTCGGGACCGTAACCCGGTATGCCGAGTTCCGCTCTTCCACGGACACTTCCGGCACCTCAAGTTCCGGTTACCAGGAAGCATCCGGTTCCCCGGTCAACACGGGCATCTCCCTTGAGCTGACACCCCATATCACCGAGGATGGCTTCGTCCAGATCAGGCTGAAGCCCAAGACCTCCGACTTGATCCAGTTCTTGAGCTTCGGCGCGGGCACGGCTGCGCCGCTCAGCCTGCCCGAGACGGTCGAGCGCGAGCTCGAGTCCGTGATCCAGGTCAAGGACGGCGCCACCGGCATCATCGCCGGCCTCCTTTACAACAAGGAGGTCCAGAATGTCACGCGCATCCCGCTGCTTTCATCCATACCGATCCTCAAACACCTGTTCACGGCCACCGAGACCCAGCAGGTGCAGCGCGAGTTGATGTTCCTCATCACCCCCCGCATCGTGCGCGAGGATGAGGAAGAGGTCTTCCGGACGATCGAACGGCTGAAATACGAGATCACCGGCCAGGAACTGCGTGATCGCGAATTGCAGCGGATCATTAAGGAGAAGTACACCCAGCGCTGACCCCAGCCTGCTGTGCGCTGATGCATGGAACAGTTCTTTGCCAAGGCGGTCTACGCCAAGACCGGGTTGCTCAGATATACCTCGCACCGGGATATCATTGAGATAATCAAAAAGGCCGTGGTGCGCTCCGGCATTCCCGTCGTTTATTCGCAGGGCTTCAATCCGCACCCCTCGCTCTCCTTTTTCAATCCGCTCCAGCTGGGGATCGAGTCGGTCTGCGAGATCTGCGTGATCCCCCTGTCCCGTTACCTGCGGCCGGATGACATCCAGGCCCGTCTCAACCGGATGGTCCCCGCCGGCATGGAATTCCGCGAGGTGATCTTTATCCGCAGCCGCAAGGATGTGACCGTGGTCTCGTCCCGCTTCCAGCTTGCGCTGCCCCCCGGCGCCGGGGCGGGGGTGCGCGCCCGGCTGGAGGAAGTCGTGCGGCCCGATTTCGCGATCACCAAGGACCGCAACCAGAAACAGATCACGGTCGGTGACCGGATCGCCAACTGCCAGGTCACCGATACCGATTTCCTGTTCACCCTGCTCAGCACCGGCGGCAGTTCCATCAGCCCGCTGGAGTTCCTCAAGCTCTTCTTTCCCCTTGAGACCGCGGTGGAGGCTCTTTTCCGCCTGAAACGCAAAAGCGTGGTCGTCAGGTAATACCCCCGGATCACCCCATGGAAATGTATATCAACGCCTGCGATGCGGATGAGATCCGCGTGGCCGTGGTCCACGCCGGCGTCCTGGAACACTATTTCGTTGAGCGGGCCTCCAAATCCCGGACGCGCAAAGGGGATATCTTCGTCGGGAAGGTCGCCAATGTCGATCAGGGGTTGCAGGCGGCTTTCGTCGATATCGGGGAGGGGCCGCATGGTTTCCTCACCAAGTCGGATGTAAAATACCCCGACGGCGGATTCAGCGAACTTTTACGCGGCAAGCTGAACGACGCCAAGCTTACCGGGGATGTGGATCTCGCCAAGATCCTGCGGCGGGGCCAGAAGATCGTCGTGCAGGTCATCCGCGAGACCATCGGGCACAAGGGGCCTTCGCTGACCACCTACGCCGGCATCCCGGGCCGCTTCCTGGTCATGGTGCCGGAGACGCCCGAAAAGGCCGGGATCTCCCGCAAGATCGAGAGCGAGGAGGAGCGCCGGCGGCTCAAGGAGTTGCGGGCCGCGGTGCAGCTGCCGCCGGAGAACGGGTACATCTTCCGGACCGCGAGCCTGGGGTGCACTTTGGAGGATATCGCCAATGATATCATCCACTTGGACGCGATGTGGAGCGATATCGCCCGGCAGATCAAGCTTAAAAGCGCCCCGACCCCCCGCAATGTCTACCGCGAGGACGACCTCCTCGTGCGCATCTTCCGGGATGTGTATAATGAAAAAATTACCAAAGTTTTCATTGACAGTCAGCCGGCATATGATAAAATAGTGGCTTTTTTGAAGACGACCATGCCGAATAAGGTGCGGTCGCTTCAACTCGCGGAAACGCGGGAGCCGATCTTTGAAAAGTACCAGGTTGAGCAATTGATCGAAAATATCGTGGCTCGTGAAGTGGCGTTGTCGAATGGCGGCGCCGTTGTCATTGAACAGACCGAGGCCATGGTGGCAATTGACGTGAACTCGGGCAGTTATCACGACACCAATGGCCAGGAACAGGCGGCGCTGCAGACCAACCTGCTGGCGGCGGAAGAGATCGCCCGGCAGCTCAGGTTGCGGAACACCGGCGGGATCATCAACATCGATTTCATCGACATGAAGGACCATGCCAACCGCCGGACCATCGAGAACACGCTGGCCGAGGCATTGAAGGTCGACAAGGCGCGCATCAATATGCTGCAGATCAATGAATTCGGCGTGTTGCAGCTTACCCGGCAGCGCGACCGGCAGAATGTGATCAGCGTCCATTTCGCCGCCTGTCCCGCCTGCAAGGGCCGGGGGTTCATTAAATCCAAGCAGACCAATGCGCTGGAGGTCCTGCGCGGTCTGCGAACGGCGTTGGCGCGATGCGAGAGCGGCCGGGGCGGCGATGGGTGCGTGTGCGAGGTGACGGCCCATCCGGAACTGGCCGAAAACCTCCAGAACGAGTTTCGGCGCAAACTGGTCGAATTTGAGGCGGAACATCAAGTTATCGTCACGGTGCACGGGTCCGGTGCCATGGCCGTGGGCGAAGTGCGGTACAAGGTCCATAAAAACAGGCATTCGGGCAGTAGCAATAAAGGTAATGAAGCATGTACGCAGTGATCGAAGATTCGGGCAGGCAATTCAAGGTCGAGAAGAATTCCGTGATCCTGGTCGATCTCCGTGAGGCGGAAGCCGGCGGCCAGATCGTGTTCGACCGGGTCATCGCCTTGAGCGGCGACAAGGGCTTCCGCACCGGCAACCCCATCAACGGCTGTTCGGTGACCGGAACGGTCATCCGGCAGGAAAAGGCGGCCAAGATCATCATCGGCAAGTTCAAGCGGCGCAAGGATTACCGGCGCACCCAGGGCCACCGTCAGGGGTATCTGCGCGTCCGGATCGATTCGATCAAAGACTGAAAGGACCAGTACATGGCACATAAAACCGGACAAGGTTCATCCCGCAACGGCCGTGACAGCCAACCCAAGCGGCGCGGCGTCAAAGTAAGCGGCGGCAGCCGTGTCCTGGCCGGCAACATCATTGTGCGCCAGGTGGGCACCAAGTTCCGGGCCGGGCTGAATGTCGGCATGGGTACGGACTTCACCCTCTTTGCCACCAAACCGGGTGTGGTCCTGTTCACCAAGGGCGTTATCAGCGTCGTCGAGAACCAGGTTTTTGTTTGACCGGATAACGCTTCGATGCTGCGGAGGACGGGGTGGGGACGGCTGTGTCAGTTTCCGGCGTGAAAAGTATATTAGCCACGGGGGGCCCGATGGCGGCGACGGCGGTGACGGCGGGTGCGTGGTCCTGGAAGCGACCGTGGCGGTCAATGATTTCACCCATCAGGCCCACAGCCGCGTGATCAATGCGGCCCACGGTTCCCCGGGCATGGGGACCAAGCGGGCCGGTCGCACGGGGCCCGACAGCGTCATCAAGGTGCCGGTGGGGACGGTGGTCATGCGGGAAGGCTACACGGGGGTACTTGCGGAATTGGATCAGGCCGGCCAGCGACTGGTGCTCGCCAGGGGCGGCCGGGGCGGCCGGGGCAACAAACGGTTTGCGACTTCCATCAACCAAGCGCCCCGGGAATTCGAGGCCGGTACGGAGGGGGAGCGGATCACCGTGGTCCTGGACCTGAAAATGATCGCCGATGTGGGCATCATGGGCCTGCCGAACGCGGGCAAGTCGACCCTGCTCCACATCCTGACCGGCGCTCAGGCCAAGATCGCCGATTACCCGTTCACGACCCTGGCCCCCAACATCGGCGTCCTGGTGTTCGAGGATTACGAGGAGGCGGTGCTGGCCGATATCCCCGGCCTGATCGAGCATGCCAGCCAGGGGGCGGGGCTGGGCAACCGTTTTCTGAAGCATGTGGAACGGACCAAGCTGCTGGTCCATGTCATTGAATGCCGGCCGGCCGAGGGTGCGCCCATCGTATGCTACCGCATGCTGCGCCAGGAGCTGGAGGCGTTCGGGGTCAAGGTCGCCGGCAAGGACGAGATCGTGGTGCTCAACAAGATCGATGCCGAGCCCGATCACGCGGAGGCCCTGGCGTCTTTCGCCGCGGCCGGCCTGAAGGCCTGGCCAGTTTCCGCCCGGACCGGCGCGGGCACCGGGCCCCTGAAGGATGAACTGCGCCGGCGTCTGGTGCCGCACCTGCCCCATCGCGCCGGTACTGCGGTCAATTGACGGGATCAACACTATGGCGAACCTGGTGGATGTGCTCAAGGCCAGCCGGAACCTTTCGGCCTCGGATGTGTTCTTCAAGGTCGGCTCGCCGCCCGCGGCCCGGATCGACGGCACCCTGCGGTTCCTCGGCCGGGACCCGATCACCCGCGAGGACAACAACAAGATCTTCGAGACCGTGGGCGACAAGTACATCGAGACCATCTTCCGCAAGAACCATGAAGCGGACACCTCGCTGGAGATCGAAGGCGTGGGCCGCTTCCGCGTCAACATGTTCATGCAGCGCGGTGAGATCGGGTTCGTCATGCGCCTGGTGCAGGAGATCATCCCGAGCTTCGAGGATCTTGCCCTGCCCTCCGATGGCCTCAAAGCCCTGGCCGAACGGCCCCGCGGGCTGGTGCTGGTGACGGGGATCGCCGGTTCCGGCAAGTCGACCACCCTTGCGGCGATGGTCGAGTACCTCAACAAGAACCACAGCAAGCATGTCATCACCATCGAGGATCCCATCGAGTATGTCTATCATGACGAGAATTGCATCATCGACCAGCGTGAGATCGGCCTCGATACGCGCGACTTCACCACGGCGCTCAAGAATGTGGTGCGCCAGTCGCCGGATGTGATCCTGATCGGCGAAATGCGCGACATGGAGACCATGAGCGCGGCCATCGCCGCGGCCGAGACGGGCCATCTGGTCTTCAGCACCCTGCACACGGTGGACGCCAAGCAGACCGTGGAACGCATCATCCACTACTTCCCGCCCCACCAGCACCAGCTGATCAAGCTGCAGCTGGCCCTCAACCTGGAAGGGGTGATCTCCCAGCGGCTTCTCAAGCGCCGCGACCGCGGCGGCCGCGTGCCGGCCGTCGAGCTGATGATCACTTCGCCCACGATCCGGACGCTCATCGAGGAAGGCCGCACCAACGAGCTTTACCCGGCCATCCGGGAAGGCGCCTACTTCGGGTGCCAGACCTTCAACCAGTCGCTGATCAAATGGATCCAGAAGGGGGTCATCTCCGTGGATGACGCCTGTGACGCCGCGGACAACGGCGAAGAGCTGCGCATGGAGCTCAAGGGCATTGTCAAGGGGGGGGCCGGCGCCGCCGACTTCAACTTGACCAAGCCGGACGCCAAGCCGGCCGGGACGCCGGGGACGCCCGCTTCAGAACCACAGTGTCAGGCGGCGCCTCCCGCGCCCCCGCCCGCCGGGGATGCCCCGGCCGGGACCGGCCGGATCATCCGGGGCGCGCCCCCGGCCGGGCAGCCGGTCCCCCAGCCCCAGGCCCCCGGCCGGTCCTGGAATCCCACACCCGGCGGCCCGCGAAAGACGACGCCATGAATATCGGCAGCGCCCGCCGGCTCTTCGTGGGAGTCGAATCCGTCCTGGCCGCGGCCCTGGTCGCGGTGGCGGTCCTGATCGTCGGGCTGCCCGCCCAGCACGCCGAGGAAGTGGTCGTCACCGACACTCCGGCCGATGCCCTCCGTCCGGATGCGCCGGGCACGGCGGGGGGGGCGTATGATCGCGCGGTCTTCATCCGCGGCCTGCACAGCACCCGGAATGCCCCGGTCGCCGCGGCAGTGACCGCGCCCCCGGTCGCGCCCTCCGAGGCGTGGAAGACCGAAGTCGCGCAGTCCCTCAAGGTCAAAGGCACCTATATCGCCGCCCTGCCCGACGCGTCCGTGGCGGTCCTGAAATGGGGGGACAAGGAAGAACTCCTCTACGGCCCCGGTGAACGCATCACCGGCGCCCCGGAGGGCGTGACGCTCGGGGCGGTAGCCTATGACCGTGTTGAGGTCCGTAAAGGCGGCGACCTGGTCACCGTGGCCGTGGAGGAATACAGGAGCGCCGGGGTGGCCGCCGCGCCGCCGCCGGCACCGATGCCGGAGCCCGACGCCGCGTCGGGTCCCCCGCCCGGCGAACCCATGCTCGCCGGCGCGGATACCCTCACGCCGACCCAGTACGGCCCCGACAAGTATGCGTTGAAGCGCGGGGAACTCGAACCGTACATCAAGTCGCCCGAAAAGATGTTCACCCAGATGACCGTGCGGCCCCAGACCGAGAACGGGGAGCCCACCGGCGGGTATATCATCACCGGCATGCAGGGCAACGCCCTGCTCAAGAAGATCGGCCTCCGCAACGGGGATGTCATCATGCGGGTCAACGGCCAGACGCCCATCAATATGATGAACGCGATCTCCGATCCGGCCATGGGCGAAATAGCCGTGGAATACATGCGCGCCGGCCGCCGTCAGACCCTGCATTACACCATCCAGGACTGATGCGGGCCGTCGCCGATATCGGGAATACCACCACCCGCATCGGATCGGGCGCGGCGGCGGGGTTGGCGGAGGTCCATGCCTTCCCGTCCGATCCATCATCCTGCGCCGGCATCGCGGCCCTGCTCTCTGACCGCCGGGTCCGGCGGGTCCTTGCCTCAAGCGTAAATCCGGCCATGGACCGCGATCTGGCCGTGCGCCTTGCGGCGGAAGGGATCACCCTGACACCGGTCACCCCGGCCGATATCCCGCTCACCGTCCGGTATGACCCCCCGGAATCGCTCGGCATCGACCGCCTCGTGGCCGCTTATGCGGCCCGGGCCCGGACGGGACGGGACTCCATCGTGGTGAGCATGGGCACGGCCATCACCGTTGAGGTGGTCACCGGCCCGGGGGCCTACCACGGCGGTTTCATCGTTCCCGGCACCCGCCTCCTTCTGGAAAGCCTGTCCCGGGGCACGGCCCTGCTGCCGCTGGTCCCCCTGGGCGGCGATGGTCCGGATGCCATTCCGGCCTGCACTCGCGATGCGATCGGGCAGGGCGTGTTCCACGGCGTCGCCGCCATGGTGCGCGGCCTGGTCGCCCGGGCCGGTACCGCCCTTGGCGCCGATCCGGCCGTGGTGCTCACGGGCGGTGATGCCGCCGCTTTTGCCTCCGTTCTTCCCGCCGGCTGGCTGATGGTACCGGACCTGGTGGTGGAGGGCCTGTGGCGACTGGCGCGGGAACACCGTGATGACTGACCGGTACGGCTCATGGACCCCCGCCGGCATGGGCGGCATTCATGCCCTGGGCTTGGAAGGGCCCGCCCTGGCCCGGCTTGCGGACCGGTTCCGGACCGACCGCCCCGGCTGCCGCGCGCAACTCCGGGGGCTCTATTTCGGGACGCTCTGCGACACCGAGGGCCGGGCGATCGATCAGGCCCTGCTGGCTCTGGAAGGTGAACGGGACCGGGGCATGCTCACCCTGCACGGGGGACCGGCCGTGGTGGCCGAAGCCCGCCGTATGCTCGAAGCGCTCGGGTTCGCGGACGGCACGCCCGCGTGTTTTGGCGGGACGCGGCTGGAGCGGGACCTTCTGGACGCCCTGCGGCGCACGGTCGCGCCTGAGGGCGTGGGCCTGTTCCTCGCCGGCCTGGACGGGAGCCTTGCCGCGCGGGTGGGTGCGGCCGCGGCCGCGGCCCGCGGGGGCGACGCCGCGCGGGCCGTTGCGCTGATCGCCGGCCTGGAACGGGGCTGGCAGGTCCGCCACGGGTTCCTGGTCCCGGTGACCGTGGCGCTTATCGGTCCCGAACACGCGGGCAAATCGACGCTCTTCAACCGGCTGGTGGGCTACGACCGCGTCGTGGTGACCGGCGTGCCCGGGACCACGGTCGACTATGTCGACGAGACCATGATGGTCCGGGGCTATCCCCTCCGGCTGGTGGACACGCCGGGGATCGGGTCCTGGGCCGATCTTGCCGCCGGCCGGTCGGTGCCGCTTGCCCATCCGCCCGAATGGGCCGTCCTGATCGATGTGATTGCCCGGGCGGCTGGCGGTCCGACCGATCCGGGGGAACCCTACCGCGACCGGGCCGCGGCCATGGTCTGGAACAAGGATGATGCCGGTGCCGGCCTGCCCGCCTGCGTGCCGGGGCTCGCCGTGGCGGCGCTTTCAGGGCGGGGGGTCGACCGCCTGGTCGATCTGCTGTGGGACCGCCTCACCGATGGCGGCCGGGCCCTGGTGTCCGGGTTCTTTCTGCCGGCGCATGCGGCGGTCGCCGGCCGCGCCCGGGGTATGCTGGCGGCCGGGCGCACCGGCGCCGCGGCCGACCTCCTGGAGCAGGAGTTCGAACTGTGAACCTGCGGGTCATCAATGGCACGGGTAGTGATGGCCGCCCGGTCACCGTGGCCGTTACCGATGGTCGCATTGCGGTGGAGGCCGGCGCGGGATCGGCCGGGGCGGTGGTCGACGCGGCCGGCCGGATGATCCTGCCCGGCCTGATCGATATGCATGTCCATTACCGGGACCCCTGGCGGGACCAGGCGACGCCGGCCGGCGAGACGATCGCCAGCGGTCTGGCGGCCGCGTTGAACGGGGGCGTCACCGGTTCGGCCTGCATGCCCAACACGGCGCCGGCGCTCGACACGCCGGACCTGGTCCGGTATGTGATCGCGCAGGGGGCGGCGGCCGGCCCCGGCCGGGTCTGGCCCGTGGCGGCGATCACCCGGGGCCGGCAGGGGACGGAACTGGCCGACCTGCCCGCTCTCCGCGCGGCCGGCGCCGTCGCCTTTTCCGATGACGGCGCGTGGCTGGCCGACGCGCGGCTCATGGAACAGGCCCTGGCCGCGAGCCGCGACCTGGGCGTACCGGTCATCACCCACGCCCACGACGAGAAGGCCTGGCCGGGCTGGGTCCTGCATGATGGGGCCGCGGCGCGGCGGCTCAAGGTGCCGGGCATCCCGTCCCGCGCCGAGGCGGAGATGGTGGCCCGTGACATCGATATCGCCCGGCGCACGCGCGGGCGCCTGCATGTGGCGCATGTGTCGGCCGGGGCGTCGCTGGCCCATATCCGGCGCGCCAAAGCGGAGGGGCTGGCCGTGACCTGCGAGGTCACACCCCAGCACCTGGTCCTGTGCGAGGATGACATTCCGGGCCCTGACCCGAATTACAAACTGGCGCCCCCGCTGCGCACGGCCGCCGACCGCGAGGCCCTGCGCGCGGCACTGGCCGACGGCACCATCGATGTCATCGCCTCCGACCACGCCCCGCACCCGCCCCAGCGCAAGCAGGGGTTCGCCGCGGCAGCCAACGGGGTCACGGGCGTGGAGACCATGCTCTTTGCCGTGTGGCACGCCCTGGTGGCGCCGGGGATCGTTCCGGCCGCGCGGGTGGTGGACGCGCTTGCCGCCCGGCCCGCCGCCATCCTGGGCGTGGCGGCCGGCCGGCTCGATCCCGGGGCATCGGCCGACCTCATCCTTTTCGATCCCGCGCCGGTGTGGGCGTGCACCCCGGCATTTTTCCGTTCCCAGAGCCGGAACTCACCGTTTGCCGGCCGCATGCTCCAGGGGCGCATCCATGCCATCTACATCGCCGGCCGGGCCGTCCAGCGGCGCATTGCGGCCGGCTGAACCGGCCGGCCTCCGGGGCACGGCCGGCGCCTGAATTTTGTATTGCATTCCCCGCCGGGACCGGTATAATTCCTTTTTTAGACCTTCGGCCCAACCACCGGGAAACATATGACCGATGAAGCACGCAAGTTCATCATTCAGCAGGACATATTCCGGGGTCCCATCGACCTCCTTTTTTTCCTGATCCAGGAAAAAGAATTGGACATCTCGGAGGTCTCCTTTGCCAGGGTCACGGAGCAATACCTGCAGTTCGTGGAGATCGTCAAGGAACTCGACCTGGACAATGTGGGCGAGTTCCTGCACATCGCCGCCACGCTCCTCGAGATCAAGGCGCGGGCGCTCTTCCCCGAGGTGGAACCGGGTACGGAGGAGGGGGAGGAGGAGGATTTTGACGCCACGGCCGAACTGATCGGCCAGCTTCTGGAATACAAACGGTACAAGCTCGCCGGCCGCCTGCTGGCCGACAAGCGCGTGGCCCAGGCGAACCGGTTCCGCCGGGGGTTCGCGGAACAGCTGGCCTTTGACCGGGATGCGGAGGGCAACCCGCTGTCGGAGGTTGACCTCGGCAGCCTGCTTACCGTGTTCAACGAACTGATGGCCCAGACCATGCGCAACCTGCCCGGGCGGATCATCTATGACGACATCACGGTCGAGGAGCATATCGCGACCATCATCAAGCGCCTGGAGAAACTGGGGCCGGGCGGCACGGTGACCTTCCGCGAGTTCATCGTCGGCCGCAGCGACCGGACCCCGTCGCGCGAATTCATGTGCGGCGCGTTCATCGCCGGACTGGAACTCGCCCGCCGGCACATGATCCGGCTGGCCCAGCCCCAGGCCCGCGGCGACATCCTGATCGAACTGGTCTCCGAGGAGGAGCGGCTGCGCCTCGCCGAGGAGAAGAATGTGCTCTACGCGGATTCCGGGGCCGACGCCGCCGTCCCGACCGAAGAAGGGGAAGCTGCCGGCAGCCCCCCCGCCGACCAGGCCGCTCCGGAGGATACCAAGGGGCCGTCGGATGCCGCACCCGGCGGGACCCCGGCATGACCGGCGTCCGGATCGATTACCACACGCACACGGCCCGTTGCCGGCACGCCTCGGGGACGATGCGGGAATACCTTGAAGCCGCCTGTGCCCGCGGGATCGCCGAACTGGCGTTCACCGACCACATCCCCATGACCCATCCCGTCCTGGCCCCGTCCTGCATGGCCGAGGCGGAGCTGGACGGGTATGTGGCCGAGGTGCTGCGGCTGAAGGAGGAATTCGCGGGCCGCATCCGGGTCAAACTGGGCATCGAGGCCGATTTCGTGGCCGGCCAGGAACACTGCGTGGCCACCCTGCTGGCCGCCCATCCCTTCGATGTGGTGCTGGGGTCGGTCCATGTGATGGATGACTGGGGGATCGACAACGACCTCTACCTGGAATATTACCGGGCCGGCAATATCGAGGAGATCTTCAGCCGGTATTTCGAGCATCTGGCCCTGGCCGCCCGGACGGGATTGTTTGATATCATCGCCCACCCCGATGTGGTGAAGAAGTTCAATTACCTGCCGGCCCGCGCCGATTACAGCGACCTGTTCGCCGGGGCGGTCGACGCGATCGCCGCTTCCGGCATGGCGATCGAGATCAATGCCGGCGGTTTCCGCCGCCCGGTGGGCGAGCAGTACCCGGGCCGGGCGTTCCTGCGGCGCTGCCTGGACCGCGGCGTCCCCCTGGTCACGGGATCGGACGCCCACACCCCCGCCGAGGTCGGTGCCGATTTCGACCGCGTCTACGCCCTGCTGGCCGAAGAAGGCGTGACCGGCCTGGCCACTTTCACGCGCCGCCGGCGGGGCGTCATCACCCTGGCGGGGCAAGGAGTACCGGCATGAGCGCCTCCGTCACCATCACGCCCGTCACGCATCGCGGCCGCCGCGGCATGGCCATTGCCAATGACCTGGTGGAGGTCGTGGTCCTGAACGGCGGCGGGCACATCGCCGCGATCATGGACCGCGCCAGCGGCGTGAACCCCCTGTGGAGCCCCGGCTGGCCGTCGCTCGAACTTGAGGCCTACCGGCCCGTCGTGCACGAGGCGGCCTACGGCGGTCCCGTGGCCGGCCGGCTCCTGGCGTCGATCATGGGCCATAACATCTGCCTGGATTATTTCGGCGACCCGTCGCCGGCCGACCTGGCCGCCGGGCTGTCCACACATGGCGAAGCGCCGGTCGCCGCGTGGGGGATCGAAGGCGCCGGCGACCGCCTCGTATGCACCGTCGACCTGCCCCAAAGCAACCTGGCCTTCCGCCGCGAGATCGCCCTCGCCCCCGGATCGCGGGTGGTGCGGTTCGCATCCACCCTCACCAACCGCAACGACCGCCCCCATGCCTTCGGCTGGTGCGAACATGTGACCCTCGGGGTCCCGTTCCTGGCCGGCGGCGCGACGGTCTGCGACATGCCTGCCACCTGGGGGCGCACCTTCGCGCTCGCCTTCGGCGACCACCTGCGCATGCGGCCCGAGACCGAGTTCACCTGGCCGCACATCCCGGCGCAACGCGGCGGTACGCTCGACGCCCGGCCGGCCCCGGCCGAAGCGCGCTCGGGTGATTTTTCGACCCAGCTGATGGACCCCGCCCGGGCGCAGGCCTGGTTCACGGCCTGGCGGCCCGCGGGCGGCATCCTGATGGGGTATGTCTGGCAGCGGAGCGATTTCCCCTGGATCGGGAACTGGGAGGAGAACCGGGCCCGTACGACGGCGCCGTGGCAGGGACGCGAATACTGCCGGGGTATGGAATTCTCCACCTCGCCGTTCCCCGCCGGCCGCGACGCGGCCGTGACCATGGCCGCGCTGCACGGCGCGCCGACCTTCCGGACCCTCCCGCCCCGCGGCGCGATCACGGTTCGTTTCGCCGCCTTCATCCGGTCGGGTGTCGCGGCGCACCCGGGCACGACGGATGTGGTCGATACCGGCCGCGTCGTTACGGTCCGCTCGGGCGGTTCCGTGCTGGAGATCGCATGAAGACCCGACTGTTCCCGGCCGGCGCGTGTATCGGCCTGGCCCTGATCGTCCTGGTCGCTGCGGTCGGATGCCGCGAGGAACGAGTCATTGTCTCCGGCCCCGACCGGTACCTGGCCGCGTCGGCGATAACGCCCGGCATGCGGGGTTTCGGCCGGACGGTGTTCCGCGGCGACACGATCGAGGATTTCGATGTCACGGTGATCAGCGTCATGCGCAACTGGGCGCCGGGCTCGGACATGATCCTAGTCGAGGTGCGTCATCCCGTGGTGGACGAGGCCGGGATCATCGCCGGCATGAGCGGCAGCCCGGTCTACATCAACGGCCGGCTGATCGGCGCGGTGGCCTACGGGTGGAGTTTTTCAAAACGCGCGATCGCTGGCATCACGCCGATCGCCGAAATGCTGGCCGCGCCGCCCGTGGTCCCGGCCGGGGGCGCGGGCGGACTGCTTGATCCGGCCGCCGGCACGGCGGGGCCCGCGCCCGCCGGGACCCCGCGGCCGCTCACCATGCCCCTTACGGTCGGCGGCGGTTCCCCCGCATTCCGGCAGTTCCTCACGGCCGAACTCGCCCGCCGCAACCTGCCCTTCGCCGTGGTGGCCGCCGGCGCGCCCGCGGCCGGCGCCGCGCCCGCCGCTGCCGGCGGCCTGGCCGAGGGTTCGGCCGTGGCCGTCAAGCTCGTCACCGGCGACCTGGACCTATCCGCCGTGGGCACGGTGACCTGCATCGACCGCGGCACGGTCTACGCCTTCGGTCATCCTTTCACCCTCGGCGGGGCCGTGAGCCTGCCCATGGCGACCGCCTGGGTCCATACGGTCATTGCCAGCATGGACACCTCCTTCAAGCTGGCCGCGGCCGGGCCCACGCTGGGCGAGTTCACCGCCGATTACGCCCGCGCCATCCGCGGCACGCTCGGCCGCACGCCCCGCACCGTGCCCGTGGAAGCGGTGATCACGAACGCGGACACGGGGGTTCGCGTCACCCGCACCTTCGCCGTCGCCCATGACCGGCGCTGGACCGGTTTCATGACCTTCCTGGCCGTCTATGCCGCCCTGGACGAGACCCCGGTCTACGGCGGCGACCTGTCGGCTTGGATCGACGCGGAGATCGAGGCCGAAGGGGTACCCCTCATCACCGGGCATGATTTCCTCCTGACCGGCGGCCGGCCGGGATTCGGGAATGTCATACCCCTGTGGGACCGGATCGAATTCCTGATGGACAACCCGTACCGGCCGCTGGACATCCGTTCCGTCAGGTTCCGGATCACGGTCAAGAGCGGCCGGGCGGCGCGGATCATCGAACGGGCCTCGGCCGACCGCCGGCGCGTGGCGCCGGGCGGCACGGTGAACATCACCCTCGAACTCCGGCCCTACCGGGGGGCGATCGTCCGGGAGATCCTGCCCGTCACCCTGCCGGCCGACATGCCCGAAGGACCGGTGCGCATCGACCTCTATAACGGCCTGGCCGCGCCGGGCCATGATGTCCGCCGGGCTCCGGGGCGCCGGCGTCCGGAGACCATCGCCCAGGCGGCGGCCCTCCTCAACGACCCGTACGATGCCAATGTCCTGGTGGTGGACCTGGTCACGCCGGCCACGGGGCTCGTGGTGGAGGGGGAGGAGTTCACCGAGGTGCCTGAGTCGGTGGCGCGCATCTACCGCGATCTCCAGGACGGCCGCTACACCCCGACGGGCGAGTTCCTGCGGGAGCGGCGCGTGATCGTTCAAAAAGGGGTGATCGGGGGCGAGGCCGCGGTCGAGGTCGTGGTTGACCGGTTCAGCCCCTGAGCCGGATGACGATGGAAAGGATCCGTACCATGAGATACCTGGTATGCCTGGTCGGTCTGCTGGTCGGCGGCACGCTCGCGGCCGCGGAGACGGGCGTGATCGAGTTCGCCGACGCCGCGAGTTTCGGCGAGCCGGCGGTGATGGAGGGTATCGGCATCCGGGGTGCCGGCGGCATCGTGCTGGTCCCGGCCCTGACCCGGATCATGACGCCCGTTGAGACCGTGGTCTGGTCGCTGGCCGCGTCCGGAAGTTCCCTCTATGCCGGCGCGGGGGAGACGGGCGTGATCCTGTATGCCCGGGCCGACGAAAGCGGCACCCTGGCCGAACTCGGCAAGTTCTGCGTCAAGGCCCTGGCCGCCGATCCCCAGGGCCGGCTCCTGGCCGGCGGACCCGACGGCGTCATCTTCCGCTTCACCGGCTTGGGCGACCAGGCCGCCCTGTTCGCCACGGGCCAGAAATATGTCTGGTCCCTTCTCGTCGAACCGGACGGGACGGTCTTTGCCGGCACCGGCCCGGAAGGCCGGGTCTTCCGCGTCACGCCCGACGGCACGGGCGCGCTGCTTGCTGACACCGCGGCCAAACATGTTCTCAACCTGGTGCGGTGCGGGGACCAGCTGTACGCGGGGACGGGCGACAAGGGTCTCATCTACGCGATCGATCCCGCCACGGGCGCGGCGACCGTGGCCGCCCAGCTGGAGGGGACCGAGGTCACGGGGTTGGCCGTGCGTGACGGCCGCCTGCTGGCGATCACCGGGACGGCCGAAGAGCCGCCGCGCAAGGGCGCCCCGGCCAAGCCCGCCGGCAAGGGCGGGGAGGGATCGGGCGACAAGAAGGACCAAGGCAGCCGGATCTTCCAGATCGATCCGGCCACCGGCACCACCGGCGTGTTCTTCACTTCGCCGGAAGGAACGCTCATGTCCCTGGCCGTGCTCGAGGATGGCCGCGTTATCGCCGGCACCGATGCCGGGGGGGTGCTGTATATCATCGAGGACCGCGACCGGTTCGTGCGGGCCGTGATACCCGATGCGGGGAAGATCGTCATTCTCGCGGCCCTGCCGGGTGGTTTTGCAGTGGGCACCGCGGACAAGGGGTTCCTTGTGCGCGGCACGGTCGCGCCCGCCGCCCAGGGGCGGTACATTTCGCGGGCGGTCACGGTCCCCGAGCTTGAGCGTTGGGGCGTGGCCGACCTGACCGCCCAGGTGCCGGCGGGGGCGTCGCTGACCTGCGCCATCCGCACCGGGCGGAGCAGCCGGTCGGAGAAGGATTGGTCGGAGTGGACCGACCTGGCCGCTGGCCCGATCGCCGCTGCGGCCGCGGGCACGGTCTGCATCCAGGTGCGGGTGACCATGACCCCCGCCCCGGATGGCAGTTCCCCGCGCCTGGAACGGCTGACCCTCAAGTACCTGCCCGTGAACCTGGCGCCCGAGATCCTGTCGTTCGCGCGCGCGCGCGAGGGCGGCGATGAAGGCCGGTCGGGTCCCCCGGCCAAGGGCCGGCCGTCTCCGGGTGCGGCCAAGGGCGGCGGCGGGCAGTCGGGCGAAAAGGGGATCCCCCTGACCTGGAATTGCCGCGACCGCAACGACGACCCGCTCCAATTCCGCCTGGCCGTGCAGTATGCCGGGGGTACGGCCTGGGTGACCGTGGCCGAGGAGTTGACCGAGAACAAGGCGGCGCTCGATACGGCCGACCTGCCCGACGGCCGCTACCGCGTGCGGCTGGAGGCCTCGGACGAACAGGCGCATGCCGCTGGCCGGGGCAAGGTGGTCACGCGCGAACTGGCTGACCTCATCACCGTCGACACCACCCCGCCCGCCCTGGAGCGGGTCAGCGTGGACCGCGCGGGCGATGGCTGGCGGATCGAGATCGCCGTTGCCGACGCCCTTTCGCCGGTCCGTGAGGCCGCCTTCCGGGTGAACGACGGGGAGTGGGTGCAGATGGCCGCGGCCGACGGCGTGTGCGACGAGCCGGCCGAGATCCTGGCCGCCGCGGTGGCCGCGGCCGACGCGCAGGCGGGCGACATGCTCACCATCCGCGTCACCGACATCCTTGAGAACTCCCTGCGCGTGCGCGCCGAGATCCCCCGGTAGACACCCACCCATGGACCTGCGCGAAACCCTGATCTGGCTCAACGGCGTCCCCGGCCTGGGCGGCGCGCGCATCCGTGCCCTGACCGACCATTTCGGTTCGGCCGCGGCCATTCACCGTGCCGGCACGAGCGCGCTCACGGCCGTGGAAGGCATCGGTCCCATCTGCGCGGCGGCGATCCGCGACTCGGACCCGGCCGGGTTCGTAACGCGCGAGTGCGCCGAGGCGGCCGCGGCCGGGATCGCGATCCTGACCACCGGGGATGAAACCTATCCCGCCGCGCTCAGGAACATATTCGACCCGCCGCCCGTTTTGTACATTCGGGGGGAAGTGCGGCCCGCCGACGCCCTGGCCGTGGCAGTCGTCGGTTCGCGCCAGTGTTCGGTCTACGGCGCCACGCAGGCCGCGCGGCTCGCCCGCGGGCTGGCGGTCCGGGGCGTGACCGTGGTCAGCGGCTGCGCGGTGGGCATCGACGCGGCGGCGCACAAGGCCGTGGTCGAGGCGGGGGGGCGGACGATCGGCGTGGTCGGCTCGGGGCTCATGGAACTCTATCCGCCCGAGAACCGCGGCCTGATGGACCGCATCGCCGGGCAGGGCGCGCTCATCTCCGAATTCCACCTGCACCAGGGGGTGGGCCGCGGCAATTTCGTGCGCCGCAACCGGGTCATCGCCGGCCTGGCGTTGGGCGTGGTCGTGGTGGAGGCCGCCCGCCGCAGCGGGGCGCTCATCACCGCCCGCTACGCGGCCGAGCAGGGGCGCGAGGTCTTCGCCGTGCCGGGGAGCGTGGACTCCCCCCGCAGCCGCGGCCCGCACGCGCTCCTGCGTGACGGGGCCGTGCTGGTGGAACAGGTGGAGGATATCATCGCCAATCTCGGCGAGGTGGGCCGCCTGCTGGCGGGCGCCGTGCAGGCGGGGGCCGCCCCGCCCGCGGCCCGGACCCTGAACGGCCGGGAGAGCGCCGTGCTGGCCTGCGTGGAACACGCGCCGCTGCATATTGACGCCATCATCGGCCTCTGCGGCCTGCCGCCCGCCAATGTGGCCGGAGTTCTGACCGTGCTTGAGTTGCGCAACCTTGTGAAAGAACTGCCGGGGAAAAACTATGTCCGCGTTCCGTGATACCTTTCTCGATACGATCCTGCCCCATGTCCAGATGCCGGGCCAGTATGTGGGCGGTGAGGTCAATGCGATCGTCAAGGACTGGGACCGGGTGCGCCTGCGGTTCGCCCTGGCCTTTCCCGACCTGTATACGATCGGGATGTCCAACCTCGGCATCCAGATCCTCTACGACCTGATCAACCGGCGCGACGACTGCCTGGCCGAACGCGTTTTCACGCCCGCGGTCGACCTGGAGGCCCGCCTGCGCGCCAAGGGCGTGCCGCTGCTTTCGCTTGAGAACATGCAGCCCCTTTCCGCCTTCGATGTGGTCGGTTTTTCCGTGCACACGGAACTCGCCTACACCAACATCCTCACCATGCTCGACCTGGGCGGCATTCCCCGCCGGGCGGCCGACCGCGGCCCCGGCACGCCGCTGGTCTGCTGCGGCGGGCACAATATCAACTACGAGCCCGTGGCCGATTTCTTCGATTTCATCTTTATCGGCGAGGCCGAGGAGGCGATCGGCGAGATCCTCGACGCCGTCATCGCCGGGTCGGGCGAACCCCGCGCCGCCATCCTGGACCGGCTGGAGGGGATCGAGGGGGTCTACATCCCGTCGCGCTTCGAGCCGGTCTACGCCGCCGACGGCAGACTGACCGCGGTCACCCCGCGGGGCCGGCGTACAACGGTCACGCGGCGCATCGTGGCCGACCTGGACGCAGCCCCGGCCCCCGTGCGTCCCGTGATCCCCAATGTCGAAGTGGTGCATGACCGGATCAGCGTCGAACTGATGCGCGGCTGCCCCAACGCCTGCCGCTACTGCATGTCGGGCAACTTCACCCGGCGCGTGCGCACCCGCCGGCCGGAGACGGTCATGCGCATCAGCCGCGAGGCGTACGCCAACACGGGGTATGACGAGATCAGCCTGCTGTCGCTCTCCACCGGCGATTACCCGGGGATCCTCGATCTCCTGCGCGATCTTTCCGTCGAATTCGCGCCGCGGCAGGTCGGGATCTCCCTGCCTTCGCTGAGCGTCACCCACCACATCCTCACCATGCTCCCCGACCTCAAGGCCGTGCGGCGCGTGGGCCTTACCTTCGCCCCCGAGACCGGCACCGAAAGCCTGCGGCGGCTCCAGAACAAGGCCACCACCGACGCGGAGCTCCTGGATGTGATCCGGGAGGCCTACCGCATGGGCTGGGACCATATCAAGCTCTATTTCATGGTCGGCCTGCCGGGCGAAACGCCCGCCGATGTGGCGGCGATCGCCGACCTGGTCCTGCGCATCTCCGACCTCCGCCGCGAAGTGCATAACCGCCCGGGCGGGGTCAACCTGACGATCTCGCCGTTCGTGCCCAAGCCGTTCACCCCGTTCCAGCGGGAACCGATGTGCCCCCCGGCCGAGCTCGAAGACCGCATCAAGATCATCACCGCCGCGCTCAAACGCAAGACGATCCGGTACAAATATCCCGATATCGGCATGACCGTGCTGGAAGGTGTCTTCGCCCGCGGCGACCGGCGCCTCTCCCAAGTGATCGAAGCGGCCTGGGCGGCCGGGGCGCGGTTCGATTCATGGACCGAACACGCCCGGCCCGCCGCGTGGGAAGGGGCCTTCAAGGCGGCTGGCCTCGATCCGGCCTTCTACACCACCCGGGGTCGGACCGCGGCCGAAGTCCTGCCCTGGGCCCACATCCTGACCGGGTGCGAGGCGCATATCGAGCAGGACCGCGTATCGTTCGGGGAGCAGTTGGAGCGGAGGCGCACCGATGGAGATTAGGAAAGCCCGGCTGGGGGATGTCGGCGGCATCCTCGACCTCATCCAGCCCTTTGTGGATCGCGACATCATCCTGGGCCGGACCCCGCAGGATATGATCGAACGCATCCGCGACTACATGGTGGCGGTCGATGAAGGCCGTGTCGTCGGCTGCGCGGCCCTCTTTCCCGGGTGGGAGAACCTGGGTGAGGTCCGGACCGTGGCCGTCGATCCCGGTGTGCAGAAAAAAGGGGTGGGGCGCGGCCTGGTCGCGGCCTGCCTCGACGAGGCGCGTGCACTGGGGCTCCCCCGGGTCTTCGCCCTTACCTATGAAACAGAATTCTTCAAACGGATGGGTTTCTGCGAGGTGGACATGCACACCCTGCCGCAGAAGATCTTCCGCGACTGTGTCCGGTGCAAAAAGTTCCCTGATTGCGACGAGATCGCCATGGTGCGCGATATCACCTGAACGGGCCGGGCGGCGGCCTGGTGGATGGAGGATGGAACAAACCATGCGTGACAAGATCAAGACCCTGAAGACCATCGTGATCAAGATCGGTTCCAACCTGCTCACCCGCGACGACGGGGAACTGAACGGCGAACGGATCGACGCCCTCGCCCTCGAAGTGGGCGCGCTCCTCAAGGCAGGGCGGCGGGTGGTCATCATATCATCCGGCGCCGTGGCCGCCGGCCGGGGCATGATCGGCATCACGGGGCGGCCGACCACTCTGCCCGAGTTCCAGGCGGCCGCGGCCGCGGGGCAGATCGCCCTCATGCAGCGCTACTTCATCGCCTTCGGCCGGGGCGGCGTCAATGTGGCCCAGCTCCTCCTCACCCGCGACGATTTCGGTGAGCGGACCCGCTACCTCAACATCCGCAACTGCCTGGCCCACCTCCTGGACCACGGCGTGGTGCCGATCATCAACGAGAATGACCCCGTGGCCGTCGACGAGCTCAAGTTCGGCGACAACGACATCCTGGCCGGGTATGTCACCACCGGGCTCATGGCCGACCTCCTGGTGATCCTCACCAGCGTCGAGGGGCTCCTTGGGCCCGACCGGAAGGTCATCCCCGAAGTGGCCGCCGTGGACGAGTCGATCGACAAGCTGGTCTTTGCCGGCACAACCAGCATGGGCATGGGCGGCATGGCCTCCAAGATATCCACCGCCCGCGTGGTGACCGCCTCGGGCGAGGCCGTGGTCATCGCCGACGGCCGCCGCCCCGGTGTGCTGGCCGACATCTTCGCCGGCCGCGAAGTGGGCACCCTCTTTCTGCCCGCCCCCCGCAAACTCACCGGCCGTCAGCGCTGGATGGCCTTCTCCGCCCGCGAAACGGGCAGCGTGACCGTGGATGCCGGCGCCGTACGCGCCATCTGCGGCAAGGGCACCAGCCTTCTGCCGGCCGGCATCACCGCCGTGACCGGCGACTTCGCCTCCGGCGCCCTCGTGGCCATCCGCGACGAAGCGGGGGCCGTCATCGCCAAAGGGCTCACCAACTATTCGGCCGAAGAGATCGGCCGCATCAAGGGCATGCAAACCAAACAGATCGCCAAGGTCCTGGGCTACGCGCCCTACCACGAAGTCATCCACCGCGACAACCTCGTCCTGGCGGGGAAATAACCCCCGGCGCCAGCCAGGTACACGGAGAGGGAGTAACGCCCCCCCCCCGCCCCAATTTTATCTTGACTTGACGGACCGTTATCGTTTAATAACATGCGCGCGGGGGCTATTAAACACAGTATTTGTGGAGTAATGCCATGACCGTCCCTTATAAAGGGGATAATATCCCGGAAAAAGGACTGACAGTCCATATTCAACACTATACAGATTTCCTGATCCCGGCGGAAAATGCTTTGGCACTTTTTGGCGTCAGCCAGGCGCGTGAATTAACCATGGGCCGGTTTGGGTGGTTACCGTAGGGGCGGGTTTCAAACCCGCCCCTACACGGTTGATATCCGGATGTTCCCCGTACAATCACCTGTGGGTCGAAAAAAGTGCCAAACCTTTTTCCGAAAAACATGATCGGTTACGGATAGGGATCAGGAAATCTGAAGGGTGTAAAAAATGACCGTTTTTACCTCCCCGCGGGCTGAAGTTGTTTTGAACCCCGGGTGCGTTTCGCAGTTCGGGGCCGTGCGGGCTACCGGGAGGGGGAACCGGACTCGGTCTTGCATCTCATGTTTGACTCCAATGGTCGGCCGCATAGCCTGCCCTCCGACTTTGATCGGGGGGCCTATTCGGCAGGCCTTTCGACCCTTCGACGCGATGACTTGCTCAGGGTTGAGAACAACAGGCTCAAGGTCCATGACTTCAGCGTGCGGCGGGAACG
>JBDREB010000151.1:0-13456 GCA_043820325.1 Planctomycetota bacterium | reverse complement strand
AGGGACATGATCTTCCGTCCGCATCCGGCGTTGCTCGTCGACGCCGGATCTTTCCATTGATACGGCTCCTCCTCGCGCCTTGGCTGCGGACGGAATCTCTATGTCGAAATGGATACTTTATTCATTTACGGGCACTTAATGCCGCGGATCGGTCGTACGCTGTTCGCGGATCCCGCCCTTCTTGGACCGGGACGCGCGGCGCAGTTTCGCCAGCAGCGCGTCGTACGCGCGCCGGTTCACCGGGATGCTCACTTCCTTGCGGGTAAAGGATGAAAGCGTGATGGCGTTGGCCAGCTCCAGCGACGCCAGGCCGGTCTCCCCGGCACAGCGCAACGCTTCGCCCTTCAGAATGTGCCGGGCGAAGTTCCGGATCACGAGGAAATGCCCGGTCGGACGCTCGGCGAGCTTGAACTCCACCCGCTCCGCTTTCGGGGCCGCCCACATCTCCTTGTTCTTCCTGGTGAACGCCTTGACCGGCGCGCTGAACCTGTAGAGCTCGAGCGTCCCGTTCCTCAGCACCAGTTTGCCCTTGTCGCCGAAGATCTCGATCATCTGCCCGGGCGGCGGCTCGTTCGTGGAGCAGTAGAAGTACCCCGTGCCGCCGTCCTTGTATTGCAGCAGGGCCTCCGCCTTGTCCTCGACCTCGATCGTGTGCAGGCTCGTCTCGATCCGGCCGCTGACCTTCGCCGGTACGCCGGCCAGCTGGACAAATATGTCCATGATGTGCGGGGCCTGGTTCATCATCACGCCGCCGCCCTCACCCTTCCAGGTGGCGCGCCATGTCGAGGAATCATAGTAAGCCTGGCTGCGGTATTCGGGCGAGATCATGACCGAGCGGTAGATCCGGCCGATCTGGCCCGTCCGGACGATCTCGACGGCCTTCTCGATGACCGGCTCGAACCGGCGCTGGAACATGACGGCGAACGCGACCCGGTGCTTTTTGGCGGCCTTGACCATCTTCTCGGCGTTGGTGATCGTTTCCGAGAGCGGTTTCTCGGAGATGACATGGATTCCGGCCTTCATGCATTCGATCGCGGACACATGATGGACCGGGGGGGGGTTGGCCACGATGACGGCATCGACCACCTGCGCCTTGATGAGGTCCCGGACAGAGGTGAAGAACGGGACCTTGTGCTGTTCCCCGACCATTTTGGCGGTGGCGGGACTGGAATCAACCACCGCGCTGAGTTTCGCCTCCGGCACCTTGTCCACAATGGACCTGCAGTGGCCCTGGCCCATCCCGCCCACGCCCACGACGCTGATCCTGACCAGCTTTTTGCTCTTCATGTCTGCTCCATTTCTATAAGGAATATTCCGAAAAGTCATGATCCAACACCGCTTCGGGAGCCATCGCTCGTGTACATTCCGCATCGCTCGGCGCGGCTCGTGTTCAGGTCAACATGGCTCATGTATCGCGGACAATTGTAAGGCTGAAGGCCCATCCTGTCAATGATAATCGGCAAACGGTGCGGAAATGGATATGCCCCGCCATCGCCTGTCGGCCCGGATCCCATGTACCGCAACCGGACGCGGAACGACGCGATCGCGGCCGCCGGGACCGGCCGGTCGCCGAGCGCGCGCGTGGCCTTCCGCCACATGCCGCGGTAGTCGAAGAACTCCCGGACCTTGACCGCGGCCGTGTTCACGGCTCCGTCCACGAAGGCTTCGGGCGACGCGACCATTCCGTCCGTGACCTTGCGCCGGATGGCACACCTCCTCCTGCATGATCTGCCGGACGATGCCGGAAAGGATGGGTGCCGTACCGCCCGTGCCCGCCAGTCCTTCGGGCCGGGTCAGGACGAGGACTTTATATTTCCGTGCCTGCTGGCGGCCGCCGGCCTGGGCCAGCCGGGGCAGCCGGGCGATCGCAGCCTTGCCAAGCCCGCGCCGCACCAATGTGCCGTCATCAATGAGTTCCTTCACCGCAAGGTCTATGTCTGCCCCTCCGATTCAATGGTGCGGACCGTCAACCGCGGCGACAACCTCGGCGCCGGATACTGGACCCGCAATCCCGTCACCACCCACAGTTACGCGGTCCATAACTACAACGGGGTCACCGGCGCACCCACCCACCTTGACCGCTACACCGCCCCCGCCGCCTACCCGTTCATCGTGGATGAATCGGCCGTGACGATCGACGCGGGCAATTTCCAGAGCACCTGGGACATCATGGCCTCGCGCCACCGCGTCTCCCGCGAAAGCGCGGGCAGCTACGACAATGCCGGCGGCAACATCCTGTTTTTGGACGGCCACATCCAGCTTTTCCGCGCCCGCGATGTGGTCAATGCCGAACAGGGCATGTTCCAGGATTAAGCCCCCCGCCCCCACCCGACCGCCTGAATTGCCAGAACTGCAACAATTTACCCGAGTGAAACGATCACAGGAGATCTGGATTGTCCGATTCCCCCGGTCAAGCCGGAGGACAGGCTTGTCGGGCAATGACAGCACAAGAATAAGCCTGATGCATTTTATCCGTCTTCATCCGTCATCCCCCGGCGAGCCTGTCCTCCGGCTTGACCGGGGGAACCGGGAGATCCAGTCCTTTCATTTCGCTAAAGTGTTACCCAGAAATTAGTTGCATATGACCGGTTTAGGGTTACAATTGAATAATTGTGGCCGTTGATGCCGGAGGGCTGTATGTCCAAGCGGGTACTGCAACCGTTCCCGGGTTGCACCATCGTCCATACCGCGGCGGGTGATATCCAGTTCGGCTCGCCCAGCGAGATCATCAAACTCCTACAGAAGGTCCAGATCGAAGTCCCCCACATCATCGTCCTGCCGGACGATTTCTTCGCCTTCGGCATCAACCAGTCCTCGGTGGAATTCCCCCTGTATTATTTCCTGTTCCTGAAAAAAGGCTTTTTCAAGAGCGAAAAATTCATCCTGATTGGCACTCCCGCGCAGATCCGGCGGGTCAAGACCATCCTCAAGCTCACCCTCCTGGGCCCCACCGACCGCCAGATGAAAACGTGGGGCATATCCAACAGCGCCGAACTGCGGCGCGAACTCAATTTCATGGCGCTCAAGAAACGCGACACCGGCCGGATCGCCCAGATCGACGACATCATCACCAGCGTGCCGTTCCATGCCGACGGCACAGTCACCATGGCCGGCGTCACCATCGCCAAGACGGGCAACAACCGATTCACCGTGCGCGAGGGGTCGGAAAAGGTCATGGAGATCGACATCACCCTCCGGGAGAAACAGCCGCCGCCCATCCCGATCAAGGTACCCGAGCGCCGCGTCTTCGGCGGCGTCCTGGCCATGCGCGCCATCAACACCTTGAGCGGGTTCGATCCCCACGGCTATACCACGGGGTTCATCCTCTGGGTCAACGGCGTGATGATATCCATCGACGGCGTATCCTGGATGGAGGACCACCTCCTGATCCACGGCATCTCCCACGAAAAACTGCGCACCTACATCCTGACCCACATCCATGACGACCACTCGTCGATCATCGACCAGATCGTCAGTTCCAAGCGCGTGACCATCGTCACGGCCAAGGTGGTCTTCCAGTGCTTCATCCACAAGCTCGCGTCGATCCTCGACTGGAGCCCGGCACGGGTGCAGAAGCTGGTCAACTTCATCGAGGCCGTGCCCGGCCAGACCCAGCGCATCTTCGGCGCCGCGTTCTCGTTCTGGCACACCCTGCATTCGATCCCCATGATCGGGTTCAAGGTGGCGGTCCGCGACCAGTCCTACATCTTCACCGGCGACATGACCTACGGCGTCAAGCTCGACGAGGCCCACCGCAAAAAGGCCATCACCACGGCCAAGTACCGCCAGCAGAAGGGCATCCCCTATTTGAGCGATGTGACCAAGATCTTCGTCGACGGCGGCGGCGGCGAGATCCACCCCGACCCCTCCGACTTCAAGAACCTCGGTAAGAATGTGATCTTCTTCCACACCGGCGAGCTCAAGGGCAACATGGCGAACGCGGCCACGCTGGCCCGGGCCGGCACCACCTGGCTCTCCATACCCAGCAAGCAGATGTTCATCGACGACTTCACCACTTTCTCCAATTCCCCCCTCTTCAAGGAAGCCACGCTCGAGTGGCAGCGCATCCTGCTCAATGCGGCCGTGACGGAGAACTACAACGAAGGCGACTTCGCGGTCAAGGAGGGCGAAAAGGGCGGCAGTTTCTACCTGGTCCTGGCCGGCACATACGATGTCATATCGGGCAACAAGGTCATCGCGCGCCTGCAGGAGGGCGATTTCTTCGGCGAGGCGGCCCAGATCTTCAACAAGTTCCGCAACATGTCGATCAAGGTCATCACGCCGGGGGCGGCACTGCGCTTCCCGGGCGACCTCTTCTTTCAGTACGCCAACGAGTCGGGCGTGGACAAGGTCCTGCGCAAGATCCGCCACACCAGCCCGCTCATCCTGCAACTGGGGCTCTTCCGCCACATGACCCCCGGCATGACCAACTGGATCTCCGAGATCGCCGGGGAACGCCGCTACGCCAAGGGCGCCGTGATCATCCGCGAAGGCGCCGCGGCCACCCATTTCCATGTGATCCGCGAAGGCACGGTGCGCGTGGACAAGACCTTCGGCCGCAAGCGTTGCCCCATCGCCGAACTGGGCCCGGGCCAGTTCGTCGGTGAAATGGGCATCCTGGGCCCGGCCAAGATCACCAGCGCCACGGTCACCGCCGTCACCGCCGTCAAGACCCTCTGTTTCGACAAGGAACACCTCCAGGAGATCATATCCGCCAATCCCTACCTGCACCTCACCATCGGCAAGGTCATGGACCAGCGGTTCCACTCGAACCGCCGGACCGGCCTGGCCCTCACCCGTCACCGGCGCTGAACCACCCGGGCGCAGGGCCCCGTACCGGCCCGGGCCGCCGATTCGTCCCCCAGTGCCGGCCGGCCATCCGCAGGGCGTCTCCGGCCCGAAGTGGAGCACGGTCTTGACAAAACCGGCCGACAACCCGGAATGCACGGCCAGATCAAGACGGCCGTCCGGCCCGGCAAGGTAGATCCCGCCCGAATCCATGCCCGAAGCTTCCAGCGCGGCCGAAAGGCATTTCTTGAGGCCCTCCTGGAGGTCGGTTATGCCGTTCAGGACAAGGGCCAGGTCATGCTGGACCTTGAGCAGTTTTTCCGCGCGGCCGGCATCGTCCGGCGCCATGGGCGTGACGGCTTGTTGACCGGGCCGTTTCCTGCGGGCCTTCACAACACCCCTGCCATAGGCGGGCAAAGGAATGGCAACCCGGCGTCAGTGTTGTAAATTCCATGGTGTACCGTGCACCAACAAAAGTGCGGACACAGTATAGCAAATCAGCCTCTATAAACAAGCAAAATCCCCCCCCCCCAAAAAACGGGGTGGGTGCGCCGGGCGGATCTTGCTTGCGCCGGGCCGCTCGCCCTGTATAATACAGGTTTCGGATCGGCAAGGGGCAGTATGCGCTATTCAGGACAGGATTACCGCACGGTCTGGATCGAGAACGACACCGTATGCATGATCGACCAGACCCGCCTGCCGTTCGAGTTCCGGGTCGTACGGTCGGCCACCTTCGCCGAAACGGCCGGCCACATCCGGGCCATGACCGTGCGCGGCGCCCCGGCCATCGGCGCGACCGCCGCCTATGGCCTGGCCCAGGCGGCCATGACCGGCGGCCGGAAGACGCTGGTTGAGGCGGCCGCCCTGTTCCGTGCCACCCGGCCAACGGCCCGGGACCTCTTTGCCGCCGTCGAGCATATCCTGGCGGCTGCGGCCGACGCCCGCGATCCCGCCCCCGCGGCCATTACCGCGGCCGGCCGGTACGCGGACGCCAGTGCCGATGAATGCCGCCGGATCGGCGAGGCGGGCGCCCCGCTTTTGGGAAACAAGCCCAACATCCTCACCCACTGCAACGCGGGCTGGCTGGCGTGCGTGGATTGGGGCACGGCCCTGGCGCCCATCTATGCCGCCCACCGGGCCGGCCGGAAACTCTTCGTGTACGCGGACGAGACCCGCCCCCGCGGCCAGGGCGGCCGCCTTACGGCCTGGGAACTGGCCAACGAGGGCGTGCCCCACGCGGTGATCGCCGACAACGCGGCCGGCCATTTCATGCAGGCGGGCAGGGTCGACATCGTCATCACCGGCGCCGACCGCATCGCAAAGAACGGCGACGCGGCCAACAAGATCGGCACCCTCGAAAAAGCCATCCTCGCCCGTCATTTCGGCATCCCCTTCTACATTGCCGCCCCCTGGTCCACCTTCGATCCCGCCACTGCGACCGGCCGGGAGATCCCCATCGAAGAGCGCCCTGCGGACGAAGTCCGTTTCCAGGAGGGCCCCATCAACGGCACGGCCGCCTTCGGCCGCATTCTGGTCGCCAATCCCGCCTCCCCCTGCTTGAATCCCGCCTTCGATGTCACCCCCGCCGCCCTCATCACCGGCTATATCACGCCCCAAGGCATCCTCACCGCCGACCGGCTGGATGAATTGGCGGAATAAAGCAGGCGATCACGGCAACGGCTACGAAGCCCGTATCGTTGTACGGCAACGGTAATGTGGCAGGTTTGGATCTAAAGCCGTAACCATAACCATTGCCGATACGGGCATCGTTACCGTAACCTCTTGTTGTCTTTGAATTCCCACTTGAACATTGATAATTGAGAATTGAACATTGACGGACTCGCAAAAAGTCCGCAATCCATTTGTGCCCGGTATTTTTCCCCGTAACTGCGACCCTCGCGGTCGCCCATCCGGAGGCGGGGTCAAGCCCCGCAGCTACAATGACTTGCGTACACGGTCCGGGAAGTGCGGCATTGCCGGCGACACGGCTTGTCCATGACCCGTGGAACATGAAAAAACCTTTTTGCGAGTTCGTCAACATTGAAAATTGTGCGGTTATCTTGTCTTCAAGCGCCCAGTCCCCGGCGGCGCGCTCCTACTCTTCACTTCGACATTCGAAATTCGGTGTTCGATATTCGATATTTCCCGCCTGGTTTTCAAGTGGTCTAAGGTCCAAAAGTCTAAAAGTCCAAAAGTCGGATGTGGCCGCAGGGCGGCCGATCATATTCTTACTTGAACATTGATAATTGAGAATTGAGCATTGTACATTATCTTCATTCCAAAAGCGCCCAGTCCCCGGCGGCGCGCTCTTCCTCCGGCTTTCCGACCTTCCGACTTTCCGACTTCTCGACCCTTCTTATTCCCCCGCGATCTCGATCTTAAGGTGCCCCGTCGCTCCCCACGCGCCCTGTGCGTCCTGCGCCCGCACATGGAACCACCATACCCCCGGTTCCACCGCCGTAAAGCCGGTCCGGATTGCGGCGGTCATGCTACGCTCCTCCGGCACGGTCCCCTCCTGGCGGTCGAACGCGTACGCGTAGCCGCGCATGGGCGCGGCCGTGTCGTGGACGCGCCACGCGAAAGCCGGGTCCCGGCCGGCCGGGTTGTAGATCGTGAAGTTGTCGATCTTGAGCGTCGCGCAGGCCGGGTTGGCATACGCGTAGCCCCGGCCGTGGTTCGTGGCCCAGGTGGCCAGTTCGGCGGCCGCGTACCCGGCCGCGCCCGCTGGACGGGTTCGGTAACGGGCGCGGCGTCAAGGACATGGCTGAAGGCGGCGACGGCGTTACCGGGCCATGCCAGCTCGAAGACGGTCTCACCGACCGGATCAAGCGCGGGCACGCGGCAGAAATTGTCGATCCAGCAGGGCAGGTTCTGCCATGTGCCCATCACATCGCTGTCGGCCAGGGCCGGCCCCAGCACGGCCGTATCGCCGCCCATGCCGCAGCTTGCAAGCATGGCCGCCAGGTCGATCTCCGCATGATGCCAGGCATTGTCCGCCCGGAAATCGGCCGCGCCGCCGATCATCGGCTAGGTGCCGCTCGGGCCGGTCAGCCGGATCTCCTGCCATCCCCTTCCGGCCGCGTTCACGAGCAGGTTGAGCTCCGTGCCGGCCGGGAACCGGTGGTCGAAACTGATCAGCGGGAAATCGGCCGCCGCACACGGGACGCGCGTGATCATCGCCCCCGCCGGGCCGGCCAGTTCCTGGTTCAAGAGGCGCAGGCTGTATGCGCCCACCGCGGGCGCGCTGTCGAAACCGTAATCGAGCCGGTGGGTCGATGTGACCCGGGCGTCGTCGCGCCAGTCGGGCTGTTGCGGGTCGCGGCTGACCGGGCCCAGGACCGCGCCGACCCGCCCCGGCGGGGGAGGCTCGGCCGGCGGCGCCGTCAACAGCGCCACCCCGTTCAATTCCATGACCGCGGCGCCGGCCCCCGCCCGGCAGGTCCAGGCGGTCAACTCACTGACCGTTGTCGTCCCCGCGACCAGCGTGGCCCCGCCCCGTGCGATCCGGGCCGTGGCGCCATCCAACACGAAATGGATCCCGTCTTCAGGCCGGCCGGGATCGCCGAAGAGGACCACTTCCATCGGCGCGGCCGGCCAGGCGCAGGCCGCCGCCGGGTCGCGGCGCGCCCAGGTAAAACACGCGTCATTGAAGAGCCGGGTCCGGAACCAGGTCATACCCGAACCGCCCGCCGGCGCGTCCCAGAACGACCGGCCCCGCGACCAGAGCGTCATCTCCTCGTCATCGGTGAATTGCTTGCCCGAAAAGTCGACCCATTGTTTCTCGCCCGGGCCGAACACATCGGGCAATACGAAACCGGCTTGGGCGAGTTCCGGCCCCGTGGGACCGGCTAGGGCGTCGTTGAAGGTCACGCCCTCCGCGTCCTGGAATACGATCGCCGGCTTGCGGCCGAGCGCCGTGTCGCGCCGCAGGACGCACCGGCCGTCCACGCATACGGCCATCTGCCGGCCGCGTGCCTTGATTATCAGCCGGTACGCGCCCGGGGCAAGGATCGGTATTTCTTCCATCCGGCGCATCGGTCCATCCCACACCCCGCGCCGGTCGATCTGCACTTCAACGGCCTGCCCGCCCCCCCTCGGGTGTGATGAAGACCATCCCCGCACCGCGGGCCTTATCCGCGAGCGTGAAGTTGAGCACCCAGTTGAAGTCGTCCGCGCCGGCCGGCAATACAGCGGCCAGAGCAAGTAAGACCAGGGAAAATATGCGGGCAATGGCAGGTATGAGGTCACGGGTTTTTGTTCGGGTTCGTTTGATCTGTTTGGGATCGGTTATTTGGGAACTTGGGGTTTGCCCGGTATTTCAGCCCTAAGTGCCCGTAAATGAATAAAGTATCCATTTCGACATAGGGATTCCGTCCGCAGCCAAGGCGCGAGGAGGAGCCGTATCAATGGAAAGATCCGGCGTCGACGAGCAACGCCGGATGCGGACGGAAGATCATGTCCCCTCCGGGCGCGCGGTGTTTGGTCGTGTGGGCAGATGATTACATATGCCGCCTCCCAAATGATGTGGCAGGGCCCAGTTTGCATATAAAACCTCCCGTGCACCGCGCGCGAAATGTACGGGTTATTTCCTTGCTGGCCCTCACGCCATCAACCTTTCTGACGGTATCGACGGCCTCGCCGGGGGCATGAGCGTCATCATCGGCCTCACCCTGTTCGGCATAGCCCTGCTCATGGACCGCACCCCCGAAGCCCTCTTCGCCGCCACCCTGGCCGGCGCGGCCGGCGGGTTCTTGGTCTACAATTTCCCGCCCGCTTCCATATTCATGGGCGATGCCGGCGCCCTGTTTTTGGGCTTTATGCTCGCCAGCATCTCCATCCTCGGGTCCGTGAAATCGACCGCCGCCGTGGCATTGGCAGTTCCCATCCTGGCCATGATCGTACCCATTGCCGACACCTTCATGGCCATGCTCAGGCGCGCCATCCGGGGCGAGCGCATCATGGCGCCTGACAAAGACCATGTCCACCACCGCCTTTTAGGCATGGGGCTTTCCAACCGGCAGGTGATTTTCATTCTCTATTCCGTCACCCTCGTCTTCTGCCTCATTGCCATTGCCATCGGTTCCATAGGCCAGCCCCAGAAATCGATCATTTTAATGCTGGTCGGCGTACTGGTCATCATCCTCTTCCGGCGTCTGGGGTACAGAGAAGTCGACCTCAAAGCCATCCCCGGCACCATCGTCGCCGGCCGCGCCCGGCGCAGGGAAACCGACCAGGAAATGGAACTGATCAGGGATTTCACCCGCGCCATCCCCACCCTCTCCGGCCGTGCCGAACTCTGGAAATTCACCATCGACACCCTCCGCCAACTCGGCTACACAGCTGTCGAAATAACCCCGGCGAAGGGGACGAGCCTCTTTCAAAAGCAGGTTGGGAAGACCGAGGTCGGAGGTCCGAGGTCAGATGTCGGATCAAATGCCCCCCTGGGAGCGCCGAGCACCAGCTCGGCTCCGGTCCCCGTAATCGGCAATTCCCCCGTCTCCCCAATCCGCAATCCGCAATTCCGCAGATGCGGAGGGCCTGTCTTTCCTGTGGGCTGACCCCGACGCAGATCTGGATGCCCCCATCCCATGGTACCTTGAGCACAAGGTCCAATATAAGGGCCGGCTCATCTGCACCATCAAGGTCTACAAGGAAGACGAGGGGGAGCACCAGAAGATCCATGACGAAGACATGCTCCTCTTCATGGCCACAGCCATCGCCGACACAATCGGCGAGGGGAAGATTTAAGTTGCCTATCTTGGTCCGGACTCTCCCCGTCCCCGCCATCGACGGTTCCAACCGTCACCTATTTTTTTTATCTCCCTCCACTTGCTACCGTGTTGTTCCCCATTTTTCGGGTTGTTTTCGGGCAGAAATGTGTTATAATACTATATTTGCATCGGTGTGAACTGTCTTAAATGGGGATTTATGGCCATTCTCATCGAAGGAATAGGGAAATGAAAGTCGCCATTCTTGCCGGAGGTTTGGGTAGTCGGCTCCAGGAAGAGACCACCGTCAAGCCCAAACCCATGGTTGAGATCGGCGGGAAACCCATCCTTTGGCATATCATGAACATATACGCCGCTCATGGATATTGTGAATTTTCCCTGGCCTTGGGCTACAAGGGCGAAGCGATCAAAGAGTATTTCCTGAACTTCTTTGCCCTGAATAACGACCTGTCCATCGACCTTTCCAAGGGCAAGGTTCAGGTAAACAGCGCCAAGCAACCGGAGTGGAAGGTCGATCTGGTGGATACGGGTGCAAAAACCATGACCGGCGGCCGGCTCAAGCGGCTCAAGCCTTGGCTGTGTGATAAAACATTCATGGCCACCTATGGCGATGGCTTGGCGGATGTCAAGATCCCCGACCTCATCGCCTTTCACAAGGCCCATGGAAAGCTGGCCACCTTGACCGCCGTTCGCCCGCCGGCGCGTTTCGGCGGCTTGGAGATCGCAAAGAACGGGAAAGTCACCCAATTCGTCGAGAAGCCACAGACCGGCGAAGGCTGGATCAACGGTGGGTTCTTTGTCTTGGAGCCCGAAGTGCTTGACATGATCGAAGGCGATGAGTCCTCTTTTGAGTGGAAGCCCATGGAAGAATTGGCGCGCCAAGGCCAGTTAATGGCTTTCCAGCACCCTGGTTTCTTCCAGCCCATGGACACCATCCGTGACAAGAACCAACTTGAAGAACTCTGGCAATCCGGCAAGGCCCCCTGGAAGGTTTGGTAATGACTAAGAGCCTATCCGAAAACCTGTCCGTAGGCCCGAGACCGAGCGAGAACAAGCCGGGCAAGGAGACCGAAACAGGTTATGCCGAGAGTAGAGCGCATAACCGATGCAGGGCGACGCCGCCCGGCGCAGCCGCAGCCGGTCGAAGCCCGGAGGGGTTGTCGGATGGGCTCTAAAAGCTTCTGGCTCGGCAAACGGGTCTTTTTAACCGGCCACACGGGTTTCAAGGGCGGCTGGATGGCGCTTTGGCTCCAGAGCCTCGGCGCCAAGGTCTATGGCTATGCCCTTAAACCGCCCACCAAGCCCAACCTGTTCACCGTTGCAAGTGTCGGCAGGGGCATGGCCGCCAGTACCATTGCCGACATCCGCGATATCAAGGCTTTAGCCAAGGCCATCAAGGCAGCGCGTCCGCAAATTGTTATCCACATGGCGGCACAACCGCTCGTACGGTACTCCTATGACCAACCGGTCGAAACCTATTCCACCAATGTCATGGGCACGGCCAATCTGCTTGAGTGCATCCGGCATACCCCGTCGGTCAAGGCTGCGGTGATCATTACCACGGATAAATGCTATGAAAACCGTGAACTTAAGTCCGGATACAAGGAAACCGCGCCCCTCGGCGGTTACGACCCTTACAGTTCCAGCAAAGCCTGCGCCGAGTTGGTCACCGCCGCCTACCGGCAGTCCTTCTTCGGCGCCTCCGGCCACACAGTCGGCATTGCCACCGCCCGAGCGGGCAATGTCATCGGCGGAGGGGACTGGGCCCCGGACCGGCTTATCCCCGACTTTATGCGCGCTCTCGCCCAAGGCCGGGCCTTGCGCATCCGTGCGCCCAAGGCCGTGCGCCCCTGGCAGCATGTCTTGGAGCCGCTTGCAGGTTACCTGAGCCTGGCCGAATGCCTCTACATGGACGGCGGCGCCTATGCGGAAGCGTGGAATTTCGGCCCGGCCGATAAAGACGCCCGCACCGTGCGCTGGATCGTCGAACGCCTCGTGGCGGCAACTCCCGGTGCAACCTGGGCATGCGAAAAGCATCCCCAACCCCATGAAACCCATTACCTCAAACTCAACAGTAACAAGGCTCGTGCCCGGTTGGGCTGGCAACCCCGCTGGCGGCTGGAAACTGCGTTGGATAAGACCCGCGCCTGGCATGCCGCTTACACGCAAGGGGCAGACATGCATGCCCTCTCCCTTGCTCAAATTGCCGAATATACCGACGGGAAAGCGGCGCTATGACCAAGTCGCGTTTCGACTTTATTACAACCCCACTCTCCGGACTGACAGTCGTCCAGCGCAAAACCATTGAGGACGGCCGGGGATTCTTCAGCCGTTTCTACTGTGCCGATGAATTCCGTGCCGCCGGCTTGCAGAAGCCCATTGTCCAGATCAATCATTCGTTTACCCGGAAAAAAGGCGCGGTGCGTGGACTGCACTTCCAGAATCCGCCGCATACCGAAGCCAAGGTCGTCAGTTGCCTGAACGGAGAGATCTTCGATGTGGCGGTAGACCTCCGGAAGGGATCACTTACCTTCCTGTGCTGGCATGGTGGAACCCTCTCCTCGTGCAACCATAAAAGCCTGCTCATCCCGGAGGGGTTTGCCCATGGCTTCCAGACGCTCACGGAAGATTGCGAACTCATCTATCTGCACACGGCATCCTATGCGCCCGATGCAGAAGGCGGGCTGAATGTCCGCGATCCTCGTCTGGCTATCAAATGGCCGCTGGATATTACCGAGCTTTCAGACCGGGACCGCGCCTATCCCGGTGTCGGTGACGGATTCGAAGGTATCCGTCTATGAAGTGCCGGCATTGCAAGGCTGACCTGACACTGCCCTTTATAGATTTGGGCAGTGCCCCGCCTTCCAATGCCTATTTGACACCCCAAACCCTGCGCATGCCTGAAAAATGGTTTCCTCTTCGGGTACTGGTCTGCACCC
>JBDREB010000150.1:0-7223 GCA_043820325.1 Planctomycetota bacterium | reverse complement strand
AGGGACATGATCTTCCGTCCGCATCCGGCGTTGCTCGTCGACGCCGGATCTTTCCATTGATACGGCTCCTCCTCGCGCCTTGGCTGCGGACGGAATCTCTATGTCGAAATGGATACTTTATTCATTTACGGGCACTTAGATAACGGCCGCGCCCGTTTATGTATCTTCTGATGTATCTGCGGATCGATCCGGTCATCTGAGGAGGTTTCGGCTATGGCGATCACCATCGACCTAGGCGCAAAGGGCGGCACGGTCTCGCCCCTGTGGTTCGGTCACAATTTGGAACACACACGCTCGTGCATGTGGGGCGGCCTGGCGGCCCAGCTCATCCAGAACCGCAAGTTCGCGGGCAAGCCGGCGCGCACGGGCGAATCGCCCGGCTGGTACCGCGTGGGCCCGGCCGATACCTTTATCGCCCCGGACGAGAAGGCGGCCTTTACCGCGCACCACAGCCCGGCCACCCGCGGCCGGTATGACGAGTGCATGGCTCTGGTGGTGCAGTCGTGCCGCGACGGGGTGCGCTCCGGCGTGGGCCAGCGCGATGTGGCGCTCTGCGGCGGCCGCGTCTACGAGTTCCGGCTGATCGCGCGCACGGACACGCGCCTGGCCGTGACGGTCGCCTTTACCGACGCGGCCCGCGGCCGGGTTCACGGCACGCGGACCTGGACCTTCGCCCCCGGCGACTGGCGCACGGAGGAGTTCAATTTCACCGCGGCCATGGACGATGCGGCGCTCCTCGAGATCAGTTTCGAGGGCGCGGGCACGCTTACGCTCGGTGCCGTCTCGCTCCTGCCGGCCGGGCATGTGCAGGGGATGCGGGCCGAGGTGATCGACATGCTCAGGGAGATCGGCACCACCATCCTGCGCTGGCCGGGCGGCAATTTCGCCGGCGACTACCGCTGGCAGGACGGCCTGATGTCCGCCGATCGGCGCGGGTCGCTGCAGTCGTTCACGCCCATCGAGACCCTGCCGCATTCCTACGGGTATGACCACCACGAGGTGGGCACGGACGAATTCATGACGCTCTGTCGCATGATCGGCGCCGAGCCCTTCCTTTCCATCAACCTCGGCCATGAGGGGCCCGAGGAGGCGGCGGCATGGGTGGAATACTGCAACGGCGGGCCGGGGACGGCCTGGGGCCGCCGGCGGGCCGAGCGCGGCTTTCCGGAACCTTACAATGTGAAGTACTGGTCCGTGGGCAACGAGATGGGCTATGGTCACATGGAGGGGCCCAACAGCGCGGCCGAGTACGCGCAGAAGGCGCGCGCCTGCGCCGAGGCCATGCGGGCCGTCGACCCCTCGCTCGTGCTCATCCATTCGGGCCTCTGGCACGCGGAGAACGACTGGTACCGGGTTGCGCTGCCGAAAATGGCCGACATCGTCGACTGCATCGCCGACCACTACTGCACCATCCCGGGCATCACCGCCTATCGCGGGGCCGAGGGACTGGCCCAATGCCGCCGCGCCGCGGCCGTGCCCGCCACGGTGCGCGAGCGGCTGAAGACCATCCGGGCGCTCACCGACCGGTTCACCCCGTCGGGCCGCCGGATCGGCATCTCCTTCGACGAGTGGAACCTGTGGTGGGCGTGGTACCGCGAACCGGGCGTGAACGAAGCCATCTATACGGCCGGGATGCTGAACCTCTTCGTGCGTGAGGCGGCAAGTTTCGGCATGGACATCGGCTGCTATTTTGAACCCGTCAACGAGGGGGCCATCCTGGTCACGCCCGCCGCCGCGCGGCTCACCGCCTCGGGCTAGGTCTTCCGTCTCTTCCGGGCCCACCACGGCGGCTCGTTCCTGGCCGTGAACGCGGGCGCCAACGACCCGGCCCTGGATGCGGCCGCTTCGATCAACAGCACCGGCCGCACGCTCACGATCACGGTCGTCAATCCCGATCCTTCGGAGGGGCGGCAGGCCGTCATCCAGCTTAAGGGCGGCATCCCGCGTACAGCCGGTGCACTGCTCCTTGCGGCCGACAATTTCCTGCCCGGTTCAAGCTACACGGAAACGCCCATGGAAATGACCGTCAGCCGGGAGGGCCGCCTGGAGCTTGACCTGCCCAAGCACAGTGTGGCGAGGATAACGGTCGGACTATGAAAGTCGGAAAGTCGGAAGGTCGGGAAGTCGGAAGGCATGAAACCGCCGCGTGCGCGTCGGTGTTGCGATTTCAGGATCACGGGCATTCCGATTGTGGTGTTATCCGTTCCGACCTTCCGACTTGTCGACTTTCCGACCCGCCCCGATGATTTGAAAGGTCCTGTATGTCCTCCCTGACCATCCGCGACCTGCGCTGCGAATACTGCATCGACCCGCTGGGCATCGATGTCCCCGCGCCGCGGCTTTCGTGGACCGTGGCCGGCGACGGCCGCGGCCGCAGGCAGACGGCCTACCGCATTATGGCCGTCTCCGACCGCGGTGACCGGTGGGACACGGGCCGGGTCCGTTCATCGGCCACGGCGCAGATCGCCTACGCCGGTCCCAAGGCGGCTTCGTGCGGCCAGGTCTTCTGGAAGGTGATGGTGTGGGACGAGGCCGGCCGGTCTTCCGCGTGGAGTCGGACCGCACGGTGGACCATGAGGCTCCTGAAGCCATCCGACTGGAAGGCGCGGTGGATCGGCGATGACAAGCCTTACGCGGCCGCCCGCCGCAGGCCGGCCAAAAACCGCGAGAACCAGCCCATCGTCGTGCCCGCGCCGAGTTTTCTGCGCCGTGACTTTCTTCTCGCCCGCCCCATCCGCCGGGCCTTTGTGTATGTGACCGCCCTCGGCATCTACGAACTCTACATGAACGGCCAACGGGTGGGCGAGGACTTTTTCATGCCCGGCTGGACCGATTACACCACGCGGGTCTATTACCCACCGACCTGGCCTACCGCCTCTTCCACAACGACGAATTCCCCTCGTGGGGGTTCTCCATCAAGCACGGCGCCACCAGCATCTGGGAACGCTGGAACGGCTGGACGCCCGACAAGGGGTTCGGCGATCCGGGCATGAACTCTTTCGCGCACTACGCCTTCGGCGCGGTGGGGGAGTGGATGTTCAAGGTCGCGGCCGGTATCGACACCGACGGCCCGGGGTTCGAAAAGATCATCATCCATCCCCGTCCGGGCGGCCGCCTGTGCACGGTGCGGGCGGCCCACACCACGATCCGCGGCCCGGTGGCCGTGGAATGGAAGCGGACGGGCCGCGCCTTCCGCATGGAGGTTACCATACCGGCCAATACCACGGCCACGGTCTTCGTACCCGCCGCGGCCGGGGCTGCGGTGACCGAATCGGGCCGGCCGGCCGCACGGGCGGCCGGCGTGAAGGCCGTGGGCCGCGATGGCGATGCGGCCGTCTACCGCGTGGGCTCCGGCATCTACCGGTTCGCGTCGAAGATCTGACCGCATGCGGCACATCATCGGAACACTGGTCGTTGCCGCGCTCCTGATGCCGGTCCTCGCGGCCGGGCAGGAGGCGGCCGCGGAAGGCACCTCCGCCCAACGCCGGGTGGTTTTTCCGATCTTCGGCTACAACGCGGAGATGGGGGCACTGGGCGGCGCTTTCGTGACCCACTTCCTGCCCCAGGCCGATCCCACGGTGCGCGGGTCGATGATCGACGGGTATTTCATTGCCACGGAGAAGAACCAGTACGAGCTGAACCTCTACCCGGACCTCTACTTCGGCCGCGGGACCTACCACCTCGAGGCCCACCTGGTGCCGCGCATCTGGCGCGCCAACTACTACGGCATCGGCAGCAACGCCGACTACGAACCCGATCCCTTCGATTCGCGCGGCTTGGAGGTGACGCTGAGCCTGGAGCGGTTCTTCGCAGGCGGTCTGTTCTGCGGCCTCGAGTATCGCTACCAGTGGCAGGACATCGATCCGGAGAACGGGGGATATCTGGAGACGGATGCCCCCGCCGGTCTCTACGGCGGCAAGGTGGCCGGCGCGGGGGTCTCGGCCGGATACGACACACGCGACAACACCAACGCGGCCCGCACCGGGTGGTATGCCAAGTATGCCGGGCTGGCTTACCGGGACTTCCTTGGCACGGATTTTGAATTCAACACCGCCACCTTGGATATACGGAAGTTCCTGCCGGTGGGCGACCGTGACGCGCTGGCGCTGGCCGGGTTCGGCCGGTTCACCACGGGCACGGTGCCGTTCTTGGAACTCTCCACAGCCGACGGCGTGGAGGACCTCCGCGGCATCGAACGCGGCCGGTACATGGACCACCACATCCTCCTGGCGCAGGCCGAGTACCGCCACTCGTTCAACCGGCGTTTCGGCATGACCTGGTTCGCCGAGGCCGCCCAGGTGGCGCCGACGATCGACGGATTCGCCGATTCGCATGTCACGGGTTCGGCCGGGATGGGATTCCGCATCGCCCTGGCGCCCGAGCACCGGTTCAACCTGCGCATCGACCTCGCCTCGGTCGACCACGCTTTCGGCATGATGATCTACATCCGGGAGGCGTTCTGACGCCGATAAGCACAGGTCGGAAAGTCGGAAAGCCTGAGAAGAGACAAAAGTCCGGTTATGACCTTCGATGCTGTTTTCTCTCCGACTTTGCCGTTGACAACCCCCGAGCCACCGGTATACTATGGTCCAAGAGATTCGGATGATCGATCCGGGCCGCGCTTTACGGGAGGTGTGCGATGACTGAATGGTGGAATGGTTTGTCCGGGTGGGAACATGTATACCTGTATGTGGCCCTGCCCGCGTCGGTGGTCCTGCTCCTGCAGACGCTCCTGACCTTTGTCGGGCTCGGTCACGGCGACGCGGAGGCCACGGCCGGCGCGGGGCATGCGGAGGCCGACGGCGGCTCCGATGCCGGTGGCCATGTGGCCGTGCCGTTCAACCTTTTTACCGTGCGCAACTTCGTGGCCTTCTTCACACTCTTCGGCTGGACCGGCCTTGCCATGACTAAAAACCATGGGCCTGCCGCCAGCATGCTCGTGGCCATTCTCATTGGCTCAATGGCCATGGCGCTCATGGCCATCTTCATGCGGTTCGTGTACGGCATGCAATCGAGCGGCAATTACCGCCTGGCCGATGCCGTGGGCAAGACCGGCGATGTCTACCTGGTCGTGCCCGCCGCCATGGAGGGGTTCGGCAAGGTGAATGTGATCATCGGCGAGATCAAACGCGAGCTTAAGGCCAGGACCCGGGGGGAGCGCATCCCCACGGGCGTGACCGTCACCGTGGTGGAAATATCGAATGACACGCTGGTCGTTGAAAGGAACAACTGATGCCTTGGGTAATCGCCATCGTTTTTGCCGCGATCATCGGTTTCTCGCTCTTCCTGGCGGTGCTCGCCCGCTACAAACGCTGTCCATCGGACCAGATCCTGGTGATCTACGGCAAGGTCGGCCAGGGGCAGTCGGCCCGCTGCATCCACGGCGGCGCCGCCTTCATCTGGCCCGTGTTCCAGGGATACCGGTTCCTGGACCTGACCCCCATCACCATGGAGGTCCAGCTCGAGCAGGCCTTGTCGCAGCAACGCATCCGCGTGGATGTGCCCTCCAATTTCACGGTGGGCATCGCGACCGAGGCGACCAAGATGCAGAATGCGGCCGAACGGCTTCTGGGACTCTCCCAGCAGGAGATCCAGGAACTCGCCCGTGACATCATCGTCGGTCAGCTCCGCCTCGTGATCGCCTCCATGTCGATCGAGGAGATCAACAATGATCGCGACCGGTTCATGGAGAAGATCGCGAGTAATGTGGAGAATGAACTTGAGAAGATCGGCCTGCGGCTGATCAATGTGAACATCAAGGACATCACGGACGAATCAGGTTACATCGACGCGCTGGGCAAGAAGGCCGCCTCTGAAGCCATCAACCGGGCCAAGGTCGATGTGTCCGAGAAGGACCGTGACGGCGCCATCGGTTCGGCCGAAGCCCAGCGGGAGCAGGTGATCAAGGTGGCCGAGGCCCAGTCGGCCGCGGCTTCGGGCCAGGCGGCCGCCGAGCGGGACAAGCGCGTCAACATCGCCAATGCCAATGCCACCGCCATGTCGGGCGAGGCGGGGGCCGAACAGCTCCAGCGCATCAACATCGCCAATGCCCATGCGGCGGCCAAAGCGGGTGAGGCGGCGGCCGAACAGCTCCAGCGCGTCAAGATGGCCGACGCCAACGCCCGGGCTGTGGAGGGTGAGAACCTCGCGGCCGTGGCCGTGGCCAAGTCAACAGCTGACATGCGCGAGCAGAAGGCCGAGGCCGAGCGCCGGGCCCTGACGGCCGAGAAGGTCAAGACGGCCAAGGCTCTCCAGGACGCCTACCAGGCCCAGCGCGAGGCGGAAACCGCGCGCGCCGAGCGGGAGCGGGCGACCCAGCAGGCCGACATCATCGTGCAGGCCGAGATCGCCAAACGCAAGGCGGAGATCGACGCCGACGCCGTGGCCGAACGGATCCGGCGCGAGGCCCGGGGCCAGGCCGACGCCATATTCGCCAAGATGGAGGCCCAGGCCCGCGGTATTCAGGAGATCCTCGACAAGCAGGCGGCCGGCTTTAACAACCTGGTGCGGGCGGCCGGCAACGATCCACAGAAGGCCGTGATGATGATGATCGCGGACAAACTGCTCGATCTGGTGGCCAAGCAGGTCGAGGCGATCAAGAACATCAAGATCGACAAGGTTACCGTGTGGGACTCCGGCCCGGGGCGGGACGGCAAAACCTCCACGGCCAACTTCCTGGCCGGCCTGATGGGTTCCGTGCCGCCCTTGCAGGCGATCTTCGAACAGGCCGGTATGGACCTGCCCGGCTATTTCGGCAAAAAGCGCGCGGAGACCGAGGAGGCCGTGCCCTTGAGTCCGGAAGAGGCCCAGGCCGAATTGCGGCACCAGCACGCTCCTGACCAAAAACCGGGCGGACCGAAAAAGAGCTGAACGACTGACAGCAAAGATGGGCGCCGCGGGGACACCACTCGCGGCGCCTATTATTAACCCAACCGTTCAATTTCCAATGCTCAAGCAGATCAAGAGCGATGGGCAAGTCGGAAACTCTGAAAAGATTCCGGGCTCCGGGCTTTGACTTGAGACTTGCGACCTGGGACCTGCGACTCTTGTGCTGCGTGTCCGCCGTCCGGAAATCACTTGCATTTCGTTACTATTCAGGTGCTGATATCTGGTGGAATCCCTTTGGTCAAGGCACCTATGGCATCCATGACCTTACCGGTCTGCTTGACGGTTGTCGAGATGATTGAGCGAATAAGGCAGAAGTTATCTGCGCCATGCTTGGA
>JBDREB010000149.1:0-6771 GCA_043820325.1 Planctomycetota bacterium | reverse complement strand
GGGCGTGCGGGGTTTGGTGGCGGGGGCCAACCATGGCAGCTATACCTCTTTAATGATGCGGCAGTGCCTGACCTGTTTGTCAAACCATCACTCTGCACCGCACGCGAAATGGATAGGTTATTTATTTACGGGCACTAACTGGCCAACTCTATATGAGATTGGCCCGATCAGATAACCCTTGCAGATTGGAACCGCCCTCCCGAGATGCGAATGCGGTTCAGTCCTTTTTGGTCTTGGGGCGGCCGGGCTTTTTGCCGGCCAAGGGGACGGTGACGGCGGTGCGGAAGGCGTCGTCCGGCGGGTCTTCGCGCCAGACGAAATGGATGCAGTCGACGGTGAACGACAGGGGCTGCCAGTTCGCCTCGACCCGGCGGATCAGTTCCGTGGCCGCGCCCGGCCCGCCGGCTTTGCCCACGGAGAGGTGGGGGGTGAAGCCGTGCTCGTACATGCGGATGTCGTCGCAATCGGGCACCACATCCCACAGTTTTTTCTGGAGGGCGTCGATCGCTTCCGTCACTTCGGGGGCCAGCCACACGGTGCACGAAAGCGGTGAGTGCTGGAAGAACCCGAACCGGGCAAAGGTCAGTTCGATGGGCCGGACTTTCGCCAGGGCCTTGGTGAATTCCTGTTCGAGGGTGCCGAACTCGACCCGTTCGCGGAACGGGTAGAGCATGGTGATGTGGGGCATCCAGCGCCGGACCTGGGGGTCATGCGCCGTCCGGATGGCCTGGATCGGCGCCCAGGCTTCCTGGGGCGGGATCACGACCACGGCGGTGGTGTTGTCGCTTTTCATCGGCAGACCGAGTCCGAGTGTCACGCAGGCGCCCTCCATTGCACAGATCAACTACGGCTAACTACTGCAACGGCGTAGTATTATACCACAAACCGGAAAAATTCAAGAGGATAAAGGGAAAAGTTGATCAGGCGCGCCTTCAGTGCCAAGCTGTGCAAGATATCGGATAACCGCACAATGCTCAATGTTCAATTCTCAATTCTCAAGTAAGACGGAATCGCAAAAAGTCCGTAATCGACCTGTCCGCGGCGCTTTTCCCAGTAGCTGCGACCCTTGCGGTCGCCCATTCGGAGGCGGGGCAAGCCCTGCCCCTACCGGGAATATCACAGACAACCGCACAATTTTCAAGTGAAGATCAGACTTGATCATGGTGGGTACGACACACTGTGCCCCTGTCATCGCTGAGGGCACGGCATGCCGTGCCCCTACAAATGCCCAACAGGACGGCGTCAGGCGCACACCTGACTTTTGGCCTTCCGCCGGTCGTACCATCGCTGGAGCATGACGATCAGCGCACTTAATACGACGGCCCCCAGAGCGATCATGATTTCCCCATACCTGATTAAATAGTCCAATCGCCAGGGATTTGTGTCCGTTTCCCGGCCGGCAACCATGTCCTCAAGTCGGGCGATCGCCTCAGGGGCATAATACTTCCGGTATTCGGGGCCGAGCATCCGGGCGGCCTCTTTCTGGAAATCATCTTCCGACAGGGTTTTCCAACTGGCATCCAGATAAAGGGCGTTGCGCTTCTGCCAGTGGTTGCATCTCTTGTCGAACATCATCAGACAGTCGCGGGGGCAATTGGCATTCAAACCGGGGAGGTAAATGTACCCCATCGGGTCCCCGCTATTGGACTTGCATCTAAAGATCATGATGTCGGCAATCTGGTCCGGTACCATCGCTTCGGGCCGCGGGGGGAACTGCTCATCCCAACCCATGGCATACATGCTGAAGCATGTTCCGATAGAACGCAACTGATGACCACAGGCCGTCAACCGACCGTCTTCCCGTGCTTTAGGTAGATGTGGGTATAGGAAGGCCAGGATCACCGCCAGCATCCATACGTACACGACGAACCGCCACCTGAGAAGCCGCGGGAACCGGTCCGTGCCCGGAACAGGCATGGTCATGGGGCCATGTCCCGGAACAGTTCAAACGCCCTTCGGGCTTCGTCTATCGGGTCGCCGACCGGAAGGAATTCCTGGCCCCAGCACCCGCGGTAGCCCGCGGAATGGACCTTGCGGACCAGGGCGGGGTAATCGATCGCCTGACCCGGGCCGGGGAAGTCCCGCCTGGGACTGCCGGCCACGTGGATGTGGGCGATGACGTCGATGTTCGCGAGCATCGTCTCCGCAAGCCTTTCGCCCATCCGCTGCATGTGGTAGATGTCGAACAGGACCTTGACATTCGGCGAATCGACCGACCGCACCAGATCGAACCCGAACGCGGCACGGTCGGCCTGGTAATCGGCGTGGTCGTAGCTGTTCAGCATCTCGAAGGCGAGCGTGACCCCGGCCGATTCCGCATCGGGGGCCAGCCCGGTCACGGCGCCGATGCAGTTCTCCAGCCCCTCCCGGGCCGGCTGGCCGGCGCGGTTGCCGCTGAAGATGATGACCTGCGGGACCCGGTTCGCCGCGGCCTTCCGGATGAGGGCGCGGATCTCCGCGACCAGGGCGGGGCGGTTCGCGGTCCGGTTCAGCCCCTGCTGCATCCCGGGGCCGGCGATGTTCAGGATCTCCAGCCCGGCCTGCCGGGCGGCCGGCCACCGCTCTTCGGCGACCATCTCCACCGCGCCGTACCCGATCTGCCGGAGCGCGCGGTAGTATTCGTCCGCCGGGATGTCGCCCTTGTAGAAGCACCAGTCGGGAACGCTCTGTTTCAGCATGGTGTGCCTTCCTGATGATCGGATGGTTGATCGCCGTTGGACTTGCTTCGATGCACTACGATCAGGTGGGTCAGCGCTGTTCCGCCCACGATCACCAGGATCAGGCCCCACGCAGCCATGCCGGTCGGCAGGAGGGGGCGGGTGAACGCCCCGGCATCCCGGCCTGCGGCCGCCTCTTCCATGATGGCGATCGCTTCGGGTGCATAATACTTCCGGTGTTCCGGGCCCAAGAGGCGGGCCAGTTCCTGCCGGAAAGCGGCCTCCTTGAAATAGTGGGCGTGCGCGTCAATATAACCGACATTCCGCCCGCCCGGATGGTTGCCCTTCCTGTCGAACATGATCGCACAATCGACCGGGGAATTGGCCGTCAATCCCGACAGGTAGACATAGCCGACCGGGTCAACTGGATTGCCTTTACAGCGGAAAATGTCTTCATCACTTATCTGGTCTGGCATGAGATCATGCAGACGGCCGGGGAAAACCTCCTGCCACGACATGGCATACATAGCACATGCGACCGTAATGGAACGCATGGTGTTATAACACACCATCCGCCTGCCCCCTTCCCGCAGAACGGGCACGGCCAGAAGGAACGCCACGGCCAGCGTGGAGACGCAGTACACGATCACCAGCAGGCGCCTCCCGGTTTTCCCCTGTTTGCGACCGTTTGTCATGCCACCCCCCTCAGGTACCTGCGCCGCCTACCGGGAAACAGCCGCGCAGCCCGTGGCTACCTGGTCCATCCCCGGGTTCAGATACCGCGCTTCTTGCGGATTTCTTCGATCGGAATATCCTTGGTTTCCTTGGATCGGCCCGCCAGGAACGATGCGAATTTGGCGCTATTGCCCAAGGCCGCCACTTCACGGTCAAAATCATCCGCATGTTCAAGGATAAAGTCATCCCCGGAAGAGGAATGGATCAGGACCGCCCCGGATTTGGCAAGCGACAGAACCTGCCCAAGTGAATGCCGTCTTTTCCTGAGATCCACTGTTTTCATATCTCGACCCTTTCACCTTTGATGAATAAAACATTATGAACCTTGTGGCCGATCGCCAGCACTCTTACCAGTGCCCCCTTCTTTATCTCGTAGAAGACCCGGAGATTTCCGACCCGCAATTCCCAAGGGGCAAGCGGATTTGCCCGCAGTGCCTTGCGTCGGTTGCCTGCCACATCCGCATCCACCTCAAGGAATTTCACTATGGCGTCAAGTACGATCTTCTGTTCCCGCGTCCTGTAGAAGCCAAGGTCATTGTCGGCACTCGGCACGAACCGAATGGCAAACTTCATAATTGTTCAAGCCGCCAACCCATGTTGTATTTGACAAGGAATGCGCCCTGCCGGTTCCTTTCCTGATTATCGACCAACCATGTTCAAAATATGTTCGACCATGAATTATTGTATGGGCTGTTCACCGTTTTGCAAGGGTTTTTCGCATGAAGCGTTCTGGAGCACCCAATTCCCCCGATCAGGTCAGACCCCCGCCAGCCGGATGGGAAAGGCGTTGCAACCAAGACAGACCATCGACATGACGGCGACGACCAGCCGCATCATGGTCCGTTTCGCTTCGCTGACACCTTACCACAACATCCCCAGCATGACGCCGTAGCGCTTGTATGTTTCGTAATAATCCACGGAGAGCGACAGGACCGGCGCGTAGCGCTCCGCAGACAAAGGATTGCGCGTCCGCGGGTAGAGGAGATCGGCCCAGCTTTCCATATCGGCCCTGAGCAGGTATCCCAGCGCCAGGTTGGTCCGCAGGCGGAAGGAATGGCCGCCGTCGCCCCATCCGTTCTGGAACTGCAACATCTGTGAATAGAGACTAAGCCCGGCATAGATCCGGGGCAGGTACTTGTCCGAGGCAAGGTCGTTGTACCCCACTTCCGCGGAAGCGTTGAAGATTACCATGTTGGCATTGGCGTCCAAAACCCACCGTTCCTCGCGATCATCCGAGAATTGCATGCCGACATTGGTGGTAAGTCCCGTGGACATGCCAATATCCATACTGTAGAGATTGGGACGGGCATCCGACATGGCACGCTCCGATTTCGGAGGCGGGCCCACGATCTCCATCTGCTGGTTTACATATTGGAACCGGGAACCGACCCTGAGGGAACCCACCCCCTTTTCACATCGAAGGTCGTACCCCTGCGGCAGCGGCCGCGCCAGGGTCACGGTGCGCCCGGCAATGAATACCGGGTGCCAGTACGGGTTACCCGTGCCTTCTGTGGGTGCGACCAAGATGGCGCCGTCGGGCCGGGCGACATCATCAGGCACGGCTGTACAACCGGCCCACCAGACGACACCAAGAATCAGCAGCCACATGCTCCTCATCATGGTCCAATTCATCCCGCAAACCACATCCACAGCGTCCGGAAGAACTCCACGGCCGCGCCGTCCTTGCGGTTCATAGCCCAGACCCACTTGCCCAGGCCGACCTGGCCGAGAGCGTACCAGCCCACCGCCACCTGGCCCACGGCGATGTAACCCGTGGCGATCTGGCCGATGCCGCAGAGGAGGGTGATGGCCACCTGGCCCACCCCCGCCAGCCCGGCGCCGCCCTGGGCGAAAAAGAGCACGCCCGCGGCCGCCTGGCCGAAGGCCAGCACGCCGGCCGCGGCCTGGCCGATGGCGATGACGCCCACGCTCACCCGGCCGACGGCGATGAATCCCCGGGCGACCATGAGCCGGCCGGTCTCCGGGTTTTTACCGCTGGTGAAATGAATAAGCGGGAGCCCCCACACTTTCCACCTGGTCTGGTATTCGCGGAACATGCGGCCGTCGGGATGGGTATAGGTCCGCCATACGCCCCAGGCGGTCCGGGTGAATGTGTACGCGATCTGCGAGCCCGGCATGGCCGCCCTCCTATCTTAACGCGGCCGACGGCTGCAACCAAAGAACGGTGTACGGTTGCGATAGGCGAAACGGTCTACGGTATACGGTGTACGGCTTTGATCCGGACCGTAAGCCGCCAGCCGCATACCGTTACGCCTTTCGTTTCCGTAAGCCGATGGCCGGTCTATCTGCAAAAACATGGTCGAAATCTCCGGAGAAATACCTAATAACGCGCCATTGTGCCAGGGGGCACGTTTGGATCATGCCGCTTGTGCCGTGGGGTTGAAAAGCCCGATGGGGAAGGTGGTAGGTCATAGGTTGAAGGTAATGGGCAAAGAAAGGCAACCGAGTTCCGATCCATCCCTATCACCTTTAACCTATCACCTATTACCTGTCACCTTTCCCCTCTGTGGCAAAGTTCTCAGAATTTCACGCCGGCCTGGACCCGCAGCACCTTGGTATAGAACCCGATGCCTTCCTCGAAATAGGTATGCAGAAAAGTGGCGCCCAGGTCAAGGGCGACGAAGTCGATCATGAACTTGTAGCCGAGGCCGGCGCCGTAGAGGAAATTATAGTCGCGGTTGTCGGTGATCCGGTAGGCATATTCGCCGAACCCCACATCACCGCTCATGAAAAACCCCGCCGGGGCCTGCTTGCCCATGTAATACCGTCCGCCGGCCAGCACAAAGAGCAGTGAGCTGTCGACCTCCTTGCGCGCGTCCTCCGCGATCCCGATGGTGAAGAGCGAGGAATCGGTCGGGCTGATCGTTTTTTCATAGGTCAGTTCGGTATATGACCGCAGATCGCTCGCGACCTGGCCGGCCGGGTTGACCATGAGCAGGGCGTCGCGGTTGCCGACCTGCACCCCGTCATCCTCGACGGTCACGGACATGCAGCCGGTGGTGAAGGCCAGCAGACCGGCCCACACCGCCAAGGATACGCGCCCCCGGATGTTCTTGTGTGCATGCATAGTGGCCGTGATTATATCCGGCCGGCGGGGCAAAAGCAAGCAAAAACGCGACCATGAGTCACAGGTCATGGAGGGCAAGAGTCTCATGTCACAAGTCTCAGGTCCGGATCAAGATCCTGAACATGCGACCTGTGACCTGCGACTCTTCTGCCCTAAGTGCCCGTAAATGAATAAAGTATCCATTTCGACATAGAGATTCCGTCCGCAGCCAAGGCGCGAGGAGGAGCCGTATCAATGGAAAGATCCGGCGTCGACGAGCAACGCCGGATGCGGACGGAAGATCATGTCCCT
>JBDREB010000148.1:0-7552 GCA_043820325.1 Planctomycetota bacterium | reverse complement strand
CGACGCCGGATCTTTCCATTGATACGGCTCCTCCTCGCGCCTTGGCTGCGGACGGAATCTCTATGTCGAAATGGATACTTTATTCATTTACGGGCACTTACCATGCGCCGTGCTCGCAAGTCTTTGTAGCTGCAGGGCTTGTCCCTGCCTCCGGATGGGCGACCGCCTTTCGACAGGCTCAAGGTCGCAGCTACGGGGTAAAGCGCGCGCACAGAAAGATTACGGACTTTTTGCGAGTTCATCAACTATCAAAACGCCAGTTCTTAATTCTTTAAATCGGCAATCGCAAATCGGAAATCGGCAATTCCTTCACATTCCCATGAGCCCCGCGACATTGATCTCCAGGAGGTACTGGGCCACGATGAAAGCGACGACGAGCAGGGAAGCCAGGCCGAGGACGATCCGCATGGTGATGCGGAACCAGCGCATGGCCGTGAGATCATCGAGCAGGCTGTAGGCCACGGGGACCACGAGGAGCGTGAGGAAGGTCGAGGTCACCAGCCCGCCGATAACGCACACGGCCATGGTCCGGCGCATTTCGGAACCCTCGGCCGTGCTGATGGCCGCGGGGAGCATGCCCACGATCGTCGACAGGGCGGTCATCATGATGGGCTTGAGACGCATCCCGCCCGCCTCCACGATCGCGTCGTGGCGGCCCTGCCCCCCGGCGCGGGCGTGTTCGGCGTAATCGATGAGCAGGATCGCGTTCTTCACCACCAGGCTCATGAGCATGATGATGGAGATCATGGCCATGATGTTCATGTTCTCGCCCGCCAGCATCATGGCGCCGAAGATGCCCACGATGGAGAGCGGCAGGGAGAACATGATCGCGAAGGGCGGCATGAGCTTGTTGTAGAGCGAGGCCAGGAGCATGTAGATGAAGATGATGCCGATCACGAGCGCCTGGCTGAGGGAGGCGAACGACTCGGTCATGATCTCGGCCATGCCCACGAACTGGGCCGAGTAGCCCTTGAGGCGTTTGGTTTCATCCAACCCCTTGTTCTTGTCGCCGGCGATCGGGATGCCCCGGCCGAGAAGCATGGCACGCGTCATTTTCATGGCCGTGCCCAGCACGAGCATCTTGTCGTCCAGATTGGCGCCGATCACGATCTGGCGCTGGCGTTTGCCGCGGCTGATCTCGGCCACACCCGTACCGCTGGTGACGGGCTTGAGCAGGTTGCGGAGCTTGACCAGGCCGCCCGTGGTCTGCGACCGGACGGAAAGGTCGTAGATGTCGGCGATCCGGCCGCGCGCCGTGCCCGGCAGGCGCAGGCGCACATCGTACTGGCGCCCCAGTTCCTTGTAGGTGAGGATGTCCACCCCGCCCACAAGGGAATTCACGGCCATGGCGATCGATGCCACGGGCACGCCTTCGCGGGCCGCCGCCTCGCGGTCGATAAAGAGCGGCACCTCGGGCTGGCCCGTCTCGTAGCTGGAGTCGATCTCGATGAACCCGGGCGTGGCCGCCATCTCGGCCATGATCTCGCCGGCCAGCTTCTGCAACCGGTCGAAATCAGGGCCGCGCAGAGCGAACTGGATCGCCGCGCCCTTGAGGTCGCCGCCCGGGTCGAACTCGCCGATCACGAGCTCGACCCCCGGGAATTGCGCGTTGATCCTGGTGCGCAGCGTGTCCTGAAATTCAAACTGGGTCATGGTCCGTTCGTTCTTGGCGGCGAGCTTGACATAGACCGAGCTCTGGTTGACCTTGCCGTAACCCCCCGCGCCCACGGTGCTGAACCGTTCGATCACACCGGGAACGGTGCCGATCACCGCGTCGATCCCGGCCGTGACCTCCATGGTCTTTTCCATGGGCGTGCCCAGCGGCAGGGTGATCGCCACGGTGATCTCGCCGCGGTCCATGCGGGGTTCGAATTCGGTTTCCACGCCGAACATGGCCATGAGGATCGACCCGGCGAAGAGCAGGATACTGAGTGCCACCACCACGGCGCGGTGGGTGATCGACCAGGCCAGTGCCCGCCGGTAGCGGTCCGCGAACCAATCGAACGCCCCGTCCACAACCCGGCCCAGCAGGCTGCGCCGGGGCTTGAACGGCTGGAGGAAGACGGCGGCGAAGGCGGGGGTGAAAGTAAGGGCGAAAACCGTGGAAATGACCACGGCGATCGAGACGGTCACGCCGAACTGCATCAGGAACTGGCCCACGATCCCCTTGGTGAAGGCGACGGGCATGAAGACGGCCACGATCGCGAGGCTCGTGGCCACCACGGCGAACCCCACCTCGGCCGCGCCGGTGCGGGCCGCCTCCAGCGGGGTCAGGCCGCGTTTGAGGTGGCGGAAGATCACCTCGGTCATCACGATCGCGTCGTCGATGAGCATGCCCACGGAGATGGTGTAGGCCATGAGCGTGAGAATGTTGAACGAGAACCCCAGCCACCAGATGAAATAGAAGGAGGATATGATGGTGGTGGGGATCACCGCGGCCACGATCACCGTGGTGCGCCATTCCACGAGGAAGAGGAAAACGATGAGCACGGCCAGCACGCCGCCCATGAGCAGGTCGTCGCGCGTCTGGGTCAGGGAATTCTCGGTAAAGAGGGAAAGGTCCTGGGTGACGACCAGCCGGTTGATCCCCTCGGGCAGGAGCGCGTTGGTCTCCCTGATCCGCTCCTTGATCTTGCGCGCGAGCTCGACGATGTTGGCCCCCGACTGGCGGTAGACCTGCAGGGCCACGGCCGTACGGCCGTTCATACGCGAAGCGGTCCGCTCCTCCTCCAGGCTGTCGTCCACGCGGCCCACTTCGCGCAGGCGAACGGGATTGCCGCCCCGGTAGGCCACGGGGATATCCTCGAACGCGGCCACCGTGGCCACCTCGCCCTTGATCTTGATGATGTACTCCGTCCCGCCGGCGACGATCCGGCCGCCCGCCATCTCGATGTGGCCGCCCCGCAGGGCCCCTTCCACATCCGTGACGGCCAGCCCCTTGGCATCGAGCAGGGCCGGGTCGAGCCACACGCGCACTTCGCGCTTGCGGCCGCCGATCACATCCACGCGGCCCACGCCCTGCACGGCCTGGAACTGGCTCTTGAGGGTCCGCTCGCAGTATTCCGTCAGGCTGGCCACGGGCATGCTGCCGGAAACGAGCACGGCCATCACGGGCGAGGCGTTGATGTCGAACTTGCTGACCTCGGGGTCCTCCGTGTCCTGGGGCAGGGCGCGCCGGATCATGGCGATCTTGTCGCGGACCTCCTGCGCCTTGTCGCTCACATTCTGGCCGAGTTCGAATTCGATGAAGATGAAGGAGAGGCTTTCCAGGCTGGTCGAGTCGAGGTTCTTGATGCCGGCGACCTCGGAAACGGCCTCCTCGACCTTGTCGGTCACATCGGCCTCGACCACATCGGGCGCCGCGCCGGGCAGAATGGTCTTCACCATCACGAACGGGAATTCCACCTCGGGCATGAGGTTCAGGGGGATGCGGAAAATGGTCACCGCGCCCATGATCACCAGGGCCAGGACGCCCATGAAGGTCATGACGCGCTGGTTGATGGATATTTCGGATAGTTTCATGCGGATCCGCTTTCAATCATTCCCGGGGGCCGGGGTCATTTGACGAGTTCGGTGCCGGCGGCGATCCCTTCGCCGCTGATGAACACCTCGCCCGCCTGGGGCGAGGCGACCAGGCGCACGCTGACGCGGGTGCCGTCGGACAGGCGCACGGAGTCGCCGCCCTCCTCGCGCGTGACATACGCCGCCGGCACGGCCAGTCCCGTGCGCGTGACCGTGATGTGTCCGGTGCAGAAGAGGCCGGGCTTGTACAGACCGCCGGCGTTCGGGATCTCCACCTCGACGGCAAAGGCGCGGCCGGCCGCGTCGACGACCGGCGCCACCCGCGTGACGGTCGCTTTCACGATCCCTTCCACGCCGGGCATGGCGAGGGTCACCCGGGCGCCGGGGGCCACCAGGCGGTGGTACTCCTCGGGCACGCCGGCCCGGAACCTGACGCGGCTATCGTCGACCAGGCGCACCACATTGCTGCCGCCGTCGCCGCTCGTCTGCTCGCCCAGCTCGGCGTAGACATCGACCACCCGGCCGGCGAAGGGCGCACGGAGATCGAGTTTGGCGATATCGCGTTCGACCAGAGCGATCTCCCGCGCCAGGCCGGCGATCTCGGCGCGCTGGCGGACGAGGGCCTGTTCGGCTTGGGCCAGTCCGTTGGCGGCCTGGTCATATGCCATCTTCGCCGCGTCGAAGGCGGCGGCCGTGGCCGTCCCCTCCTTGAGGAGCTGTTCGGTCCGGTTCAGTTCCTTCGCCTGAAAATCACGATTGATCCGCGCCTGCGCAATGGCCAGGAAGAGTTCATTGGTGTTCTCCTTCGCGGCCGGGGCGAAACAGGGCTTGAATTCGGCAAAGCCCAGCACCATGCTGTCGTACCGGTTCTTGAGCCCGGTCAGGATCTTGTCGAGCATGAGGCTGGACATGGACACGAGGACATCCCCCTCCTTGACCGCGTCGCCGGTATGGACCCGCACGGCCGTGACCAGCCCGCCCACTTCGCTGTCGACCATGACATCGCGCAGGGGGGCGAGCATGCCCACCACCTTGACCTGTTCCTCGCGGGTCACCTGCGCCACGGTCGTCGTCACCGGGGCGGGGGCCGCCGGGGCGGCCGGTTCGGCTGCCGCCGGCAGAATGGCCGCGGCCAGAAGGATGGCTGCCAATCGTGTTGCTCGTCTCATGGAAAGTTCCTTTATTCGGCGACGGCCGGTTCCGCCGCGGGGACCGCGGGGGACACGGGACCGTCAATGGGTGGTACGGATACAGCGGCAGGTTCGACAGGCCCGGGCATGTCCGTCACGGCTTCCGGCGCCGGGGGCGCGAACCGCTCCAGCGGTCCGCCGGTGCTTTGGGCCAGAGCGTAGTACGCGGCCAAGAGATCGAACCGGGCCCGGGTGCGGTTGCCCCGGGCGGCCAGCAGGGCGGCCTGGGCATTGATGAGATCGGCAGCCGTGCCCTGCCCGGCTTGGAACCGGGCCTCCGCATCGCGCAGGTTGCGCCCGGCGCCGGTCACGGCGAGGTCGAGGGAGGCGTCCTGCGCGCGGAGCGTGGCGACATCGACAAGCGCGGCCAGGATCTCCTCCCGCGCCTGGTCCGTGGCCCGGCGCAGGGCCAGCCGGGCCTTGAGCACCTGCTCCTCGGCCATGCGGACGGTGGTCTCTTTTTCGCCGCCCGTGTAGATGTCCCAGCTCATGGTCAGGTTCACCTGGGAGGACACACCGCCGTTTCCCGCGAATTCCCGGTCCAGGTCCGAATAGACCATGCCGGCGTTGATGAGGAAGAGCGGCCAGCGCATGGCATCGGCCGCATCCACGCCGAACCGGGCCGCCTCGACCGCCGCGCGGGCGGCCGCCAGGTCGGCCCGGCACTCAAGGGCGACGGCGACCAGGGCCTCGGCATCGGGCAGAAGTTCGGGGACCGGCGCTTCACCGCCCGCGGCCAGCCGGAGGGGGCGCGCGGCAACCACGCCCATGAGGGTCTTGAGGGAAAGCAGTCCCTTGTCGCGGCCGGCGGCCAGGGCCGTGCGGTTATACCGGAGATTCTCCAGCGCCACCTGCAGGGTCAGCACCTGGCCCTGGGGCAGACGGCCCGCGGCATACAGGCGTTCGGCGTCGGCCACCCGCGCCGCCAGGGTCTTCAGTGATTCATCCATGGCGGCCAGGTCCTCGCCCATAGCCAGGATCCGGTAAAAAAGGCCCGCGGCGGCGCCGGCCAGCCCGTCGGCCGCGGCGCGGGCGCCCGCGCGGGCGGCATCGGTCAGCCGGTACCGCTGGCCCAGGAGATAGCGCGAGATACCGAAATCATAGACCAGGTATTGGGCCATGAGCTGGCCGTTCAGCACCGTGTCACCGGGATACCCCGCCGGCTTGGCCGAGGTGTCGTCAAGGTACCAGGTGTCGATCGCGCTCAAACGCACCTTGGGGATGAAATAGGAGCGGGCCACATCCACATTCAGGGCGGCCAGCCGGGCGTCGGCCAGCGCGTCGGCCACGGCCGGATTGTTGGCCACGACCAGCCGGACACAGGTGGCCAGGTCGACCTCCTCCGGCACCGCCTCCGGCTCCGGCACAGGCACGGCGGCGGCCCGGTAGGTCGCCAGGCTCTCCAGGTAGGCGTCGGACGGGACCGTGTAATCATAGAAGCATCCCCCGCCCGCCGCAAGCGCGGCCAGGCAGGCTCCCAGGCGCAGTTTCATGGTTTGTCCTTTGCTGATGTGATGCGGCTGAATAATAGGTCGACGATCTGATCGACCTGGGCGAAATAATCGATGCGCCCCGGCTGGTGGATCATCTGGAAGATGTAGACCGATGAAATGCCGTTCACCGTGATGGCCATCATATAGGGATCGAGATTCATGAAACGGCCCCGGGCAACACCAGCCCGGAACAGCCGCTCCAAATGGGCGATGATGCTGTTCATCCGCTCCATGACCAGTTCCCGGACCGGGCCCAGTCCCTCATCGCGGAGCACATGGACATACAGGTGGACGAACGCCTGCCGCGCATGGCAGATCTCCCCCTTGAGCCGCAGGAAGGCCTTGAGCCGGTCCACCTCATCCCCGGGAGCGTCCAGGACCGCGGCGAGCCGGTCATGGGCCTCGTTAATGTTCCAGCGCACGAGTTCACCCAGCAGGGCATCCTTGCCCGGAAAGAAGTTATACAAAGTGCCGGTGGCAAAACCCGCCCGGGCCGCGATGTCGCGCATGGCGACCTTGTCGTAGCCCCGTTCAGCGAAAAGCTGCAGCGCGGCGTCCAGGATCGCCTGGCGGTGGTCCAGCCGTTCCCGTTCTTTGCGCGTCAGTTCCGGAAGTGGCGGCAGCGTGGCGGTACGAATGGGGGGATTCATATCACCAGGTCCGTTCATCGTTCGGAACGACCTTACGGTTCTCGATCCGCAGGTCGCCGAACAGGGCGTTCACCGTCCCCCCCTTGTGCCCGGCCCGGCTGGGCGGGGAATCGGCATTGTCGATCCGCACCGTATCATGCCGGTAGAGGCGCATATCGCCCCAGGGCCCGAGATAGGCATACCCGTCGGCCACCAGCGCGATCTTGGGCCGGATGTCGTCCGGGACCCGGCGGGGATAACCCTGATAACAGATACTCGTGTTATAAGCATAGCTGTTATAGCTCCTGGCGTCGATGTAGGTGTCATGATCGGCGGGGCAGTGCATGACCGTATTGGTCAAGTACCCCGTGGTCTTGCCCAGCTTGTCGAGGTACGGTTCCACCTTTAGGCCCCAATGGCTCCAGTGAGAGATTGAAGAAGGGCACGCAATCCTCGTGCTGGGGGAAAAAACCGTTGTAATCGTGCAGGTACATCTCGAGCGCCAGCCCGATCTGACGCAAATTCGATGCACAGCCGGCCTTGTAGGCTATGCTCCGGGCCGAACGGAGGATCGGCAGGATAAGTGCCCGTAAATGAATAAAGTATCCATTTCGACATAGAGATTCCGTCCGCAGCCAAGGCGCGAGGAGGAGCCGTATCAATGGAAAGATCCGGCGTCGACGAGCAACGCCGGATGCGGACGGAAGATCATGTCCCT
>JBDREB010000147.1:0-2055 GCA_043820325.1 Planctomycetota bacterium | reverse complement strand
GTCCCGGGCTGGATCTTCATCGACTCCGTCCACAAGCCGGCGCAAGCGAGGGCACGGCATGCCGTGCCCCTACAGCGGAAAAGAATGCCACGGTGGTACCGGCGCGCCCTCTTTTGACCCCTTTATTATGGGGCGGTGTACTGAAGGGAGAAATGGTGGGGCGAGCGGAAAGATTCAGGCGTTCTTTTCTGGAATCAGGCTTTCCGACTTTCCGACCCTTCCGACTTTTCGACCGCTTGCCGCAGGCAAGCCCGGCGCCGCGTCCGCAGGCCGGGTTCAGCGCGTAAAAGCGCGCAGGGCCAAGAGGGCCGCGTTCTGTTCGGCCTCCTTTTTGGACTTGCCTTCGCAGGGGCCGAAACCGATGCCGGCGATGGTGACCGTGGAAAAGAAGATCTTTTCGTGTTCCTTGCCGGACACATCCACGATCTCGTAGACCGGCATGACATTCGACTCGTGCTGAACCGTCTCCTGCAGACGGGATTTGGCATCCTTCTGCTGGGCCACGGCGTCGGCCAGCTCGTCCCGGAGCAGGTTCAGGACGAACTCGCGGGCGGTGCGGACGCCGGCATCGATGAACACCGCGGCGCACACCGCTTCGACCACATCGCACATGACCGAGTCAGGCACGCCCTGCTTGGCCAAACCCTTGCCGATGCTTACGAAATCATCCAAGTTGACCCGCCGCCCCAGCCGCGCCAGTGCGGTGCGGTTGACCACATGGGCTTTGAGTTGGGTCAGCTGGCCCTCGGCGTAGTCGGGGTATTGGCTGAAGAAGTAATCGGCGATGACCAGGTTGATGAGAGCATCGCCGAGGAACTCAAGCCGTTCGTAATTCTTTTCGGCCGATTCCTCGGCCGATGAATGGGTCAAAGCTGCATCCAGCAGGGACGGATCGGTGAATCCGTGCCCGATGGCTTTGGCGGCCTGATCCAGAGGCTTTTTGCGCAACAGAACGCCCTCGACTATAGGCATATCATTATACATATTCCGCTCAATAAATCAAGCGAAAAACGGCCGCGGACCCTGAAGCATGGTCCCCGGTCCGCCTCTTTTCTGAAAAACGCTTGCAGTCCTCCCCGGCAGGCATATCTGTTGAGGGACTTGCAAAACCTCTCGGTGAGGCCTTATTGACAAGGGCGGGACATAATGACATGTGCGGGTCGCGGGTTGCGTTGGTGAAAAAGGCACCGAATTGCATCACCGGATTTAGTATCTGGCCTTGGGGGGCGGTTGAAATTTGGAGGAATCAGCCTTCGGTCATACGGCCCCCGTCACCACCCGCAGTGGTGTTTGACGACCGTCAAGCGTCCGACGCGTGCGGTTTCAGCACAGCATCGTGAGCAGTTGCTCGACAGCGATAACCAGCAATCCGAATGACAGGTGGGCCGCCACCTTCACCGCGCCCCGCACCCGGACATGCCGTCCGCCATGGTTATCGTGCAGGTGGGAATTGACCCGCTTGGCACTGCTGCGAGGGGCGATAGCGCATGGCTTGGGCCGGTGCGGATTTCTTCTTCTCGCCGCGACGGGGGTTGTGATCGATGATGGCGACATGGCCAAGGCGTTCGGACATCTGTCGGCAATTCGTCTTGCGCGAAGGCGGCAAAGCCACGCGAGAAGGTGGTTTCGCTGGGAATATCGCCGAGCGTTTCCCATCCGCAGAGGCGGTGTAATAAGGGGTTATGGCGGATGGCGTTTATCAGTATCCGGGTGGTGGGGAAGTCCCATACGGCCTTGGCGATGAAGGCCTTGCACAACGCCAGGCGGTCCTTGGGCGGGCAGCCGTTGCCGCAAAAGCGGTAGGCCGCCACATACTCGCGTGGCGCGCCGACCTCGCAGATGGCGATAAACTCCCGGTGCCGCCGGTCATCAAGCACGCCCAACTCGTCTTCCATCATGGGAAAGAGCCAAGTCTGACGGACTCGCAAAAAGTCCACAATCCTACTGTGTGCGCGCTTTTCCCCGTAGCTGCGACCCTTGCGGTCGCCCATCCTTTTCCCCGTAGCTGCGACCCTTGCGGTCGCCCATCCGGAGGCGGGGTCAAGCCCCGCAGCT
>JBDREB010000146.1:0-6224 GCA_043820325.1 Planctomycetota bacterium | reverse complement strand
ATGAATGCTTGGCTGTCAAGAGAAATATTGAAATTATGTTAAATATATTAAATATTTTAGTGGCTACAAAAAAAGCTCAAAAACAGCATCAACTCCTTATCTAATAATGAGTTATGAGAAATAGCGTCTGGAACATCCGTTCCAGATCTACGACTCTTTTGCATGCGACCTGTGACTCCGGTATCCTATTGACCTGCGACTTGCGACTCCGCTTGCCATGCCACAAAGGACACAAAGGGGGATCGGGTTTAGAGTTTAGAATTTCAGGGTTTGGCAGAGTTTCCGCCGGGGGCGGCGCCAGGGGCGGCCGGCACCCATCGCGCGGCGCCGTGTTTGATCTCCCAGGCTCCCGGCCCGGTGAACCGGAGTTCGCCGTCCACGAAGGCCATGTCCCAGCGGCCGTCGGCGTGCTCTTCATAGGCCGCCAGGCCGGCGCGGAGCTGTTCGTTCGTGTAGAGGGCCAGGCTCTTGAACCGGGTGTAGGGGGAGGGAGCGTAGGTCTGGGCCGCGCCGGCGCGGCGGGCGATCTCCCACAGGACGGCGCTGCGGCCCTCGTCGATCATGGCGTTCGCCAGGCCGGCGGTGATGTGCGCCCGTTCGGGTCCGTTGGCCTGGAAGGTCCAGCCCACGATGTGGGTGATGAGGATGTTGGCGAACTGGACCAGGACGCCGCCGAGCTGATCCTTATCGGCGCCGGGTTCAAAGGAGACGGTGAAGGGGAGGAGCCCTTCCGCGGCCGTGAGCCGGCCGAGGACGAAGGAACCGAACCCCACGAAGCACCCGCCTTCGAGGATGACGTTGGAACCGATGAAGGCGGCCTCGATCTCCACGGGCCGGCCGGGCCCGCCGAGGAGGCGCGACCCGCTGCCGAGCATGGGCACGGGGCAGATGGTCTCGCGGATGCCGTTGATCTCGGCCGTCACCGGCAGGGCCCGCAGGCCGGCGGCCGAACCGGCCATGTGCATGGACATCAGCACGGTCTCGATGTCCGTGTCGCGCACGGCCCCGCCCAGGATCACGGGGAACTCGGCCTTTACGCGCATGAGGTCGGCGTACGGGCTCAGGGTGGACCCGTCGGCCACCTGCGAGTCAGCCACGCGCGCGGCCGTGACCGTGGTGCCGTCGCCCACCGAGGAATTGCTGACCAGGGCCGCGATGACGGCGCAGTCCCGGCCGACCGTGGCGTCGCGCACGGCCGAACGCAGGACGCGGCTCCCGGCGCGGATGGTGCTGTTCGTCACCGCGGCGCGGAAGAGGAAGGCGCCCGCTTCGATCACCGAGTCGCCGGTCACCACCGTGCCGGGGCCCAGACGGGCGTCGGGGTCGACGCGGGCTTCGGCGCTGACCCGGGGAGCGGCTTCGCCGGTGTCGCCGAGTTCATCGGCGGTCACGCCCATCCGGTGTTCCAGGGGCGGCTGGGCGCAGGCCAGGATCTCCGCCTCGGTGTGCTGATCGGCGGGGGCGGCCGGGTCGATGGCCGCCAGGCGCGCCGGATCGCGGGGGACCCAGCGGTCGCCGTCCATCCGCCACTGCACCGGTTCGCCGCCGCGGAATTCCCAGAGTCCCGATGCGCGGTGCGCCTCGAGCGCGGAGCGGAAGGCGGCCAGAAAGCCAGCCCAGCCGCGGCGGGCGCCGGCGGCGTCGATATCACAGCCTTTCTGCGCGGCCGTGAAGCGGATGAGGGCGAGCCCGTTGTCGATCGCGTCCAGGACGATGCGGTCGGCCGTGTCCGTCGCGCCCATGGCCGCGGCCAGACGCTGGACCATGCGGATGACCGCGTCGCCGGCGTGCGTGAAGACCCAGGCCGGCGCGCGGCGCTTGACGCTGTAGCCGTTGTTCAGTTCGCCGGTCATGACCTGGCCCTGGACCGCCTCGCCGCCGAACCCGGCCACGCTGAAGGGCATCAGGTAGGTGGCCAGGCCGTCGGCCAGAAGCGCCCCGGGCGTAGGATGCGGGTCAACGGAGAGACCCACCACCTTGGTCCAGCCGCTTACCCAGCAGCAGGAGCCGAGCATGACGGGCTCGTGAGAGAGGATGGGGTCGTGCCACATCCGCACCGGGGGGCCCAGCCCCTTGAGGATATCCCCGGGCTGGGGGAAGATCTTGCCCGAATTGGTCGAATGGATCGCGTTCATGCCGTACCGGCTCACATGGGGCAGGTCCAAGGTCTCCGTGACGCGAAGGGTCCCGGTCGCGGGTTCAAAGACGAACCGGTGGAATTCGTTGGCAAAGACGCCCTCGAGGTAGCCGCACCGGTCGATCGTCGCGTGGTGGCCGAGCCAGGCCTCGCTGATCTCCGTGGGGCCGGTCACGGTCACGCGGTCGCCCGCGGTGGTGAGGACGAGCTTGGCGCTCTCATAGCGGCCGTCGGCGCCCAGGGTGCATTCGTGGAGCGCGCAGGCTTCCACCCGCGTGCGCGGACCCACGGCCGTGTTGTGGAGGGTGCTCGACCGGACCTCGGCGCCGGCCGCCACCCGGGAAGGGGCGCCGCCCGACAGGTACTTGCCGGCGCTGTCGCACCGGTGGGTGTGGGGCCTGCCGTCGGCGGTAAGGACGGAATCGATGACGCGCGCGCCCGGTTCGACCGTGACGCCGTCGAGGTAGCTGTTGACGATCACGGCCCCGGCACCGACATGGGAATCCCCCTCGATCAGGGTGGCGCCCTGGATGACGGCCGCGGGATCGATCATGGGCATGGCGTTATCCTTGCACAATGCGACCCAAGGATTTTACCCCGACCGGCGGCGAACGCAAGCTTTATTTGTCAGTGTCCGCCGGTGTCCCGGAGCTGTTTTCCCTTGATTTGACCGGGTGATGTGATAGTATAGATGCTGGAATAGTACCCGTTGTTCGGAAAAACCCGGCATGAACATTCTCGGCATCGAATCCTCCTGGAGTGAATACAGCGTGGCCGTGCTGGCCGGCGATCGCATGGTCACCGTGCCGGGGCCGGCCGGGCTGCCATTCGCGCACGGGCTTTTTGCGGCGATCGGGCGGGCCATGGCGCAGGCGGGGATCGTCATGGCCGACCTGGACCGGATCGCGGTCGGCCTGGGGCCCGGTTCCTACACCGGCGTCCGGCTCGCCGTGACCGCGGCCCGGGGGCTGGCCTGGAGCCTGGAGGTCCCCCTGGCCGGCGTCGCCTCGTTCCAGGCCCTGGCCGCGACCGTGGCCGCGGCGGCCGGCGGCACGGGGCCGGTGGTGATCGTGGCCGACGCGTGCGTGGAGGAGATCTTCGCCGGCCGGTACCGGGTGACGGCCGCCGGGGTGGTCGAAGAGGAACTGCGCGTGATCAAGCCGGCCGGGGCGGCCGGTTTCATCCCCGCGGGCAGCCGGGTGGCCGGTCCGGGTCTCCTGAAGCACGGCCCGGCGCTCCGGGCGGCGGTGGTGGGCGCCGAATTCATCGACGGCTGGAACACGCCGGGCGCCGACGCCGTGATCCGGGAATGCGAACGGGGCGGGAGTTATGCGCCGGCGGCGGCCGGCACGGCCGTCCCCCTCTATCTCAAGGCATCCGAACCCGAACGGCGGCGGGCGGCCGCCCGCCTGTCGAACGGTTGATCAGGGAGCGTTGTATGCAGCGGATCGCAATACTGTGGGCCTGTCTGCTGGCGGCCGGGATCGCATCCCACGCCGAGGAGTTCTCCCGCGTGACCCCGGTGGTGAAGGCGGTGCAGAAGGCGGGGGCCGCGGTGGTGAACATCAGCACGGAGCGGGTGGAAACGGTGGTGGACCCGTTCTTCGAGTTCCGGCGCCGGTTCTTCCAGAGCCCGTTCGAGGACCCCTTCGAGCGCCGGTACGGCACGCGCACGGTCCGCAGCCTGGGTTCGGGCGTGGTGGTCGACCCGGACGGGTACATCATCACCAACGCCCATGTGGTCCACGGCGCGACCAAGATCATGGTGGGGCTCCAGGGGGAAAAGGAACCCCGCGAGGCCGTGTTGGTCTCGACCCTGCCCGAAAAAGACTTGGCGCTCCTCAAGATCGACGCCGGCCATACGCTTACGGTGATCGAAATGGGCGACTCCGACACCCTCATGATCGGCGAGACGACCATCGCGCTCGGCAACCCGTTCGGCCTGGAGAACACGGTGACGACCGGCGTGGTGAGCGCCACCAACCGGGAGGTCTACTCGGAGGGCAATGTGGTCTTCACGGGGCTCATCCAGACCGACACGGCCATCAATCCGGGCAATTCGGGCGGCGCGCTCCTTGACATCAACGGCCGCCTGATCGGCATCAATACGGCCATCAAGCAGGGGGCGGAGGGGATCGGTTTCGCCATTCCCTCCAACGAGGTGCAGCGGGTGATGCGCGACCTGCTTTCCCTGGAGCAGGCCCGGGGATTATGGCTCGGGATCATGGTGGCCGATGCCGACGGTCGGGTCACGGTCGCTTCGGTCGCAATCAACAGCCCGGCGGCGCGGGCGGGCATCACGGCCGGCGCGGTCCTCTCCGCGGTGAACGCCGCGGCCGTGACCGACAGTTTCGGTTTCAACAAGGCGCTGATCGCGGCCAGCCTCGCGGGAGAACAGATCTCTCTGACCGTGAACGGCCGGCCCGTGAGCGTGACACCGGAGAAATTCGGGGAGGCGCTGGTCCTGGCCCGCTGCGGTTTCCGGGGGGTGGACCTGACCCCGTGGGCGGCGCGCCGGCTGCGGATCACCCAGACGGAGGGCGGCGTGCTGGTGACGGAGATCGTCAACGGCGGCGCGGCCGCGGAGATCGGCCTGGAAGTGGGGGATGTGCTCGTGAAGCTCGCCGAGACGCGCATCAACGGGGTCACTGACCTCATCGAGGCGCTCCGCAAGGCCGGCACCGGTCAGATCGATACCATTGTCGTGCGCGGCAACCAGTTTTTGCGCGGATCGATCGCCCTGCGGTGAGCCGTCCGGCGGCCGGCCCGTTTTTGATTGACTTGGCGCCGGTCCCCGCATACAATGGTACTGTCAACGACTGGGAGCGGGAGGAATGTATATGCGTGCGATCCGATGGATGACAGCCGTCCTGATGCTGGGCGCGGCCGCCTGGGCCGGTGATCTGGCCGGGACCCCGGCCGTCGAACTGGATGCGACCGAATGGATCAATTCCCCGCCCCTCACGCTGGCGGTGCTGGCGGGCCGGCCCGCGGTCATTTACCTGTGGGCTTCCATGCACCCGGACTGCCGTAAGAATGCCGCGATGCTCAACGAGGCCTTCCAGGCCTATAAAGGGCGGCAGATCGCCCTGGTGGCCCTGACGGCCGAAAGCAACGGTGAGCGGGTGCGGGCCTTCCTGACCGAACAGGGGGCCGCCTACCCCGTGGGCATCGGGTCCCAGGCCCAGTCCCGATACAATGTGCCCAGCCTGCCGTTCTTCATCGTCATCGGCGGCGATGGCCAGGTCCGGTATGCCGGTCCCGAACTGCCGCCGCTCTCCGAGGTGACGGCCCTGGCGCCGCCGCCCGCGGTGACGGCCGGGAAAGAGCCGGGCGCATCGGCGGGCGAAGCCGCCGCCTGGCTCGACCTGGCGGCCCATGATCTGGCCCCGGCCCTCGCCGGCATCGACAAGGGCAAGGTCTTGCTCGACGGTCTGCTGTATCTCGCCAAAGGTCATCTGGACGACCCGGTGATCTCGGCCCGGGTCATCAAATTCGCCGGGGCCTTCCTGACAGGGGCACCCGAACCGGCCATCCGCCAGCAGGCCGCCGGCATCCTGGCGCTCTACCCGGACAACGCCGCGGCGTTGGAAGCGCTGATGAACGCGCTGGCCGGTCTGGCCGGCAAGGACGCCGGTTTTCTGGTTTTGCAATGCCGGGTGGTAAACGCCCTGTCGGTGGTCGGCCGGTATGATCCCCGGACGGCGCATGCCCTCTTCGGTGTGTTCGAGGGACCCTATGGCGCCGATATCCAACTGCTGGGCCAGGCCCTGCGGGCGCTGGGCAAGGTACGGACCTGCGCCTTGGTCGATTGCCTGGTCCGGGCCATCGCCAAGCCGGCGCCGGTGCCGGAGGACCTCAATTCAGATTTCCTGATCCCTATCCGTAACCGGGCATGTTTTTCGGAAAAAGGTTTGGCGCTTTTTCCGACCCACAGGTGATTGTGCGGGGAACATCCGGATGTCAACCGTGTAGGGGCGGGTTTGAAACCCTTGTCATTACCCACATTTTCTGGAAAGCGCTTGACAGGTTGGCATGTCTTACTATAATAAACAAGTAAGATAGCTGTAGGAAGCCTTTATGGCGA
>JBDREB010000145.1:0-14689 GCA_043820325.1 Planctomycetota bacterium | reverse complement strand
TCGATCACAACCCCCGTCGCGGCGAGAAGAAGAAATTCGCACCGGCCCAAGCCATGCGCTATCGCCCCTCGCAGCAGTGCCGAGCGGGTCAATTCCCACCTGCACGATAACCACGGCGGACGGCATGTCCGGGTGCGGGGCCCGGTGAAGGTGGCGGCGCACCTGTCCTTCGGATTGCTGGTTATCGCTGTCGAGCAACTGCTCACGATGCTGTGCTGAAACCCCGCGCGTAGGGCGGTCGACTGTCGTAAAACACCACCGCGGGTGGTGACGGGGGCCGTATGCCCGAAGGCTGATTCCTCCAAATTTCAACCGCCACACAAGGCCTGTGACTGAAGCCCGTGATGCAATTCAGTGCCTTTTTCGCCAACACAACCCGCGACCCGCACATGTCATTATGTCCCGCCCTTGTCAATAAGACCTCACCGAGAGGTTTTGCAAGTCCCTCTTATGCCAAGTGCCGTTTACCATCCTGCTTGTCAATGTCTTCGATCCGCCACTCACCACTCCGCGATCGGCGCATACCGGACGGCAAAGACATCACCACCGCCAAGGGCCTCAGGCAGGTCAACCCCCGCCATGTCATCACCCGGGAACTCGACCTCAAACCCGGCGATGAACAGGAGATCACCTGCACCCGCCAGGTCTATATCCGGAACTGACCGCGCCGGCCCATCGGATCAGAGTTGGCTTGTTCCCTGCCCCCGGAGGCCGTACACACCCGCCCCCCCCCCCCCCGCTGAAGCATTAAAGCATAATAGCATGTGCGCCCCCAACGCTGTAACGCCGTTGATATCTCCAACACTGCCCACAGAATTCCCTTGCCCGGATGGGATGGGGATGGTATAATGATAAGTGTTGTGTATATCTTATCCGTTCATGTCAATGGTCTTGCGGGAACGGGAATTTAATTAATTTTAAGATGGGGTTTGAAATGGCCATGAATAACAATGACAATTTGCTCAATCTATCCTCCTTGACGGAGCGAGCCGTAGCCCATTATTGGGGGATGCGGTCAAAACAAAAAAGGAAACAGAAACAGAGCGGCAGATCGGATCAAGGGTTGCGCGGTGCAGTCACCGGCGGGGCCCAAATGGATGGATTCATTGAGCTTTTCACCAAGCTCATTCTATCTGCCGGAATCAACAAAAAGTACATCTACCGCGATGCAGATGTTGAACTCCCTGGTTTTTTCCGACCGACCAAGGAATGGGACCTGTTGGTCGTGCGGGATAATACGCTTATTGCCGCGATTGAAGCGAAGTCCCAGGTCGGCCCTTCTTTCGGCAACAATTTCAACAATCGGACCGAGGAAGCAATGGGCAGTGCGGTAGATCTTTGGACTGCTTATCGGGAGCATGCCTATTTGGCCAGTCCTCAGCCTTTTCTTGGTTACTTTTTCATGCTTGAGGACTGTGAGGCATCAGGCAGACCTGTAAAAGTCCGGGAGCCGCATTTCAAGGTATTCCCCGAATTCGTGGGTGCTTCGTATCAGCGGCGTTATGAGCTGTTTTGCAGAAAACTGGTCCTTGAGCGGCACTATACAACCTCTGCTTTCATCGCTTCAACAGAAAAGGATGGCATCAAGGGCCGGTTCGCGACCCCCGCGGATGACCTGTCGGTTGAACGCTTCGCCAAAGTCCTTATCAGCCATTTGGGGGCGTTCGCATGAAGACGACGGACACGACCACACATAGACTGGTCAATGGGGATGCAAGGGATTTATCCTTTCTGAAAGATGGATCCGTACACCTCATCGTCACATCACCGCCCTATTGGAATCTCAAGCGGTACAATGAACATCCGGATCAACTTGGCCATATAGAGGACTATGAGGCATTTCTTCTTGAGTTGGAAAAGGTCTGGCGGCATGTTTATCGGGTACTCGTCCCCGGCGGGCGGTTGGTATGTGTTGTCGGAGACGTTTGCGTGGCAAGGCGTGATTTCGGACGACATCTTGTATTTCCGCTTCACGCTGATATATGCGTCATCTGTCGGCGGATAGGATTTGACAACCTGAACCCGATCGTATGGCATAAAATATCCAACGCATCCTATGAGGTCGCCAACGGTTCCAAGTTTCTTGGCAAACCCTACGAGCCGAATGCCATTATTAAAAGCGATATTGAGTTTATCCTCATGCAGAGAAAACCCGGCGGCTATCGCAAGCCGACCGACGCCCAAAGAGAAGCCAGCCGAATCGGGAAAGTGGATTTCGATCGTTGGTTCCAACAGATTTGGAATGTCACGGGTGCTTCCACCAAACAACATCCAGCACCTTACCCAATGGAGCTTGCGACCCGTTTGGTACGCATGTTTTCGTTTATGGGCGACACCGTGCTCGATCCGTTCTGTGGATCTGGTACAACGATGGTTGCAGCTCTACGAACAGGGCGTAATAGCGTAGGTGTTGAGATCGACCCGGAGTATTGCCGCATGATCGCCCGCTTCCTCAAGGCCGAAACCAGTGGTCTTTTTACCGCTGCAGAATTAACCTTCGGAAAAACAAACCCGGAAAATGCATGCCTTGTCAAAGAAGACCGTGCGATGTATGAGGTCCGGCCGGCAAAGAATAAATTAAAGTAGGCAGATCGGAACGATCAACGTCCATCGCTCAAATGCCACCCTGCCGACCACTTCTACCGCGTGGAATGCAAGCCCTAAACCCATATTATTCATAGACAACCAAAATACCTCAAACCAAAATCCTCTTTAACAAAAATCACGGACAATCCATAAGCCATCCAATGAAAATCGTTTGACTTGCCGCAAGCCTGCCCTACAATACCCACGCCTGCATCTTGGAAGGATGGTCATGTCGGTCGCGATCAAGGCTTGGCGCTGTGTGCCCTGCGGATACATCCACCGCGGCGAAGCACCGCCCGATCTCTGCCCGGTCTGCGGCGCGGGCCGGGATGATTTTGAACCGGTCGGCACAGACAAGGCCGCGGCAGCCGCGTCGTCCGGCGTGCGCTGGGAATGCCGGAAATGCGGGTATATCCACACCGGCGACACGCCGCCCGATCTCTGCCCCGTGTGCGGGGCGGGGCCCGACCAGTTCGACCGGCTCGCCAATGTACCAGCCGCGACCGGGGCGCCCGGCGTCAAAGACCGGGTGGTCATCGTGGGCGGCGGCATCGCGGGCATCGCGGCGGCCGAGTCCATGCGCAAAGCGGGCATGGCCGGGCCGGTGACGATCATCAGCAGCGAAGAGGAACCGCCCTATTACCGCATCAACCTCACCCGCTTCCTGGCGGGCGAAGTGACGCTCGACGCCCTGGTCCTCCATCCCGCGCCCTGGTACCACGACCAGCGCATCAACCTCATGCGCGGCGAAACGGCCCGGTCGATCGATCTGGCGGCGCGGGAGGTCCATCTCCTCAGCGGCGACACGGTGCCCTTCGACCGCCTTATCCTCACCCCGGGCGCCCACGCCTTTGTGCCGCCTCTGGCCGGCGCCGACCGCGAGGGCGTGCTGGGGGTCCGCACTCTGGCCCAGTCGCGCAGGATCGCCAACGACCTGCACCCGGGCCTGGTTGTGGTCGTGATCGGCGGCGGCCTGCTCGGGCTCGAGACAGCTGCTGCACTCGCGGCCCATGGCGCTGCGGTCACGGTGGTGGAAGTCTTTGAATGGCTATTGCCGCGCCAGCTCGACCGGCCGGCGGCCGCCGTGCTGGAACGCCATGTACGCGGGCTGGGCATCGACCTGGTGCTGGGCGGGCAGGTCCAGGAACTCCCCGGCGATGAACGCGTGACCGGCGTCACCCTCAAGGACGGCCGGACCATCCCCGCCGACCTGGTCATCGTCTGCATCGGCGTCCGGCCCAATATCGACCTCGCGCGGCGGGCGGGACTCAAGGTCAACAAGGGCATCGTGGTCGACGACCACCTGCGGACTTCCCATCCGGCCGTCTTCGCGGCAGGTGATGCGATCGAACACCGCGGCGTGGTGACCGGCACATGGTCCCCGGCTTTCTTCCAGGGCCGCATCGCAGGCTTGAACGCCGCCGGCCAGGCGACCGAGTATGGCGGTCTGGCCCCTTCCTACGCGATCAAGGTCCTCGGCATCAGCATGCTCAGCATGGGCACGATCGAGCCGCCCGACCCGGCCTGCACGGTCCTCACCCGCGCCGAAACGGGGCTGTATCAGAAGCTCATTTTCCAGGGACCACGCCTGGTGGGCGCCATCCTGCTCGGTGATGCGGCCGCCGGACCGGCAGTAAAAAAAGCCATTGAAAACCACATCGACTTAAGCGCGATCCTCGCCTCCAAGCCCGATGCCAGGGAGATCCTCAAAGCCCTGGCCCAGCCCCGGTAAGACGGCATCGCCGGACCGGACCATCCATTGCATCTGGAGTGTTTTTACTTGATTATTTACCCTAACTGTGGTATAATATAATATTGGAGTTGAAGCAGGCGGGCCTCACCACCTGCTGACCTATCGCACCAGAACGCCCGCGGTCCGGGCGTCGGAACTTTGAGAGGAACACGGCATGAACAAGGTCATCGCATCGGTCCTGGGGGCTCTCGTCATCCTGTATTGCGCCTGCGGCGGACCCGCGGTTCAGCCTCAACCGGCCGATGAACCGGTCTTTGAAGCCCCGGTGGCCGAAGCACCGGTCGTTGAAACCCCTGTGGCCGAGGCACCACCGGTTGAAGAACCGGTCGTTGAACCCACTGTGGTCGAGGCCTCCTTAGTCGAAGAACCCGTGGTTGAAGCCGTGACCGAAGATGCCGAAGCGAACATGACCCCGGTCGAGAACGCCGAACCGGGCACCGAAGGCGTGGAAGAAGACGCGGTCGAAGAACCGGGCGTCATCATCGAGACCGCCCCGGCCAATTAACACATCCCGCTCCCTATCGAGCGCCGGCCCCGGGCCGGCGCTTTTTATTTGGGCGGGAATGTTGACGGCCGCCCAACACGGAGATCATCCCGGGCGGCGATCAGCATCGGATAATGCGTACCGTCCCCCGCGTCCCGTCCACTTCCACCAGGTCGCCGGTATGGATGCGGACCGTACCCGGGCCGACATTGACCACGGCCGGTATGCCGAGTTCGCGCGCCACGATGCTGCCGTGCGAGAGCAGGCCGCCCAGGTCGGTCACGATCGCGGCGGCGTTCATGAAGTAGGGCGTCCAGCCCGGATCGGTGAAGGGCGCCACGAGCACCTCGCCCGGCCGCACGAAGTCGGTCCCTTCCCGGAGGATCACCCGCGCCCGGCCGCGCACAAGACCGGGGTTCACGGGCACACCCGTGAGTACATCACCGGCGGCCGGCGGCCGAAGCGGTGCCGGATGGTCCGGGTCGAACCGGCCGATGACCACGGGCGGCGGGCTCAACCGCCGGTTGCGCTCGTATTCGGCCCGACGCGCGGCAATAGTTGTGCGCACATCGGCCAGGGCGCCGGCCGCCAGCGGAGCGAGTTCCCCGGCCATGATGAAAAAGATGTCGTCCGGCTGCGCCAGCACACCCGCGCGGACCTTGCGGCTCCCCAATTCCAGCATCGCCTTGCGCGCCAGAAAGAGCCGCCGGACCATTTCGCTCTTTACATTCTCCCGCATGACCGCCGCCCCCTGGGCGCGGCCCGCCAGGAACCTGAATTCAAGACGCTTGAACGGATTGCGCAGGCGGCGCCGGACCTCGGCGCGGGCCGCTTCACGGTCGATGGCCAACCGGGCGTAACGGGCCGGCAGGTCGCTGTCGCTGTCGAGGTAGCTCCGGACCATGTCCAGAATATATCCGGGCGTTTCGGCCCACCGGGGATTGATGAATTCGATCTCGCCCCGGCAATGATGGCCGTGTTCGGCCATGAACCCATCCCATTGCTCCAGGAAAGTCCGGCCGGCGACGGATGTCCCCAGATGCTCCCGCAGGCCGGCGGGATCGTGGGCTTCACGGACCGCGGCCGCGGCCGCAGCGTCGGCGCATGCCGCGCGTGCCAGCGCCCACAAGGCCAGCCCCGCATTGGCGTTGTCATTGGTGCCCAGGCCGGCCATAAGCCGGCTGGTGAACGCAGTACCGTCGGACCGTCCGAACCAGGTACCGAGCCGGTCGTACAGGACCTGACCGAAACCGGCCGCGATCCCCGCGGCATCGATCACCCGTGCATTATCCAGGAGGTCCCGGCCGATCTGGTGGATGTACGCGGCCAACTCCCGGTCGTCGAGGTCTTCGGGCCGCACCGCGGCCAGACGGCGGGTCGCGGCCCGGATCCCGTCCATCAATCGTTCACCGCGGGCCGGTGTGAACAGGAGCGCGCGGAGCGCCAGCAGCGGCACATGCAGGGCGAACCGGAGATAACTGAACCGGACCGCGGGCAGATCTTCCGACCGCCAGACAATATTTGCGAGATCCTCCTGTCGTCCCCCGAAGATATCGGTCAGACTGCGATTCCGCATGCCCGGCACACGGCGCAGGAGCCCGGCCAGGGTGGAAAGGCAGAAATAGGCCCGGCCGGCGATCAGCCGGATGATGGGCAGGCCGTTGGTATCGATACCCACAAGGCGCAGGAAGCGGCCGATGAGCCGGTCGACCACCGGCTCGGCGACCGACCAGGTCATGGGCGTGGCCACATCGGGCAGGACCTCACCCGTGTTGGCGTTGGTCCATACCAGGCGGTCTTCGTTGTCCGCAGGTGCGGTGCCGGTCGCGGTCACCGGCCGGGCCTGGAGGAGGAAGATCCCGTCGCCCAACACCGCCCATTCGATATCCTGGGGTGCGCCCCAGATCTTTTCGGCCCGCAAACCGAGGGCGGCGATGCGGCGGGCCAGGTCGGCGTCCATCCAGTGTACGGCCAGCACCGGTTCCACGGCCGTACCGCCGTCCGGCCGGGCCGCCCACCGTTCGGTCTGGGTACCGGGGATATCTTCCCGTACGGCCAGGGCGGTCCGGTCCAGGACCAGTCGCCGGGGCGAGATGCGGCCGGAGACCAGCTGTTCGCCCAGCCCGGCACAGGCCTCGATCACGATCCGCCCCTTGTCGCCTGTGACCGGGTCGACGGTGAACATCACACCCGCGGCCGTTGCGGGCACCAGGACCTGGACGATCACGGCCATACCCCCCGGGCCCGCATCCGTTCCCCCGTGCGCGCGGTAGGCGGCCGCCCGATCGCTCCAGTACGAGCGCCAGCAAGCCTTCACGGCATCCAGACAGGCTTCGAGAGCGACCACGCCGAGGACGGTCGCGTGCTGGCCGGCGAATGAGCGTTCCCCGCCGTCCTCGGCCGCGGCCGAGGAGCGCACGGCTGCGATCAGGGGTCTGTCGGCCTGGCGCGCGAGTTCCGCCCAGGCGCCGGCCAGCGCCTCCCGTACCGGCCCGGGAATGGCGGCGCGTGCGATCGCCTCGCGCACGCCGGCCGGATCGGCGGGCAGCGTCCCGCACCCTGCCAGGTGGAGTTCAAAAGCCGCGGCCGTAAGGCAGAACCCCGGCGGCACGGGCAGACCCGCGGCGATGAGGCGGCCCAGGTTGCGGGCCTTCCTGCCCACCATGGCAGCAGGTTGGGAACCGGCGTCGGCCAGGGATATGATCAAAGGCGGCCGGGTCACTTCCGCACCTCGAAGACCGCCGCGTCATTGCCGGGCAGGACTAGGGATGTTCCCGCCGTACCGGACCGGAGTTTGCCGCGATGGACCCGGCCCAGACGCCATCCGGAGGCAATCGCCAGTGTGGTCGCCACCGGCCGGGGGCTGTAATTGATCGCCGTGACCACGGCCGTACGCTTGCCCAACGGGTGCTCGGTGAGACCCACCTGCGGTTCGACCTTGCGCACGATCCGCCGGCCGATGACCGCGTCGGCCACCATCCGGTAGATATGCCAGAACGGCGGCGCATCGGGCGCGTGGACCGTACCCGCGCCGGTGATCAGGTTCTTTTCCATGGGGAAGGCGAGAAAGAAGACCCGGCCGCGGCCATACGCATGCGAGGCGAAAACGGGGTTGCCGTCGGTTTCGCGGCCGATGACCTTGGCGCCCGCCTCCGAAAGCGCCGGCCGGAAGGCACCATCCACGGGCAGGACCGGAGTGCCGGGCAGGTCGAACCCCGCGCGGCCGCTCGCGTGCCGCCGTTCGCGCGTTTCCACGCGCAGGCCGGTCAGTCCTTCGAACCCGCTCAGAATGCCGTCATCGTGCGACAGGTAGAGCGTGGCGCCGGCCCGCACCCGTGCGAAGAGCGCCAGCCACCGCCGCCGGACCATGATCCTATGGCCCGTGATCCCGGGCAGAAGGTAGAGTTCCGCATCCGGGAGCGGCTGGGTCTCGTGCCGGAAGACGAGATCGAACCCCGCGCCCCAATGGTCCTGACCGTCGCTCAGGATGCAGACCGCCTCCGTACGCCGGGGCGGCAGGGCCGCCAAGGGCAGGCCGTCGCGGAACTTCCGGAAGGCGGCCAGTTCCCGGAGGACCGGCCGGGGCGTATTGTCGGCGCGGAAGAGCCCCAGTTCCCGTTCGACCGTGCACCAGTTGTAGGGCGCGTGGGCCAGGTGGTCCTGGTCGTGCGCGCACCACCACAAAAGGCCGCGGTGATCGTGGACCCAGAGCGAGTAGAGGACCATGCGGATGTAATCGGCGGCCACGGTCTCGCTGGCGATCGACAGGCCCAGCGTGCCCACCTCCTCGCCCAGGCAGGGTTTGCCGCCGACATCGGCGTAGAGGCAGGCCTCGGCCGCGGCATGCAGACCGGGACGCATGGTGTTGATCGGATCACGGTCGCAGTGGGGCGTGAACACGGGATAGGGATGGACCGTGAGCACATCCGTGTTCTCCGCCTGGCCTTCGATGGTCCACAGCGGCGACCGGCCGCGGTCGTCGGGTGTGAGACTGTGCATGCCCGATATCACCGGACGGACGGGGTCGACCGCCTTGATCGTGTTGGCGATAAGCGCGGTCCAGCTCCAGCCCTCGGCGGGGTTGCCGCCCATGCAGTTGCATTCGTTGCCCAGGTCCCAGGCCGTGATCGCGGCGTGGCCCTTGAACCGGGTCACGAAATGGCGCACGAACCGCACCTCCCATTTGAGCGCGGCCGGGTCGTGGATCACATTCAGCCCCTCGAGGGCGGGCGGCACGAAAAGCCGGCCGCTCATCCAGCCCGTAATGAGGCCCACGACGACTTTGAGCCTGTTCCTGGCCGCCAGGTCGAGGAAGACGGCGAACCGGCCGAAGGCGACGGCCGACATGCCCGCACGGCCGGCCGCGTCGTCGGCCAGGGGCTCCTCGCCGTGCCGGTATTCGACCGGCGATCCCCCGCCGCCTCGCAGGAGCACGAGCGGCTGGAAGTCGGGCCAGAGCGGAAAAACGCGCAGGACCTCAAGCCCCGCACGGCTCAGGCGCCGCAGGTCGGCGGCCACCACCTTCGGCCGCCAATCGGACCACATGGCCGTGCCCGCGTGGGAGGCCCAGTAATTGCACCCGATGACGAATGTGCCCGGCTCGGTGAACATGGCTTCTCCTTGAACGCAGGACGAATGACGGTATTATACCGGTCCCGTCCCCTTCGGCAAGCGGAATAGCCCCCGGAGAAGGAGCTGACAGTAACCACTGATCTCACAAATTGCACCGATTATTGTTCGGAGAAGAAGCGGACTCACCGCAAAGACGCAAAGTTCGCAAAGAATACAGGTTGGGGGTTGGAAAACCGAATCATGATCTGACCTCTGACCTCCGACCTCGGGAAGGCAACCACGGATTCCACACAGATGCACAGATGATGTCAAGAGTCGCAAGTCGCAGGTCAGGATCAGGCTTTCCGACTTTCTGACTTTCTGACCTTCTGACCTTCTCGCTCTGGACCCCGAGCACTCTTTGCGCCTCGGGGCGACTTTCTGACCTTCCGATCGTTCCTCCGCTTACACAAAAAAAGGGCCGCGGTTTCCCGCGGCCCCGGTATGCAGCTGTATGGTCTAGAAAATGCCGTTATTGCCCTGCTGGGGATTGGCATTGGGCGCCGGCGCGTTCGCATCCGGTGCGCCGCCCGGGTGAGCGTTACCGCCCCCGCCGCCCCCGCCGCCCCCGCCGCCACGGCCGCCGCGGCCCTGGCGGGGCATGCCCATGTCGCCGATGTTGACATTCAGCGCCGCCTCGTCAATGGTGACCTGGGACCTCAGGGCCAGCGTGGCCGGGTCAAAAATGAACAGGATGCCGCTGCGGAGCATGCACAGTCCTGTTGAGGACATGGCCAGTTCGGCCTCGCCGCTGGCGGCCGGGGAGGGCATCTGCGGCACGGGCAGCTCGTCCCGGGTGATCTTGCCGTCGGCGTTCTTGTCCATCCACTTCAGCCACTGCTGCTGCTCCATCTCATCGCCGGCGATCTCGCCGTCGCCGTTCTTGTCCATCCGCGCCAGGAACTGGTCCTGCATGGCCTTGGTCCGCTGGTCGGCGATATCGCGCGCGACCTGGCTGAGGTCCTGCCGCGCGGCCACCTTCATGGTCTTGAGGTCCACGACCGCCAGGGTCGCGCCGCTGACGATGTAGAGCTTGTCGCTGACCTCGATCATGGCCGTGCCGCTCCCGCCCGGCATTCCGGACATCGCCTGCCCGACGGCCGCGGTCCGGGGTTGCGGCATGTTGGCCTCCTGGCCGGCGACAAGCTGCATTTCGCCCCATGTACCGGTCAAGAGCACCGCACCGATGAGCACCTTCACAAAAACATTCGGTCCCTGCATGGCTTCGTCTCCTTCGTTCAACAGTGTTCGGACAATGAACCTGGTTCCCTGGACCGAAACGACACCCGCCCCGGTCCTTACATCAAATGTTCCCACGCCGCGGTCCACATCGCAGAGCACTTCGCCCTGCTCCAGGACCACCTGTTCCACATGATCCGCCCCGGCGATCCGCACCGAGCTTCCAGCCGCAAGGTCCAGCCGGCAGTAACCGCCCAGCTCCAGCCGGCCGCCGCCGGCACCCGTGGTCACCCTGCCGCCGCGGACCAACCCGCCGGCGGCCAGGCGCACATCGCCCGAAACGGCGGGGGCGGGATACGCTGCCGCCGCGGGCACAGCCTTTGGTCCGGGACGGACGACGACAACCTCCGGTCCGGCCGGTCGCGCTGAAAACAACACCACCGCCAGCACGATCCCCGCCGCAGCGGCCGCGACGGCCGCCAGCCACCCCCAACCGCGCCTGGCCGGCGGCGGCATCGCCCGCACGGCCGTATCATGTACCAGCCGGTGAAGAAGAACCTGTTCAAGGACCAAGTCGCAGAGTAGCCCGGCCGTAGCCGGGTCCGTGCGGAGCATCTCCTCCAGCCGGGTTTGTTCCCCAGCCTCCATACCCCCGTCCAGGTAGCGCAGAATGAGGGCGGCCTGATCGGCGCGATTCATACGAGCTCTCTGTCCTGCGCGCCGGCCTGCTTCAGGCAGTCGTGGAGTGCCACGCGCGTGCGTGACAACGCCACTTGGGCCGCGCCCGCCGACTTGCCGGTGTGGTCACCGATCGCCTGGAACGAAAGACCGTCACGGTAACGCAGGTCGACCAGTTGCCGCAGGTTGCCGGGGAGTTTTTCCAGGCATTCGGCCAGCCGCGCCAGGAGTCCGGTTGTTGCCGCAGGGTGTTCCTGCTCACGCCCGGCAAAGGCGGCATCGATCGCATCGACCGTAGCCTCGGTCAGTGAGCCATGCCGTTCGTTGCGGCTGGTCTTCCAGAAATTGAGGGCCGTCCGCCGGGCAATCTCACGGCTCCACGCACCGAAATCACGCACGGTCACCCCTTCCTGGGCTTTTTTCAGGATCACCAGGGAGGTCTCCTGAAATACCTCCTCGGCCGTGTTCCAGTCGCGCACCAGCGCCATGGTATAAGAGAACAGCACATCCCGGTGCTCCAGGAGCTCCCGGGCGAGGTCGGGCGGCTTGGGGGCCTGTTCAGTATTCATATTGAAATGTGGCCCGAACGATCGTAATCATACATAAATACCCGCAGGAATAATTCACATTGCGCGTCCTGCCGCCTGGCGCAGCTGGTCAAGCGCTTTGGCTGGACCCATGCGGGCCAAATCCTCCGCCCCGGCCCGGCCAAGCGGCGGAAGTGCGCCCACGGCGGCGAAAAATGCGTTCCGCTTTTTGACGTCCGGGAAATCGGCCGCGGCCGCGGGCCCCGTGTACGGGTAATCGGCATACCGGGCCAGGATGGAATGACCGGTCATGATCTCAGCCCCCCGGCGGTAGACCGCCGCATGGGGCGTCAGAGTGGCGGCGGCCAGATCGTCGGCGAACGGCTGGCCGGCCGATGTGTAATCGGCCTGAAAGGTGTCGTCGGTCCACTCCACGGCTACATACAGGTCCCGATCGTCGTTGCGTATGACATATTTCATGTGGGTCGTCTTGACCACCGCGAAGGTGTTGATGTCGATGAAAGTCAGGTCGTCCTCCACCACGCCGGAGAAACGGCTCATATCCACATCCCCGTCGATCGGGTACTGCGCCTCAAGCGGCTGGGGCCGTCCGCCCCCGCCGCCGCAACCTGCGGCCAGCGCCATGCAGACGATACCCATTGCCGTGATCACGTGCCTGGTCATTGTGTCCCCATCCTTCAACATGTGTGGAACAGCGATATAGTATCCGTCCGGTATTGCATGTAAAGGAAAAACCGGCATTCCCGGGATGGATTGCGTTATAGCATGTTTCGAGCGCATCCGATTTTCCTTGGAATCCGGCCCGCCGCGCATACAATGATCGCCGGCGGAGCTGGCGACATTCGACTTCGGGTCTTTTGGACCTTTCGACTTTGCGTCCCTGTTTGATGGAGAAGCCATGCCCGCCCCGGAGATCATCCCCTTCAAGACCATCGGCACCACCACACTCCACATGCATGTCTTCCGGCCGGATGCATCGGGAACGGACCGGCGCCCCGCAGTGGTCTTTTTCTTCTGCGGCGGGTGGAACGGGTTCAACGCCACCAAGCTCTACCCGCAGAGCGAATACCTGGCATCCCGCGGCATGGTCTGCCTGAACGCCGAGGTCCGGGTCCGCCAGCACGGCACCACGCCGGCCGAGTGCGTGACCGACGGCAAGTCGGCCCTGCGCTGGGCCCGGGCCAATGCCGCCCGCCTGGGGCTCGACCCAGCCCGCCTGGCCGCGGGCGGCGGCTCGGCCTCGGGGCATGTCTGCGCGAGTCTGGCGACCATCGACGGGTTCGACGACCCGGCCGACGACCGCACCATCTCATGCGTGCCCGACGCCTGCTCCTTTTCAATCCCGGCCTGGACATCGCCTCCACCCAGCGGCGGATCGGCCTCTTCGGCGGCATCGAGCGCGCCCACGCCCTTTCGCCCATGGAGCATGTTAAACCCGGTCTGCCGCCCGCGCTCGTGATGCACCCCCGCGACGACGCCACGGTCCCGGTCCGCGAGGCCGAGGAATTCCACGCCCAAATGCACGCCGCCGGCAACCGGTGCGACCTGAAACTCTGGGACGAAGGCGGCCACGGGTTCTTCAACTACTGGGACGGGAAGAACCCCTACTTCTACGAGACGCTGGAGGCGGTCGACCGGTTTTTGACTTCATTGGGCTGGTTGAGCGGTCCCCCTGCGGTCAAGGGTTTCACCTTCCGCCACCTGCCCGTCAACCCAGACAAGCCGGGCGTGGATTGACGCAAGTCCTTTGGTTACGGCCGCGGGCTGTATCCAGGAATCATCCTGGAATTCCGTTGACAACCCACCCCCCACCGATATGATATATATCGCGGTATATATTTTAAGGATGGGAACATGGAAACTGCCAAGTTGTTTGCCAATGGCCGCAGTCAGGCCGTCCGCCTTCCGAAGCCATTCCGCATGCCGGGTGGGGAAGTGTACATTAAAAAGATCGATGACATTGTCTTGCTCATTCCCAAGGGCGATCCGTGGAAACACTTTGTCGCCGGTTTGGACAGGTTTTCCGATGATTACATGCAAGACGGCCGCAAACAGGGGAAAACCCAAGTCCGGGAATCCCTGCAATGAAATACCTGCTTGACACCAACATCTGCATCTACCTGATCAATCGCAAACCAGTCCAAGTCATTGCCCGGATGATCAAAATCCCGGCTGAAGATATCGGCATATCCGCTGTTACGCTCGCAGAGCTTGAATACGGCGTTGAGAAAAGTGATCATCCCGACCGGAACAGGGTCGCACTCATGGAAACCCTTGTGCCCATCCAAATCCTGCCGTTTGACCACCAAGCCGCCCGTGAATACGGGATGATCCGGGCACCACTGGAGCGGAAAGGTACCGTTATCGGGGCCATGGACCTTATGATCGCCGCCCATGCCAAGGCATTGGGCGTCATACTTGTCACCAACAACGAAAAGGAATTCAAGAGGGTATCCGGGTTGATGCTGGAGAATTGGGCAGCATGACGCCCGCCAAGGCGCGGAAACTCATCACCGGCCTCAAGAAGCGGCTCCCCCGCTAAGGAGTGCCGGACCTGCGACTGTTATCAGGGTTTCCTGACCCAGCTGGAACTCGATGGCGGCCCGGAGATCGCGAAACTCGTCAGACCGTTCAAGGTCCCGGCTGGCCGCATGCACGGCTGCCTCGGTTGTGATCCCTGCCCGCCCGGAGAGGCGTTCACAGCGTATCTTCAGATTTCCTGATCCCTGTGGGATGGACTGATGGTTTTCCGGAACGGGTTTGGCGCATTTTCCGCGTGACAAATGGGCTGCGGCGGCTATCCTTCCTGGGGTCTGACTTCAGGATGATTGGTCATGCACCAGATGCTTT
>JBDREB010000144.1:0-2254 GCA_043820325.1 Planctomycetota bacterium | reverse complement strand
TCTGGTGCATGACCAATCATCCTGAAGTCAGACCCCAGGAAGGATAGCCGCCGCAGCCCATTTGTCACGCGGAAAATGCGCCAAACCCGTTCCGGAAAACCATCAGTCCATCCCACAGGGATCAGGAAATCTGAATATACAAGCATGTTCATGTGCCGGCCGGGGCCATTGTACGGAGGCAGGCGGATGAGATCGGATCGGCAGCGGACCACGACCGCGGTGATGATGATACTGCTGGCCGGTGTGATGGCGGTGGGGACCGCGCACGCCGAGCTCGCCCTGTTCGACCCGGAGACGGCCCCGCATTATGCCATGACCTTTCAGGGCCGGGAGGGGGTCTTCTATCAATCCGACGGTGCTGACCACCTGCTGGTGAACCTGGCTGATTTCGGCGGTATCGATCCGGGTTATTTCCGGCGGAGCCCTTTGATCTGTTTCCCGGTCAAGGTCCGGATGGTCACCGACGGAATGCTGCAGGTCCATGGATCGGAGCTGAAAATATACTGCCGGGCGGGGGCGGTGACCGAGTCGGCCGCGCTGAACAAGGGCGACAATATCTGGGTCTTCGCGAAGATGGATTTCCGCAAGGGCGACGCCTTTGATGTCGTGGCGCTCAGGCTTTACCGTCTGCCTACGGACCGGGATGTGTTCGCCCGGTGGAAGAGCGCCATCGCCCCCGGCGACCAGAAGGCGCTTATCGACCTGGGGTTCAAGGCCGTCCGGTACGGTCGTGAGCACGGCAACCTGGAGGTCTGGGCGGGGTTCGGCAGGGAGACCATCCTTGAGGCGGTGCGCATCGAAGGCGGCATCCTGCGTACGGCCGAGGACTACCTGGGTATCGCCCGGACGGTGATGCAGGAGTTCAAGGACCCGGCGTGCGCGGCCGCCATCGTCATCACGGCCTGGCAGCAGTTCCCGGAGGACCCGGCGCCGCCGGCCTACCTGACGGGCACGCTCGGGTATGCGCTGTATAACGGAACATGGCTCGTGGCCGCGGAACGGTATGAGCGGGAGTACGCCGACCGGCTGAACGCGATGGCGCCCAACGATGCGGCCGGCATGTGGGCGCTCAAGGCCTGGGTGGAGGCCAACCGCGTTTTTTTACAGACCCCGGAAGAAAAGATCGTGCTCTGTGCCCAGCAGACCCTGCACATAGATCCCAACCACGCCGAGGCCCGGCGTTTCCTGCATGCCGGCGAACAGGCGGTCGCGGCCGCCCCGGCCAGGGATGCCGCCGCCGGTGACGCGCCGGTGTCTACGGCCGGTGAGCGGTATGATCGTTTCGGGGTCTCGCAGTCGTATGCCGGCAAATATGTCGGGTATACGGAATACCGTAAGATCCTGAGCGGCATGGCCGCCTTGCGCAAGCAGGTGGTCGAACGGATCAACACCAGCCTGGGATTCGATTATGACGATCATTATACCATCCTGGTCCGCTTCCAGGACGACAACGGCGAATGGGAACGGCCGGGCCATACGGAGATCCGGAAGGTCGAATGGCGCCAGGTGCCCGTGGTCACCATTTTCGTTGAGCATATCATAACGGGCACGGACCTGGAGACGCTCCTGGCCCATGAGTTCATCCATGGCGTGATGCTGGAACGGATGGCCGATGCTTACGAGCCGCTCCCGACCTGGCTCAAAGAAGGCATTACCATGTGGGGTTCGGGCGAACTTGAGGACGATGTCGCCCGCATGGTGGCCGGCCTGGCCTTGGCAGGGGAACAGCCGCTCGGTATCGTGAACGGGCTTGAACGCCTCCCGCATACGGCCCTGGATTATGCCGAGGACGGACTCTTCTTTGAGTACCTGGCCCAGACCTATGGGCAGAAGAAGGTGCAGGCCATGATCCGGGAACTCGTCAACGGCGGGTTCTTCAAGCAGGTGGTCGAGAAAGAGACGGGGGACCTATGGGACCGGATCAAAGAGGACGCCGCCAGGTTCAGCCGTGATTATATCAAGGATAAATTCGCCGAGAGCATCACCGCATACGGCCAGGCGGATGATACGCTCGAGAAGGCCCGGGAGGTACACCGCAACAAGGAATATATTGCCTACCGGGCGGCCCTGGCCGGCTTCGATGCGGTGCGCAAGCAATACCCCGGGACCTACATTCAGATTTCCTGATCCCTGTGGGATGGACTGATGGTTTTCCGGAACGGGTTTGGCGCATTTTCCGCGTGACAAATGGGCTGCGGCGGCTATCCTTCCTGGGGTCTGACTTCAGGATGATTGGTCATGCACCAGATGCTTT
>JBDREB010000143.1:0-3385 GCA_043820325.1 Planctomycetota bacterium | reverse complement strand
GGCAATTGGCGCCTTGCTACTCGAACTGAACGAATTATCTTTCCACCATCCCGAGACCGGAATGCGGATGATTTACACTCTTGCCTGACATGAAAATGCGCCAACCCATTTTCCGCCCGGATCAGGAAATCTGCACTTCGACATTCGAAATTCGATGTTCGATATTCGATATTTTCCGGCTCAACTTACTTTCCGAATATCCCCACCAGCACCAGGCCGGCGAAGATGACCACCGCGCCGGTGATCTTGGGCGCACTGCGCTGTTCGCCGAAATGGGCGATGCCGATGAGGACGGTCAGCAGGATGCTCACCTGCCGGAAGGCGACCACATAGCTCACATTATCCACGAACCGCATGGCGGCCAGCACCAACCCGTACGCCGCGAAAGAGAGCACGCCCACCGCGATCGCGTGGCCCCAGTACTTGCGCACAGTCTCGCGGATGGGCATGTTGCCCTTGCGCGCTAGGGCGAAGAGCGTCAGGGAGAGCGGGAGGTTGATGATCCAGTTGTAAAACATTGGTATCATTGCCGCGTTCAGGGGCCGGTCCAATCCGCCGTTGGCCTTGCCGATGATGTCGATGTTGTACTTGTCGCAGATCGAATACCCGGCCGAACAGCCGGCGGCAAATAACGCGAATACGGCCGCCAACTTCAGGAATCGCCGTATATCCCATTCGTTGAACTGCTTGAGCTGGATGCAGAAGCACCCGGCCACGATCAGCGCCACACCGATGACCGCCTGCCAGGTGGGGACACGGCCGAAACCCAAACTGACCACCGTGACCACGATGATGGGGTAGGACCGGGCAATGGGGTAGACGATGCTCATCTCGCCGTGGGCGTAGCCCCTGCCCAGGAAGTAAAAGTAAAACGCCTGGCACAGGGTGGTCAGCGCCAATACGATCCAGAACGGCGCGGGCAGGGCGAGAATGAGCGGCATACAGAACGGCACCATGGGCAGGAAGAGGATCACCGTAGCGAGCATGGCGATGCCGAAGAACGCCGGCCCCGTGTCGCATTTTTTGGCGATCGCGTTCCATGCGGAATGGAATACCGCCGAAATCAGGATAAGCACCACCGCGGGCCAGGCCATTCATCTGCTCCGGGACCAATAGACCATGGCCATTGTAACGGCTATGTGGCATTATGCAATTACAATATGCGGTGGCAACGAAAGCCTGGATCCCCCGGTCAAGCCGGGGGATGACAAGGGGCATAGAACCGGTTCCCCATGCCATATCATCTCTGTTATTGCCCGACTGGATCGGGCAATCCAGAATCATCACTATCTTTCAACGGTCAACAGCATCCCCTGCCCGGCGGCGAGCCAGTTGTTCTCGCCGGCCCAGGGCTCGCGTTTGCCGGTATAGGCGTTGATGCAGAGGATGGGGCCGTGGGTCTTGAACTGCGCCTTGAATGTGGTGGATTTATGGAGGTCTTTGTTGACCACCAACACGAAGGGGTCGCCGGCCGGGCCCTCGAATTCGCCCGCGAGCAGGTTGCCGCCGGTGAGTTCGGCCAGGAGCCGGCTCGAAAGCATGCCGGAGGAACCTTCGGGGACCTCGGGATGGTGGAACACATTCAGGTTCTTCAGAGTGATGCAAGTCGGGCCCAGGGCGTGCAGCTGCAGGTTGACATTGCGGAGCATGTCCCAGGTGGGTGTTTTGTTCCCGAATTGGTCGATGGGCGCCAGGCGGTAATTGCCGATCGCCGGCGCAAAGTAGGTGAAGTAGCTGATGCCCCTGCCGCCGTAGGCCAGGGTGGTGTAGAGTTGGAACCGGAACCCCGCGTCCGACGGGTCGGCGTAATGAAAATGGGCGTTGGAAAGTACAATATTCCAGAACGGCAGGCCGTGACGCAAGGCAGCTCCGCGCACGGCTTCAAGGTTCGGGAAGTAGGCACTGCGCAGGGAGCCGTCGGCCATGAGCGCGTAATGGTCGTAGCTAATGAACGAGGGCTTGACCTTGGCAACAAAGGATTCCAGGTATTCCGCGTATGTGGGCACATTCATCTGCGCGGCTGAGGCATAATTCGGGAACAGGTTCACATAGGCCTGTGCTTTGGGCGCGGCCGTGCGGAACGCGGCCACCCAGTTGCCGAGACCGGGATAGACTGAAGCCCCCGGTTCATCGCGCAGGTAGAACCCGTACACGGCCTTGTGCCCGCCCACCCGTTTCACCAGGGCCCTGACCCGGCGGTTGATCACAGATGCTCCCAATGCGGCCGTGGCGTCATCCACATGCACGCCGGGATCGGATACGATACACTTCAAACCGGCCCGCCGCACCGCGCCCAGATGTTTAGGCGCCACAAACCCAGCCAGGTTGAATCCGCAGGCCTTGATCTCCCTGAGGGCACCGGGGGCACCCGGTGTCCAGCCCCATGGCAGAATGGCGAACTCTTCGGGTTTCAGCATCCGCATCGCATTGTCTCCTGTCCGATGACACTTCGATCACACGGGTATTCAACTTGTCGAGCCTGCAGCCGCAACCCAAAGCCGGCATACGGCATACGGAAACGAAAGGCGTTTCGGCCTACGGAATACGGTTTACGGCTTTGATCCGAACCGAAGGCCGTGAACCGTATACCGTTTCGCCTATCGTTTCCGCCAGCCGATGGCCGTTACCCATAATCGTGTATCTGTGAAAAGATCGTCGAAGTCAAGGGAGAAACACCCAACCGGGTATGCGGGTTTAATTATCCTTGGCGCCTTCGGTGATCCATTGCGCGAGCTTGGCCAGTTCGGCCGCGGTCCAGGCGGGCACGGGCGCGGTGGGCGGCGGCATGACGATCTTGGATTCGCCCACGGTTATCTGCTGGGCGCAGATCTTGTAAACGCCGCTCTCCTCCGGCTTGCCGGGGATGATATACTTGCCGACCCGGGAGGTGATATCCTCCTTGGTGTCGAAGAATGTGCCCTTGGCCACGGCCTGGCTGGTGCCGCCGTGCACATGGCAGGCGCCGCATGCACGGACAAAAATGGGCATGATGTCCTTGGTCAGCGACATTTCCGCTGGTGCCACGGGGGCGGCAGGAGCGGCCACGGGTGCAACAGGTGCGGCCGCGGGATGCTCGGGAATGGCGGGGGCAACGGCTGGTTTCTCGGGGATGGGCAGCGGCTGAACAGGTTCGGCTTTTTTCCCGCATCCGGCCATGACAACCATGCCGGCGACCAGAACGAGCGCACCGAGAATCACAAGCTTCTTCATGATCTTCCCTTCCAGAATAACCTCTAAACCCAAATTCAGATTTCCTGATCCCTGTGGGGTGGACTGATGGTTTTCCGGAACGGGTTTGGCGCATTTTCCGCGTGACAAATGGGCTGCGGCGGCTATCCTTTCTGGGGTCAGACTTCAGGATGATTGGTCATGCACCAGATGCTTT
>JBDREB010000142.1:0-4553 GCA_043820325.1 Planctomycetota bacterium | reverse complement strand
GGCGTGCGGGGTTTGGTGGCGGGGGCCAACCATGGCAGCTATACCTCTTTAATGATGCGGCAGTGCCTGACCTGTTTGTCAAACCATCACTCTGCACCGCACGCGAAATGGATAGGTTATTTATTTACGGGCACTAAGGGCACGCACGACCTGGGAATTGTCGTGGAGAGCCAGGGGAAGGATTGAACGATTCCGCCAACCAGTGCAATGATAACAGCACCGGCGTATTGCTGAAGATAAACACTTAACAAGACCGTTTGAGAAATGATGGAGAATGCAGGCGCGGAATAATTGACCTGCAGGGCGCACGGAACGAAATTCGGTTCAGACACAAATCGCAATTTGGGGGAGCGGAGGCGTGAGACCCAAAAAAGGTTTTCCCCTGACACAAAAGTGACACGGCCGATTTAAACAACTGTAAAATCAATGGGTTATGACGGCTTTTTCTGGCTACGGACCAGAAGGTTGTAGGTTTGAGTCCTGCCGGGCGTAGTTTTTAAATCTGCGGAAAACTCCACCCGTCAGTACTCATGCCGCGGACGCGGCCGACCCACTCTCGCCCGTAAAACGGGCTCCAGCGGGCCCCACTCGCGCGCTGTTGCGCCCAGGGCGACCTGGCAGACGATTGATGCGGTCGCCGCCGATTTCACTTTTACCATTCCCGGCATCAAGGTTGTCATCCCGGCAGGCTGGTTCACGGGTATTTGCTTGACAAGCCCCGTAAGATCGATACAATCGGGCGACTTGTTTTTATCGGGAGAATTGAAGTATGCGCGCCCAGAGCCTGTACCAGGGTCCGTGGAATTTCCTTGGACGGGAAGACCGCCGATCCGCCCCGGACCAAGCCAGGGCGTGGGTGCTGCCCGTACCTTACGAAGGGACCACTTCCTACGGCGCCGGGACCCGTGAGGGTCCGGCGGCGATCATCGCCGCCTCGCGCCAGGTGGAAAAATACGACCATGAGTTCCACTGCGTGCCCGCCGAAGAGTTCGGCATCCACACCCTGAACCCGCTGGCGCCCGTCCATCGGTCCCCTGAGGCCATGATGGAGGCCATCGAGCGGGCCGTGCGGGAGATCCTGACCGGCGCCCCCCATCCCGAGGTCCTGTGCGTGCTGGGCGGGGAGCATTCCATCTCGGGCGGGGTGGCCCGGGGCATCGCCGCCGCAGGGGTGCGCAAACTCGTGGCCGTGCACATCGACGCGCACGGCGATCTGCGCGACACATACGAAGGTTCGGCCAACAGTCACGCCTGTGCCGCGCGACGCGTGGCCGAGATCTGCCCGCTCTTCCAGATCGGCATCCGCAATATTTCGGCCGAGGAGGAGGAATACTGCCGTACGAGCGGCCGGGTGACGACCGTTTTCGCGGAAAACCGCGATCCGCGCAAGTATCTGAAGGCCCTGGCGCGGTTCGTGCGCGGGAAGCAGGTCTATTTCACCATCGATGTGGACGGCCTCGATCCATCCATCATGCCGGCCACGGGCACGCCCGAGCCGGGCGGCCTGTTGTGGGAGGAGACGCTGGCGATCGTGCGCACGGTATGCGCCTCCGCCGCGGCCGTGCCGGTCTTCGATGTGGTCGAACTGGCGCCGATCCCCGGCCTGCGCGGCCCTGATTTTCTGGCCGCGAAGCTCATCTACAAAACGATGTCGTACCTTCTGCTGGACGGCCGGCGGGCGTAAACCGCGCCGCGGACCGGATCCGGCAGGGGACTGGTTTCCACAATGCGAACAACGAAGAGGAGGTAGATCATGGCGGCGTTCTCGAACAAGGTCCTCATGGTGGGGTACGGGGCGGTGGCGCAGTGCGCCCTGCCCATCCTGGCCAAGCTCATCCGGGTCCCCCTCAAGAACATAACCGTGATGGATTTCGAGGACAAGGCCGCCGCGCTCAAACCTTGGACCGTCCGGGGTGTGAACTGGGTCCGCGGCCGCGTGACCAAGGCGAATCTTGGACGGCTGCTCGGACGGTACCTTCACCGGGGCGACCTGCTGATCGATCTGGCCTGGAACATCGAGTGCACCGAGATCCTGCAGTGGTGCCATGACCGCGGCGTGCTCTACATCAACACCTCGGTGGAGCTCTGGGACCCCTACGCCGGCGCGGCGCGCAAACACCCCACCACCCGCACCCTTTACTGGCGCCATATGCGCATCCGGGAACTGAAGCGGACCTGGTCCACCCCCGGCCCCACTGCGGTACTGGAACACGGCGCCAATCCCGGTCTCATTTCCCATTGGACCAAGCAGGGACTGGTGGACATCGCCCACACGGTCCTCAATGGCCGCCTGGTGAAGGGGCCGGCCGCGGCACGGGTCCGGGCAAGCCTTGAGGCCGGCGCTTTCAACCGTCTGGCCATGCACCTGGGCGTCAAGGTCATCCACTGCTCCGAGCGCGACACACAGGTCACCGACCGGCCCAAACAGGTGGGCGAGTTCGTCAATACCTGGAGCGTGGAGGGGTTCCGCGAAGAGGGGACCACCACGGCCGAAATGGGCTGGGGCACGCACGAAAAGCAGCTCCCCGTCCTGGCCTACCGCCATAAGGCGGGTCCGGGCAACCAGATCTGCCTGGCCCGCATGGGCATGAACACCTGGGTGCGGTCATGGGTCCCGAACTACGAGATCCTTGGCATGGTGGTGCGCCACGGCGAGGCCTTCTCCATCTCCGACCACCTGACCGTGTGGAAGAACGGCAAGGCCGTCTACCGACCCACGGTCCATTACGCCTACTGCCCGTGCGACACGGCCATCGCTTCGCTCAATGAACTGCGCGGCGACCGGTACCGGCTCCAGCCCCGCATCCGCATCATGAACGACGAGATCACCGGCGGCGCCGATATCCTGGGCGCCCTCCTGATGGGCCACGCCTGCAATGCTTGGTGGACGGGCAGCGACCTGGGCATTGCCGCTTCCCGGCGCCTGGTGTCCCACCAGAACGCCACCACCATGCAGGTGGCCATCTCCGTCGTGGCCGCCGCCTGCTGGATGATCCAGAATCCCGACCGCGGCGTGGTGGTGCCGGACGACCTGCCGCATGAATACATCCTCAAGCTCGCGCGGCCCTTCCTTGGGAAGAACATTTCCGTGCGTTCTGACTGGAACCCGCTGGTGGCGAAATCCGACGCCTTCGCGGGGTTCGACAAGGCGGACATCGACCGCCGTGACCCGTGGCAGTTCAAGAATTTCCTGGTGACCGACTGATCGCCTCTGTCCCGGTCCCGGATCCCGATGTTGGGAGTCTCCGCGCATGCATGACAAGAAGGAACTTCTGCGGCTGGTGAAGAAGCACGGCACGCCGCTCTTTGTCATTGACCACACAGTTATCCGCCGCAACTACGCCCTGTTCAAGAAACATCTGCCGCGGGTCATGGCCTACTACGCGGTCAAGGCCAATCCCGACCCCGCGATCGTGAAGACGCTCTACGACGCCGGGGCGAGCTTCGATGTGGCCTCGATCGCCGAGCTCCGCATCGTCAACGAATTCATCAAGCACCTGCCCCCGCGGGAGCGCCAGGACTTCATCTGGGACAAGATCATCTACGCCCACCCCATCAAGGCGATCAAGACCCTGCGGGAACTCGATCCCTACAAGCCGCTCGTGACTTACGACAACTTCGAGGAGATCAAGAAGATCGCCAAGTACGCGCCGCATGCCGGACTGTGCCTGCGCATCCGCGTGCCCAACACGGGCGCGATGGTGGAACTCTCCTCCAAGTTCGGCGCGGTGCCGGGCGAGGCCGTGGACCTGATCGCGGCCGCCCACGACGCCGGGTTGGTGGTGGAAGGGTTGAGTTTCCATGTGGGCAGTCAGACCACCAATTACAATAATTATGTGCAGGCGCTCCAGCTTTCGGCCAACATATTCGCCGAATCGGCCTCGCGCGGCTACAAGCTCCTGCGGCTCGACATCGGCGGCGGCTTCCCTGCACCCTATGACAAGGAGGTGAAGCCCTTCCGGCTCCTGGCGGCCAAACTCAACGGGGAGATCGACCGGCTTTTCCCCGAGGACATCGATATCCTGGCCGAACCGGGCCGGTTCATGATCGCCACGGCCTGCACCTCCGTGGCCTCGGTGATCGGCAAGTCGGTCCGGGACGGTAAAAAATGCTATTACATCGACGACGGCGTCTACCATACCTACTCGGGCATCATCTTCGACCACTGCAAGTATCCGGTCAAGGCCTTCAAGAAGGGACCCACGGAGATCAGCGCGGTCTTCGGTCCCACCTGCGACGCGCTCGACACCATCACCCTGGGCGAGAACCTACCCGACCTGGAATTGGGTGATCTGGTCTACAGCGAGGATATCGGCGCCTACAGCCACGCTTCATCGACCTGGTTCAACGGGTTCCCGCCGGCGACGGTGGTGCATGTGAATCAGTAAAGACCATGGTCGGAAAGTCGGAAAGTTCAGATTTCCTGATCCCTGTGGGATGGACCGATGGTTTTCCGGAACGGGTTTGGCGCATTTTCCGCGTGACAAATGGGCTGCGGCGGCTATCCTTTCTGGGGTCAGACTTCAGGATGATTGGTCATGCACCAGATGCTT
>JBDREB010000141.1:0-3023 GCA_043820325.1 Planctomycetota bacterium | reverse complement strand
TCAAGGCCCTGAGTCGTATCGAAGGGCGCCGGGCTGTGTCGCCCTGCATCGGCTATGCGCTCTGCTCTCGGCATAGCCTGCTTCGGGCTTCGTGCCCGGCCCGTTCGACCTTTCGACTTCGCTCAAGGTCGTGGACTGGCGCTCAGGGCACTGAGCAGTGTCGAAGGGCTTGTCCTCGCACGACCTCGGGCCTTCGGACAGGTTTTCGGATAGGCTCTTAAGGCTATGGCCTTTCCGGGTCTTTCACATTATCCTTTCCGTAACCGGTACCGGCTTCGCAACCTTGGCCATAGCCGAATATTCGTATGCCGCATACCCGGCAGTGGACCAGCGCCGGAAAATACTGGCAATGGGATGCCGCGGCCGTATAATGACTTTCCGGCCCAGTCAACGGGAGGCACGGCATGAAGTCCTTCAGGGAATATCTCTGGTTTGAAACGCCCCACCGGCGGGATTACATCAACATCACACCCCAGGTCGTCGACTGCCTGGCGAAAAGCGGCGTCCGGGAAGGTCTGGTGCTTGTGAACGCCATGCATATAACGGCCAGCGTCTATATCAACGACGATGAGCCGGGCCTCATCCAGGATTACGACCGGTGGCTGGAAAAGCTGGCGCCGCACGCGCCCGTGGACCAGTACGCACACAACGGCGGCGAGGACAATGCCGACGCGCATCTCAAGCGGCAGGTGATGGGCCGCGAGGTGGTGGTGGCGGTCACGGAGGGGAAACTCGACCTCGGCCCGTGGGAGCAGATCTTTTACGGCGAGTTCGACGGCCGGCGCGCCAAGCGCGTGATGGTCAAGATCATCGGGGAGTGAAAGCGTGAAGGAAGGCTTGGCCACAAAGGACACAAAGAAGAACCGGTTAAGGGTTGGCGAAGAAATGCAGATAGCCTTGTCCGAACTCCGGCTTTCCGACTTCCCGACCATTCCGACTTTCCGACCGCCTGCCGCCGGCCCGGCCATATGGCAGGTGATGTGCAGATGAACATCCTGCAGGTCATGAACGGCTTTGCCGACCGGTGGAACGCCAATGGGTACGCCGCCCTGGCGCTCGCCGCGGCCCAGCGCGACCTAGGCCACAAGGTCATCTGCGTGGCCGACCCGGTCTGCCGGTTCACCGTCGAGGCGCGCAAACTGGACCTGCCCGTGGTGGAGCTGACCGTTGACACCGACAGCGTCTGGCGGTATTTCGGCATCAGGCGCCGGATCGGCGACCTGATTCGCACGGAGGCGATCGATGTGGTCCATTGCCACCGCGGCATGATGCTGGCCGCATATGTCCGGGCCGCCCGGGCGGCGGGGCGGGCGGTGCGCGTGGTGCGTACCCACGGCGAAGACCGTCTGCCCCGGTCGCATTGGCTGGCACGCCGGGAGGTCCGGCGGCTCGATGGTGTGATCACCACCACGGAGGCCATGCGCGGTGTCTACCTGGAACAGTTCGGTCTGGCCCCGGAACGGGTGCGGACCATCTACGGTTCTGTTTCCCAGCCGGTGGCCGCCGCGGCCGCCGCGGGCGCGCCGCCGCCCGGCGGCGCGCCCGACCTGGTCCTCGGGTTCATCGGCCGGCCTTCCATGGTCAAGGGGCATGCCGTGGCCGTGGCCGCGCTGGGCCGGGTCATCCGCGGCAGTACGCGGCGCGTGGTCCTGCGCTTCGCCGGCCGCGTTCCGGACCCGCTCCGGGCGGTGCTGGAGGGGACGATGCGTGACCATGGCGTGCCGGCCGACCGGGTGGATTTTGCCGGGTATGTGCATGACATCCCGGCCTTTATCCGCGGGGTGGACATCGGCGTGATCCCCTCCGTCCGGTCGGAGATGATCTGCCGCGTGCTGATGGAATTCACCGCTTTCGGGCGGCCGGTGGCCGGGTCGACCGTGAATGCGGTCGGCGAGGTCATCACCCAGTTCGGCCTGGGCCTGGCTTCGCCCCCCGGCGACGCGGAGGCGCTGGCCCAAAACATCCTGCGCCTGGTCGATGACTGGGTGCTGTTTGACCGGTGCGCGGAAAAAAGCCGCGCCGCCTATGCCGGCACTTTCACACCGGAACAGTGCGCCCGCGCCACGCTCGATTTCTACGCCGGGAGATGATCTGCCACAAAGGGCACAAAGAACACAAAGGAAGGATGTTGGTGGTGGGTGGAGGGGAGCAAAATAACACTTGACCCGGCCGGCCGGGGGATATAATGATATCGTTCCGGCGCCGCGGACCAGGGCATTTGCCGGAGGCATGGGCGCGGGGTGCGCCCGGATCTCCGGCAGGGTCCCTAGACAATGGTTGGAGACCGCCCATGGCGGTGGAGAAGCGCACGGAACCGGCCTGGTTCGAGCGGTTATTCATCGGCCGGGCCGAGCATATCGGCCCGGGGGAACGCCGCAAACGGCTCTTCCTGGCTTTCTGCATGCTTGTGGCGATCGTGACCATTATGGTCATGGACCTCATGAGCTTTTTCGGGAACACGGCCACCGAACTGCTGGTCGATGGGATCTCAGTGGCCGTCCTTCTGGCCAATTTCATCCTGTTGCGCATCTTGCGGCGAGGCATCCTCCTCTACCGGTTCGACGCCTTTCTTATTGGCAGTCTGTTCGTGTATTACACGATCATGGACAATGGGATCGGGACCAGCGTTCTGTGGTCGCTCAGTTATCCCCTGACGGTATTCTACCTCTTCGGCCGCAAGGAGGGCCTGGCCTGGATCGCCGCCCTTGCCGCGGCCCTCGGTGCCGTCATCTACTGGCCGGACCTGGGTTGTTCCGCCATGTTCGGCGTCCAGATCAAGGTGCGGTTCACGGGGACATTCGTGATCGTCACCGTGCTCTCCTACGGCCTTGAGTATCTGCGGGCCACATTCGAGGAGGAGAGCACCCGCCTGATTGCTGAACTTCAGATTTCCTGATCCCTGTGGGGTGGACTGATGGTTTTCCGGAACGGGTTTGGCGCATTTTCCGCGTGACAAATGGGCTACGGCGGCTATCCTTTCTGGGGTCGGACTTCAGGATGAATGGTCATGCACCAGATGCTTT
>JBDREB010000140.1:0-2307 GCA_043820325.1 Planctomycetota bacterium | reverse complement strand
GGAACCCACAAAATATGTGATGTAACCGTCTTTTTTCAAGATGCTGACGAGCGCGCCGACACGGATGGCCCCTACAGGAAATCCCGGCAAAAGCATCTGGTGCATGACCAATCATCCTGAAGTCAGACCCCAGGAAGGATAGCCGCCGCAGCCCATTTGTCATGCGGAAAATGCGCCAAACCCGTTCCGGAAAACCATCAGTCCATCCCACAGGGATCAGGAAATCTGTAATTATATCATGTCGCGGGCCGTTAACGCAATAAATTCCGGAAAAAAACTTGTTTGATCTTACAGCCGGCACCGATAAATCCCTTGCATTCCGGCCCCCAAACCATACAATCATGCCGTGTTAATGGACTTGTTTAACAGGAAACGGCATGGATGGCAATGTGCGCGGCTTGGTCCTCGGCTTGGCGGCGATCGGCAGTATTGTGGTCGGCGGTGCGATCGCATGGTTCTGGGGCCGGACACCTGCCGCCGGCAAACCGGAGTACCCGGTCCAGGCCGGTGTGGCCACGGTGGACCCTGAAGATGGGTTCAAAGCCCCGGCAACGCTGCCGGACGGTTCGATCCGGAGCGTGACCGGGACCTGGGAGAACGGCAACGACCGCATGGTGGAATATCACCGCAAGGACGGCACCCTCACCTGCACCATGCAGTTCTACGAGAACGGCCGCAAGGAACGCGAACTCATTCCGATCGGCACGGATGCCGCCCCCCGGGTGCTTGAGCGCGGCTGGTTCGAGTCCGGTGAACCCCAATTCGTATACGAAAAAACCGGCGACCAGTTGGACGGTCCCTACCTGCTCTACTGGCCCACCGGATTCCCCAAGGGGCAGGGCGCCTACAAGGCCAGCATGAAGGATGGCGTGTGGCAGGTCTGGAACGACCGGGGGATCCGGACCGAGACCGCGGAATTCGCCGCCGGTGTGCCCCACGGCATGCACCGCTTGCTTAATGAATTCGGCGCCCCCCTGGAAAGCGGCCGGTTCGACCACGGTACAAAGGTCGGAGAATGGCTGTATTATGACGGCGCCAATGCCGACAACATCACCCGCGAAACCTATCCGGAAGCCGGTGTCGGACCGGTGACGACGCCGTGAACAGGATCTACGATCCCGCCACGCTCCTGGAGAGCCTGCCCCACCGGTTTGAAAATGTGGTGCTGGATCGCATGGAGCGGTGGGAAGAGGACGGCATGCCGGCCGGCGCCGGCGAACTGACCATCCGGGCCGGCGATCCGGCCGGCCGGGACCTTTTCCTGGTCCGCGGCCCCGGCGGGCCGGTCTACTACCCGTACATCCTCATTGAATTCTACGCCCTGAGCGCGATCATCCTGATGGAAGAAAAGGTCCGGGCCGGTCTGACGGCGGTCTTTTCGCAGATCCGCAAGGTGGAAATGACCGGTACCGTACCCGCCGGCGCCGCGATCCGCGGCACGGTGCGCCTGAAAAGCATTACCAGCGGTTTCTACCGGTTCCAGGGCGCCATGTCGGCCGATGGCCGTGATTTCGCGTCGCTGGAGATCATGGCCTACGGGGTCGATTTCAAGCAGGCCGCGCCCTCCAGGGAAGGGGATATGAAGAAAGTTCCCGTACCCCCGGCCATGAACGAAGGTCCCGTCGACCGGTCCCTCTTCGCCTTCAAGGATCCCGGCCTGGTCTTTGCCGACCGCATCCACAGCGTCGATGCCGCCAACCGGCGGCTGGTCACGGCCTTTACCTATCCTCCCACCCACCGCCTGACCCGCGGGCATTTCCCCGGCAACCCGATCATGATGGGGGTCTGCCAGGTGGCCATGGTGAGCGACGCGGTCCAGCTGGCCGCCGCCGCGTTCGGCGGCACCGGCCGCGTACAGGCCGATGCCGAGATCATGCGCACCGATGGCACCCTGGTCTGCGAGGTCAAGGGGCTCCAGCTCGACATTGCTTCACCCGGCGCCCTGCCGGCGCTTGCCGCCGTCCGGGGCGTGGCCTTCCGCGATCTGGTCCGGCCCGGGACCGGCCTGTTCTGCGCGGTCACCCTGGTCTGAACGCCCTGCGACGGTCTGTTGTGGATGATTACGGCCGGGCTCTAAGTACACCGCCCCACAATAAAGGCAGATTTCCTGATCCCGGCGGAAAATGCTTTGGCACTTTTTGGCGTCAGCCAGGCGCGTGAATCAACTTCAGATTTCCTGATCCCTGTGGGATGGACTGATGGTTTTCCGGAACGGGTTTGGCGCATTTTCCGCGTGACAAATGGGCTGCGGCGGCTATCCTTTCCGGGGTCGGACTTCAGGATGAATGGTCATGCACCAGATGCTTT
>JBDREB010000139.1:0-3325 GCA_043820325.1 Planctomycetota bacterium | reverse complement strand
CTCGCAGTGACAGGATGAAGAAGCGGTATCGCGGGGCACCTCAACCGCCCCGTTCAGCGATTGGGGAGAAAGCCACCGGCCTGGAGTTTGGATCGGATGAATGCACGCGCCGCTTCGGCGATGGCAATGCACTCCCTGGTTTCGGGGATCGACGGGGTATAAAAATCATCGGGGTACCGGACTTCCGTGGCATAGACCGTGAGCGTGTCGGCCTTCAGATCCTGGAGCCGTTTCATCTCCGGGTCCTCCCCGGCGACCGACTCGATCAATTCGGCGATTCCGCATCCCCGCCCGCCCGGTGCCATAGGGCAGCCGCGGCGAACCAAGCCCGCGGCCTATTTCCGGCCCGGCACGCTCTCCCGGGGCAGACCGGCCAGGAACGACTTCCACGGGAACCGTGTCTGGGGATGGTCGACCGGATCGATATCGACCCCCGGCCACACATACCGCCGCCGGATGCCGAACGACTGCATGAGGATGGTGGAGAGCCGCGTCAGGCTTTCCATCTGGGCCGGCGTGGGCCGGGATTCGGGTTGGTCGAAATCGCCGATCACGCAGATGCCGATGGCGCTCCGGTTCACGGCCTCCTCATTGGTCTGGGGACAGCCCACCTGTTGCTGCCAGGCGCTCGTAACGAGCACCACGCCCTCGGGCCGGATAAGAAAATGGAAGGGCACCTCGCTGTACCCGAGTTTCCAGAAGGCGATGCGGATCTCCTCGTAGGATGATCCCGTGGTGCCGCTGTGGTGGACGATAATCCACTGCCAGACGCCCGGCAGCTGGCCAGCCGGCAGCTGGATGAGCGCCGGCATGTCGGGCCGCACCTGCGGTACGGACGGTTCGCCGCTGGGACTGCGCCAGGTCCGGTAGGCGATGTTGCCCCCGCAGGCCAAGATCAGGGCAAGGGAGAGGACACGGATGAACAGGTCGAGGGAACCGGATCTCATATCCGGAAGCACTCGTTGGGATCATTGTACGACAGGATCTCCTCTTCGCCGAAAAAGATCTTGATCTCCCGTTCGGCCGCTTCGGTCGAATTGGAGGCGTGGATCACATTGAAGCTGGAGGAGAGGGTGAAGTCGCCCCGGATGGTGCCCGGAGGCGCCTCATGTCCGCGAGTGGGACCGACCATGGTGCGGGTCACCTTCACGGCCTGCTTGCCTTTGATGACCATCACCACCACGGGCTGGTTGACGATGAAATCCATCAGGCTGCTGTAAAAATCCTTGGCCACATGCTCCCGGTAAAGCGTCTCGGCCTGTTCGCGCCGGACCTTCATGAACTTCATGGCCAGGATTTGCAGGCCTTTTTCCTCGTACCGCGTCACGATCCGGCCGATCAGGCGGCGGATGACGCTGTCCGGTTTGATCATGACGAATTCGCGTTCCTGCATACGATTCCTTTGATGACAAGTCTTATGGTTGGGGCGGAACGGAGGCCGGCTCGGCCGGCGGGGATGTGATCTCAGCGGGAGCGGATGGGACCACTTCCGGTGCGGGGCTCCCTTCCGCCTCCGGTGCCGCAGCAGGGGCGGCCGGTACTGCCGCAGGAGCGGCGGCCGTCCCCGGCACGGGCAGACCGATGGCCGTCAGACCGGAACCCACTGTGCCGCCCAGTTGGGTGAGAGCCGGGTGGAACGGGGGCACAATGAAAAGAAGGAACGGGGCCAGCGTCCACACCAGGGCGATGCCGATGAGCGCTTCGCGACCGCAGGGGGCGGCCGGTGCGCCTTTTGCCGTAGCCGCGGGCGCGGGCTTGGACGGGGCGGTGCCGTCGGTGGGCACGGCGCCCGGCAGTGCGGTCAGCGCGGGATCGGGGTGCGCCTCGATCGGCTCCAGTGCCCCGCCCTCGGTCACTTTACGCGCGGGTGGCGCGGCCGGCCGGACCGGGCCGGAGACCTTTTTCACCAGGCCGGTGGCCTTATTGACCGCCTGCGTTTCCGATTTCCCCGGGGGACGGACCTCGAACACCTTGGTACACTTCGGGCATTTGATATTCCGGGGCGCCTCGCTCACCGGCACGCGCAGTTTGACCCGGCAGCCGGGGCAGGCGACCTCGACCTTGCCGCCGACAGCGGCCGGATGGACGGGGCGGGTCTTCTGGTCCGACCCGCTCCGCGGGTGGACATCGCCGTTCAACCGGCGCACATCGCGGGCCGAAAGCGAAGTGGTATCACCCGTGTCGGCGCCCTGGAAGAGATTGGCGGGAAGGTCCAGCTTGTAATGTCCCGGGCCCACGATCTGGGTGTCGGTGGTGTCCTGGACATCGAGCACATCCAGGGGGCCGCCGGTGACCACATGGCCGAGCTTGGCCGCGCACCGGCCGCAGTAGACATAATTGCCCGATTGCGCCGCGTGGCCGTCCCGGAGTTCCTTCTCCGTGATCGTGGTGCCGCAATTACCGCAGAATTTGATCACAAGCATCCCCCTCTCACCACCAGCAGGGCCACACCGAAACCAACCGCGCACACGGCGATGATGAGCCCGGCCACGGCCAGCCCGACCCGCCGCCGCTCGGTGATCAGACTGCACAGGGCCATCAGGAGCGCCAGCGCACCGCCGCACATCCCGGCCAGGAATGCGGCCGCCACCAGACGGGTATCGATCCGGGCGTACACCAACCCCACCGCGCCGCCCATGCACACCAGCGCGGCGATCCCGCCCACGAGGCTGGCGGTATCCAGGGCGAAGCGGGGCGGCGCCGTATCACGGCCGCAGGCGGGACAGCTCCAGGCACCCAGCAGGGCGGCGTTGCATGCGGGACAGGCCGGGGGAGGAACAGGGGGCCCATGGCCGATGACGACCCCGGCGGCCAGCAGGGAGGCCAGGCCGCCGGCCAGACAGAGCCCCGCAAAACCACACACACCGGCCTGGCTGCTGATAAAGGCGGTGATGGACACCCCCGCGGCCACTGCGGGAAGGATGAGCGTTCCCATGGCTGCCAGGGCGATCCCGAAAAGGACCAGGAAGACTTTCAACGGCGCCTCCTGAATTTATCCATGCGTCAAATCCCGGGCAGGCTTACAACATCCCTTCCGGAAACCCTTGATTATAGCCTCTACCGGATAAAAATCAATTAAAAAACAATGGGGATGGATCACCCGGACGCACGGTGAAAAACAACGACGGTCCCGACACCCCCTGGAACCATATCCATACGACTGGCGGGAACATATAGAAAATCCGCGTTACTATTCAGGTGCTGATATCTGGTGGAATCCCTTTGGTCAAGGCACCTATGGCATCCATGACCTTACCGGTCTGCTTGACGGTTGTCGAGATGATTGAGCGAATAAGGCAGAAGTTATCTGCGCCATGCTTGGAGC
>JBDREB010000138.1:0-3167 GCA_043820325.1 Planctomycetota bacterium | reverse complement strand
AAGGGACATGATCTTCCGTCCGCATCCGGCGTTGCTCGTCGACGCCGGATCTTTCCATTGATACGGCTCCTCCTCGCGCCTTGGCTGCGGACGGAATCTCTATGTCGAAATGGATACTTTATTCATTTACGGGCACTTACTGGCGGAAACCCACAAGTGCCTGATGCGCGGGGGACGGGGGGCGGAACTGCAGCCCGGCGCCGTCCGCACTTCCCAGAACTGGATCGGCGGTACCCGCCCGGGGAACGCCCGTTTCGTGCCTCCGCCCCACGATGCCGTGCCCGCGGCCCTGGCCGACCTTGAGCGCTGGATCCACGGTCCCGACCCGTTGCCTCCGCTGGTACGGGCGGGCCTGGCCCATGCGCAGTTCGAGACCATCCATCCGTTCCTGGACGGAAACGGTCGCATCGGACGCCTGTTCATTTCGCTTCTGGTCGAACATTGGGGCCTCTTGGAATCGCCGCTCCTGTACCTGAGCCTCGCCTTCAAACGGCACCGGGTGGGATATTACCAGACCCTAGATGCCGTCAGGTCCGCCGGGGACTGGGAGGGTTGGACGGCGTTCTTCCTGGAATGCGTCCGTGAGTCGGCCATGGACGGCGAAAACGCCGCCAGGCGGATCTTCCGGCTCATTGACCGTGACCGGCGCGCGGTCGCGGGCCACAAGGCGGCCACGGTCACGGCCGTCCGGCTCTTCGACCTCCTGCCGGAGCACCCGATCATCACCCTGCCCCGGGCCGTCAGGCTCCTCAAGGCCAGCAAGCCGACCGTGGGCAAGGCCATCGGCATGCTGTGCCGCGCAGGTGTCCTGCATGAAACCACCGGCCGGCAGAGGGACCGGGTCTATGCCTACGGCGCCTACCTGAAGGTCCTGACCGAAGATACGGCGGGTATCGCATAGCGGCCCATGCACCCCTTGCCCCGGTGAGTGACCAGGCGACCAAGAACCGGAAAAACCTTGCCCTTCCGCCCGGGGCGGGTATAATGCGGGGGACGAATTGAAAGGGCCGGGCCGATAATGACCGAGAGCGCATCATTCATCCCCATGTCGCTTGAAGAGGCGCGGGAGCAGGGCATTGCCCGGTTCGATGTCGTCATCGTCACGGCGGACGCGTATGTCGACCATCCAGCCTTCGGGGCGGCCATCATCGGCCGGTTCCTGCAGTCGCTGGGGCTCGGCGTGGGGATCATCAGCCGGCCCGACTGGCGCAAAGCCGCGGATTTCAGGAAACTCGGGGCGCCGAAGTATTTTTTCGGCGTGACCGCCGGCAACCTCGATTCAATGGTCGCGCTCTACACCGCCGGCCGCAAGGCCCGTTCCGAGGACGACTACAGCGAAGGGGGCCAGGCCGGCCGCAGGCCCTATCTGCCCACGGTCGTCTATTCCCGGAGGCTCAGGGAATTGTTCCCCGATGTGCCCATCGTGCTGGGCGGGATCGAAGCCAGCCTGCGCCGGATCTGTCATTACGATCATTACCACGACAAGCTGAGGCAGTCGATCCTGCTGGACGCGAGGGCGGACCTGCTGGTCTACGGGAATGCCGAGGCGGGCCTGGCCGAGATCGTGAAGGGGCTCACATCCGGCAGGCAGATGTCGGAATTGAGGGACATCCGGGGCACCGTGGTCCCGCTCGAAAGCGATGATCTCGAAAGGACCCGGAATTCCGGCGGTATCATCGTCCTGCCTTCCTTCGAGGCCGTCAGTGACGACAGGCGGCAGTTCATGGACATGACGAAACTCGTGCTGGAAAACATGAGCCCCTTCATTGCGAAGCCCCTGTTCCAGGCGTCCACCGGGCGCGGCGTCATCGTGAACCCGCCGGCAATGCCCTTGTCGACCGCGGAGCTGGACCGCATTTATGAACTGCCCTTCACGCGCAAGCCGCATCCTTCATACAAGAAGGAGATCCCCGCGATCAGGACCGTCGACAGCTCGTTCGTCTCCCACCGGGGGTGCTTCGGCGGATGCGCGTTCTGCGCCTTGTCCCTCCACCAAGGCAAGTTCATCCAGAGCCGGAGCCCCGCCTCCGTGGTCCGTGAGATCGGGCGTTTCGTCAACGGCCGCCGGCCCGACCCGCAGAAGGCCAAGGGGATCATCATCACGGATGTCGGCGGTCCGACCGCGAACATGTACGGCCTGGAATGCCTTGACGCGCAGGCGATGAAGGCCTGCCGAAGGCGCAGCTGCCTGTATCCCTCGATCTGCAGGCATCTCAAGGTCTCGCACGCCGCCTACCGCGGCCTGATCGAGGCGGTCAGCGGGGTCGCCGGCGTGAAATCAGTCTATGTGAATTCCGGCGTCCGGTTCGACCTGGCTTTGGCGGATCCGGCGTTCATCCGCGATCTCAGCGCCCGCCACACCCAGGGCCGGCTCTCCGTCGCGCCCGAGCATGTCGATCCGCAGATCCTCAAACTGATGGAGAAAGCCGATATTTCCGTATTCGACAGGTTCACGGTCGAGTTCTATTCCCGCAGCGGCGAAGCCGGCAGGGAGCAGTTCGTCGTCCCGTATTTCATCGTCGGCCATCCCGGCGCCGACGACCGGACCGAGCGGAACCTCGCCGAGTATGTCCGAAAGAAGAAGATCAGGCCGGACCAGATCCAGGAATTCTATCCGACGCCCATGACGCTGGCGACGGCCATGTATTATGCGGGGGTCGATATCGACGGCCACCCCATCGCGGTGGAGCGGGAGACGAAGCGGAGAAGGTTGTGGAAGGATATGGTCCAGCAGAAAACCGGCCGACCGGGGACGGGACATCCCGCGTCCCATCATCCGATAAAACACGCCAGGCCTGGAGCCGGAAAACCCCGCCGATAAACGCAGATAGGCCTTTTCTTAAAATCGGCAATTGGCAATCGGAAATTCCCCCGATCATTCGTCTTGTGCAGGGGCGGGCCAGAGTTTACCCCGGTCGACCGCAGTGCGGACGCATCGGGGTGCCCGCCCTTCTTATCCGGTAGGGGCGATTCACGAATCGCCCGTTTTCTGCGCAGGCACAGCCGTTCAGCGCAGATGGTTTTAACCCCCTTCAGATTTCCTGATCCCTATCCGTAACCGGTCATGTTTTTCGGAAAAAGGTTTGGCACTTTTTTCGACCCACAGGTGATTGTACGGGGAACATCCGGATGTCAACCGTGTAGGGGCGGGTTTGAAACCCGCCCTC
>JBDREB010000137.1:0-2597 GCA_043820325.1 Planctomycetota bacterium | reverse complement strand
AGAGTGCGATGCCCCCAAACTTTACCGTCACTTTGTCCGAGGCAAGGCAACGGTGGCGGTGAAAGGTTCCGAAGTTGTGGTGACCTATCCCCGCCGGGCGCACAACCCAATTCTCAAGGGCGTGCCGTGGCAAAATCTCCCGTCGGAGCTCCCGGCGCCCACCGGCGGCAAACTCATATTGCGGTTTATGTGAACTCAGCTGATCTTATATTTCCGTGTCGGTTAAGCATCCGCGAAAATCGCTGTTCAAGGAACACGGCATGACCGTCCGCTTCGCCTTCATCGGCTTCCGCCATGGTCACATCGAGGCGCTCTACCAGTCGATCGCCCGGCGCGACGATGCCCGCATCGTGGCCGTGTGTGAGGAGGATGCCGCCACCCGCCAGGCGCTGGCCGGGCGTTACACCTTCACCCACACGGACCACCGCGCGCTCCTGGACGCGGTTGATTGCGAGGTGGTGGCCGTGGGGGATTATTACGCCCGGCGCGGCCCGATCGTCCTGGCCGCCCTGGAGCGCGGCCGGCATGTGATCGCGGACAAGCCGGTCTGCACCCGCCTGGATGAATTGGAACGCATCGCGGCCCGCCTGCGCGGCGGCCGGCAATCCCTCGGCTGCCAGCTCGACCTCCGCGACCAGGCGGCCATGCGCACACTGAAACGGCTGGTCGGCGGGGGCGCCATCGGCGCGGTCCACACGGTGAGTTTCGGCGGCCAGCATCCCCTGCTGTATGGGGAACGGCCCGGGTGGTACTTCGAGGACGGCCGGCATGGCGGCACACTGAACGACATCGCCGTCCACGGCATCGACCTCGCGGTGTGGGTGACGGGCGCCCCGGTGGCGGAGATCATCGCCGCCCGCGCCTGGAACGCCCGCCTCCCGCAGGCGCCCGGTTTCCAGGACGGGGCCCAATGCATGCTCCGCCTTGCCGGCGGGGCCGGGGTGCTGGGCGATGTTTCCTATCTTTCACCCGACAGTTTCCGGTATACGGTCCCGTCGTACTGGCGGTTCACTCTGCATGGCACGGACGGGATCATCGAGGCCGACCTGACCCGGGTCCGCCTGTGGCGCAACGGGCGCCGCGAAGCGGAGGAGCGCCCCCTTGACGCCGCAACGCCCGACCGCTACCTCGAGGCCTTCATGGGCGAGATCGACGGCACGCCGCTGGAGGGCGAACTTACGACCGGGACGGTCGTCCGGGCGACCCAGGCCGCATTGATGGTCCAGGCGGCGGCCGACGGGCGCAGCACCCCGGCGCCCATCGCTTTCCTGCTGTAAGGCACGCGCCCGACGGCGGGCCCGAAAAATCTGTGGGGGGTTTTTTATTGCAAATAAGCGTATGCAGTCCGATCTCGGCCTGCTGCAGAAATGCACCACCTGCGGCGGCCGCGGCTCCATCGCCGACAGCAGTTCCACGATGTGCCCTTCCTGCAACGGGTCGGCGCGCAAGACCTGCACCGCCTGCAACGGATCGGGCGCGCAGATGTGCCCGGGCAATTGCGAACAAAAAACGACTATCTCCACCTCGGCAAGATCAAGCGCACCCGGACCTCCTGGTATGAAGATTCCAACAAGGATCGCTGTTCCCGGACGGATACTTTCTGGGAGACCTGCCCGGCATGCAAAGGGACCACGAACATCAAATGCCGCGTCTGCAACGGCGTACGGGTCTTCAATTGCACCGAATGCAAGGGACAGGGGTTCATCGGCAATGCGGCCGTCTGCACCGTATGCAACGGCCGGCCCACCACGGTGACCACGCCCGAGTTGATCCCCTACCCATTCCTCGACCGGCCCATGCCGCTGGCCGATACGGGCATGGTCACCCCCGAAGGGACCACCGCCACGGTTGCCATTTCTTCCAACGCCCCCCTCGAGGAAAAGCTCCGCAAACTGAAGACCCTGTATAAGGAAGGGCTCATCTCGGAAGAGGAATACCAGCGCAAGGTCCTGGAACTCGCCGAAGTCCAAGACCGGCTCCGCAAACTGGAGGAGGCCTACAAGAACGGCCTGCTCACGGGCGAGGAATACGACCGGAAGGTGCGGGAGATGCTGGAGTAGGGGAATTTCCGATGTGCGATGTTCGATTTGCGATGTACGGATCGGGTAGGCGCAAGTTTTAACTTGCGTGTCTTTGTCCGGTCTTGTAGCTGCGACCTTGAGCCTGTTGTTCTCAACCCTGAGCAAGTCATCGCGTCGAAGGGTCGAAAGGTGGTCGCCTTCCCGGGCAGGTTCGGAAAGACGGAGAAGAGCGCCGCCGGGACTGGGCGCTTAAAGACGAAGAGAATTTACAATGCTCAATGCTCAATTCAGATTTCCTGATCCCTATCCGTAACCGGTCATGTTTTTCGGAAAAAGGTTTGGCACTTTTTCCGACCCACAGGTGATTGTGCGGGGAACATCCGGATGTCAACCGTGTAGGGGCGGGTTTCAAACCCGCCCCTACGGTAAGTGCCCGTAAATGCAGATTTCCTGATCCGGGCGGAAAATGGGTTGGCGCATTTTCATGTCAGGCAAGAGTGTAAATCATCCGCATTCCGGTCTCGGGATGGTGGAAAGATAATTCGTTCAGTTCGAGTAGCAAGGCGCCAATTGCCT
>JBDREB010000136.1:0-14032 GCA_043820325.1 Planctomycetota bacterium | reverse complement strand
TGACAAGGCAATTGGCGCCTTGCTGCTCGAACTGAACGAATTATCTTTCCACCATCCCGAGACCGGAATGCGGATGATTTACACTCTTGCCTGATGTGAAAATGCGCCAACCCATTTTCCGCCCGGATCAGGAAATCTGAGATTAGGCGTGTCGTACCACCGATGCGGCAGGCCGCCGGACATCGGCAGGCGCCCTCCCAGGCTCAGTCGCGCCCGGTGGCGCCAGTGGGCGAAATTGGGGAAGGTCACGATCCCCGCGCGGGCCACGCGCAGCATCTCGTTGAGGACCAGGTGGGGCTTGCGGGTCTCAAGCAGGGTGGCCGAAAGCACGGCATAGTCGTAAGCGCCGTCGGGGATGAGGCCCAGTCCCTGGTCCAGGTCAGCCTGGAAGACGGGTACGCCGCGCCGGTTGCAGGCCACGATGCCGGCATGGGCGATGTCGATGCCGTGGCCGGTGACGCCATCGCGCCGGGCAAGGCGCGCAAGGAGCGCCCCATCGCCGCAACCGAGGTCCAGAACCCGGCTGCCGATCGGTATCATGCCCGCGATCACATCGGCCTCCCTGGTGACGGCCGGCTCTGCGGCCGCGGACGGTCCGTGGCAGGTGAGGAAGGAACTGATCAGCCGGGTGAGGTCGTCGCTCGGCAGGAGGAACGAATCGTGGCCGTAGGGCGCGTCGAGTTCGGCGTAGGTCACGGCCCGCCCCGCGCGCAGAAAGGCCGCGGCCAGCGCCCGGGACTGTTCGGCGGGATAGAGCCAGTCCGAAGATACGGCCAGGACCATGACGCGCGCCCGGATGCCGGCCAGCACCGCCTCGATGGAGGGGCCCCGCTCGGCCAGGGAGAAACCACTCATGGCCTGGGTGATGTAGAGGAAGGAATTGGCGTCGAACCGGTCCACGAAACTGAGGCCCTGGTGGTTCAGGTAGCTTTCGATCTGGAAGTCGGTGCCGAACGGCCCGGCATCCATGCCCTCGCGCCGCTCCCGGCCGAACTTGCGGTCCATCGATTCCCGCGACAGGTAGGTGATGTGGCCGATCATGCGCGCCAGGGAGAGACCCTTCTCCGGGATCTCGGCGCCGTAGTAATGCCCGCCGCGCCAGGAGGGATCGGCCATGATGATCTTGCGCGCCACGATATCAAAGGCGAGCGCCTGCGCGGAGAGGCTCTCCGCGGATGCGATGCAGATCGCATTGGCGACCGCGCCCGGGTAGCGCACGGCCCATTCGAGGACCTGCAGGCCGCCGGTCGAGCCGCCGATCACGGCGTGGAGGCGGTCGATGCCCAGGGTCTCGAGGAGCAGTTTCTGCACGGCCACCATGTCGCCGATGGTGATCTCCGGGAAATCACTGCCAAAGGGTCTGCCGGTGGCCGGGTTGGTTGAGGATGGTCCCGTGGTCCCCTTGCACCCGCCCAGGATATTGGTGGCGATCACATGGAACCGGCCGGTATCGATCCCCTGTCCCGGGCCGATCATGTTGTCCCACCAGCCTGGCTTGCGGTCCTCGTCCGCATGATACCCGGCCGCGTGGGCATCGCCTGAGAGCGCGTGGCAGATCAGGATCGCGTTGCCGCGGTCGGGGGCGAGTTCCCCGTACCGTTCGAAGGCCACACTGACAGCGGGCAGTACGCCACCGCGCTCAAGCTTGAACCCGCTGGGAGGCAGGTCCAGCGCGCGTGTTTCGGTCTGCACAAGACCGATGGAACCGTTGCTCACGGCACATACTCCCCGTTCATCAGGTGGATCCGGCCCCGGCTTGCGGCTTTCCGCCCGCCGCTCACACGAGTTTCAGGACATCATCGAGCGCCCCGGTGATGTCGTCGATGTGTTCCAGGCCGATGGACAGGCGCACCAGGTCCGGCGTGAGCCCGCCCGCCCGCTGCTGCGCTTCGCTCAACTGGGAATGGGAGGTGCTGGCCGGATGGAGGATCAGGCTCTTGGCATCGCCCACATTGGCCAGGTGCGAAAAGAGCTTGATGTTGTCGATGATCTTGACCGCCCCCTTGTAGCCGGCGTTGAGCCCGAACACGACCATGCCGCCGAACCCGTTCTTGAGATACCGGCCGGCCGTGGCGTGGGTGGGGTCGTCCGGCAACCCCGGGTAACGGATCCAGGCCACCTTGGGATGGGCCTTGAGATGTTGGGCCACCGCCAGGGCGTTCTCCGAATGCCGCTTGACGCGGAGCGTGAGGGTTTCGATGCCCTGGAGGAAGATCCAGGAATTATCCGGGGCGATGGCCGCCCCGAGATTCCGCAGGGGCACGGTCCGCACCCGCAGGGCGAAGGCGATGGGGGCCAGCGCCGCCGGCAGGTCGTGCGCCCACCGCAGGCCGTGGTAATTGCTGTCCGGTTCGTTGAAGAGGGGGAAACGCGGGTTGCCCTTCCAGGCGAACCGGCCGGAATCCGTGATGATGCCGCCGATGGCCGTGCCGTGGCCGCCATACCACTTGGTGAGGGAATTCACGACGATGTCCGCGCCGAGTTCAATGGTGCGGAGCAGGTAGGGCGTGGTGAAGGTGGCATCGACGATGAGGGGCAGACCGTGTTTGTGCGCCACCTCGGCCACGGCTTTGACATCCGTAAAATCCAGGACGGGATTGCCGATGGTCTCGATGAACAACGCGCGGGTCTTGTCCGTGATGGCGACTTCGAAATTCCGGGGGTCCTTGGCCTCAACGAACTTGACCTTGATGCCCAGTTTGGGCAGGATGGCGTCGAACTGGGTGTATGTGCCGCCATAGAGGTTGCTCGCGGAGACGATCTCATCCCCGGCTTGGGCCAGGGTGATGATCGCATAAAAAACCGCCGCGGTCCCCGAGGCCAGCGCCACAGACGCCGCGCCGCCCTCAAGCTGCGACACCCGCTGCTCAAGGACATCGGTGGTGGGATTCATCAGGCGGGTGTAGATGTTCCCCAGTTCTTTGAGGGCGAACAGATTGGCAGCGTGTTCCGTGTTCTTGAAGACATAGGAACTGGTCCGGTAGACCGGAACGCCGCGTGACAGGGTCGCGTCCGGAACCTGGCCGGCGTGGAGTGCGAGTGTTTCGAATTGGTATGGTTTGGAACTCATGCGTTTGTCCTTTCGAATGTGTTGCGATATTTAGGATTCCTCTTAAAACATAGCGCATAAAGTCTACGGCAATTATAGGAAATAGATCTGATTGTCAATATAATATTCCAATAAAACTATAAATGGTTTAACTGTAGTTGTTTGTGCCATGCGTTAAATTTTGCCGGGGAATGAAAACACCGGTTTGTGCTCGTATTGTTTGTTTATTGGTAAGGATATCCATGAAATGCAATCGGACCTGCGAGGCGATCGAAACGGTACCTGATCTCATTACTGATAACCCGACCATACCGCCTGAACTGGCCGCTCATATTATCGAATGCCCCCGATGCCAACGGCATTTCGATGTTTCCCGTGCATGGGAGAAACTGATCTTTGCCAAGATCAGGGATATCAAGCCCCCGTCCCGGTTGCTTGATCAGGTGTTGGCGCACGCCCGGTCACCCTTTGTGCATGGATCGGATACCAAATGATCGTCAGGAAGTCTTGGTGGGTCCAGGCCGGTGCCCTTGTGCTTGTTGCCGGTTGCGCATCGACCCCGTCGCCTGCATACGGGCCGGGCCAAACGGCACCGATTGCGGTTGCGCGGCCTGCTCCCGTGCCCTTGTCCGAGCCTGGTCCGAACACGACATTGGCAGACTTGGTGGCCTACGCCATGGCCATGAACCCCGGATTGCTGGCCGCCAGGGAAGAACATATGGCGGCGCGGTCGATGGCCGCCGGCGCGCGGTCGTGGCCCGATCCCAACCTCACCTACAAGTACAACCTTGAACCGGTCGAGACGCCGATGGGGCCCCAGCAGAATGCCTTTGTGGTCACCCAGATGATACCGGCACCCGGCATGCCGGGGGCCAGGGCCGCGGTGGCCGATGCGGAGATCGCCGTCCGCCATGCGGGTTTGGCGCGACGGGAAGCTGGCATACGCGACCAGATCCGCCGCCTGTATGCGGAACTGTATCTCCGCCACCGCGAAGTCGCCTTGCAGGGGGAGAATGTGACTCGCCTGCAGGGGCTGGAACCGGTCATCACCGCGGCCTACGAAGCCGGCACGGCGGCCTATGCCGATCTTCTGAGCATTCAGGTTGAAACGGCGCGGGCGGCCGAAGACCTGGCCGCGGCGCGTGACGGCCGTGATGCCATGGCCGCCGAATTGAATGCCGTGCTCGGCCGGCCGCCAGCCGAGCTCCTGCCCGTGCCGGTCCTGCCTGATCTGGATATCGCCGCCTTGGTCGCTCTGGATGATCCCGCCCTGCTCTTCAGACTCCGCGCGGAAAGCCCCGCCCTGGCCGAGGCCCGGGCCCGGATCGAACAGGCCGGCCGGGCGGCGTACCGCGCCGCGATCATGGACCGGCCCGACATCATGATCGGCGCCGAATGGACCATTGTCGGCCGGTCCAACATGCCCGTGGATGACAACGGCCGCGACATGGTCATGGTTATGCTCGGCCTCGATATCCCGCTTTTTCGCGGCAAGTACCGGGCCGAAGAGGAATCGGCCCGGGCCATGGAGCGGGCCGCCCGGGCCGAGGCGCATGACATGGAGACCATGCTCCTCGCCGAGGCGCGCAACCATCTGCGCGATTTAACCGCGACCGGCCGCCGCATCGCCCTTTTCCGCGACGACCTCCTGCCCAAGGCGCAACAGGCCTTTGAAGTAGGCCGGACCGCTTTTGCCACGGGCAAGGCGGGCTTTGCCGAACTCATCGACGCCCAGGGCGAGATCATCGACCTCGCCCTCATGCTCGAACAGGAACGGGCCATGCAGGCCAATGCCCTTTCCGCTCTCGGCGTGATTATCAATATCGACCAAACCTTGTTTAAGGATACCAAACCATGAATCGTTTAATCCTGCTTTCCGCCGCCATCCTGGTGTGTTCCCTGCTGATGCTCGCCGGTTGCGGCACCAAGACCGCGCCCCCGGCATCGCCGCCCACGGAGCCGGCCCCTGCGGCCCAGCCTTCGACCCCCGCGGTCCAATCCCCGGCTCCCGCGGCCCAGCCTTCAGCTTCTGCGGCCCAGGAATACACCTGCCCCATGCATCCCCAGGTGCGCGCGGCCCAACCGGGCAAGTGCCCCAAATGCGGCATGAACCTGGTACCCGTAGCTAAGCCGTCCGCGGCCGTGCCTGCGGAACAGACCATGTGTCCCGTGATGAGTGGGGCCATCAACAAGAGCATATTCGTGGATCACAACGGCCGGCGGATCTACTTCTGCTGCGGCGGCTGCCCGGAGGTGTTTGCCAAGGATCCTGCCAGGTATCTGAAGGTGTTGGATGCCGCCGTGCCCAAGCCGCAAACCGGAGCCGTCCCCCTGGTACCCGTGGCTAAGCCGTCCGCGGCCGTGCCTGCGGCCCAGCCTTTGACCCCCGCGGTCCAATCCCCGGCTCCCGCGGCCCAGCCTTCAAATCCTTGTCATTAACCTTTATTCAATGAATCCAACCCATGAAGCGTATAACCCTGCTTTCCGTCGCCATCCTGGCGTGTTCCCTGCTGGTGATCGCCGGTTGCGGCTCCAAGACCGCGACCACATCACCGGACCCCACGAAGGCGGCTCCCGCCGCCCAACCTGCGGCTCCGGCGGTACAGCCTACGGCTCCGGCTGCCCAGGAGTATACCTGCCCCATGCATCCCGAGGTGCGGGCCATTCAGCCCGGCAAGTGTCCCAAATGCGGGATGAATTTGGTTCCCATGGCCAAGCCGTCCGCGGCCGTGCCCGATGCGGCAACCGGATCCGGCCAGACCGGCACCGACACAACTGAGGATGGCGGGTGCGCCTGCTGTGGAGAGGACCCGGCCTGATGCCCGGTTTGATCGCTTTGAGAGTCATAATCAGAGTCGATCATTGTTGACTCAAGGAGACCAAGCCATGCGATACACCGTCCTTGCCGTCGGAATCAGTTCGATCACCTTGATGCTCTTCCTGAGCGCATGCGGGGCCAATCCGACCGCGCCGGTTTCCGCCGCCCCGACCGCACATGCGGCGGCTGTTGCAACGGTTGTACCGCAGGCCGCAAATACAGTCTGTCCGGTCATGGACGGTGAGTCCATCAGTCGTGACCACTTTGCCGACTACAAAGGTAAGCGGATCTACTTCTGCTGCCCGGATTGCATCCCGGTGTTCAAGGCCGATCCCGAAAAATACACGGGTAATCTGCGGTGACCGGACGCATTTCCCGGCTCCTCTTTGCGGCATTCCTGGTCACCGTCTTTCTGGCCGGTCAGGACCTGCCTTTTGCCGCACCGGTCACGGTGGAAGCGGTTCTGCCGCCGCCAAGTTCAGCGGGAGTGCCGATTGAATTCCATTTCACGATCAGGCCGGGAGTGCATGTCTATACCGCGGCCAGCCAGTTCTTCGAAGTCCACGCCGGCGAAAGCGCGGGGCTTGGCGTCGTGGACCTGCAATTGCCCGCGGTCGGGACCCTGGCCAATTTCGACGGGAGCACTTCCACCGTACTGGAAGGGGAGAACCCCGTTGTCATGGCCGTGTGGCCGTATGCGGCCGCCGCCAGTACCGCCTGGCGGCTCAAGGGGCACCTCCAATACCAGGCCTGCTCCGGGACGACCTGTTTCCCGCCCGCGACCGTGCCGTTCGAGGCCTCCGGTACGGTGCCGGCCGGCATCACGGCGGCCGCACCCGTCCCATCGCCGGCGTTCTCAGAAACGCCTTTCTGGCAGAAAGGCCTGATATGGGGCATCCTGGGCGCTTTCCTGGCCGGGCTGGGTTTGAGCCTTACGCCCTGTGTCTATCCCATGATCGGGATCACCGTGGCGATCATCGCCGGGAGCGGCGCGTCGCGCCGCCGCCGGCTTTGGCTGACCTTCATCTATGTCCTCGGCCTGGCGGTCGTCTACGCCCTAGCCGGTCTGGCCGTGGCCGCGGCCGGTAGCACGATGGCCGCCTTTTTCCGGTCGCCCTGGGTGCTGGTGCCGATCGGTCTGGTGTTCATCGCCCTCGGCCTCTCGTCGTTCGATCTTTTCAACCTTCAGACCCCCTCCGGATTTTCCGCATGGGCCCAGGCTGTGGGCCGGAAGCTCAAAGGCTCGACCGGCGGTACATTCCTCATGGGCGCGATCTCCGCGTTCGTGGTGGGACCGTGTGTTTCCGGGCCTGTCCTCGGATTGATCAGTTTCGTGGCCGCCAGCGGCGATCATGTGCTGGGGTTCGCCCTCTTCTTCGCCCTGGCCTGGGGCATGGGCGCGATCCTTTTTGTGGCCGGGAGCGCCGCGGGTGTCCTGCCCAAGGCCGGTCCCTGGATGGAGCGGATCAAACATGTCATCGGCGTGATCCTCCTGTGGGCTGCGTTCTATTTCACCCGGCCGGTGATCGGTGAGACGGCCTACCTCGCCGCCTCGTTCACGGCCGCGGCTTTCGGCCTTGTCGCTGCCGGCCTGCTGCGCATACCCGGACCCGGCGCCCACAAACGGGCCTGGGCCGCCCTCCTTGTGGGATTGGTGCTTTTGAGTGGCTTTAGTGCTTACATGGTCCACACCGTCCGGGGCGAAGAACCGGCCGCCGTGACGGTTGTCGATCTCGACCAGGTGCTGAACGGTACGACCAAGCCCGTGCTGCTCGATTTCACCGCGCCCTGGTGCGTGAATTGCCGGGAGATCGATGCGACCGTTCTCAGCCAGCCCGAGGTCCGGGCCCAACTGGCCCGGTATACATTTATCAAAGTGGATTACGATTCCAACCCGGATCTGGCGCGGCGGTTCAACATCATCGGCCCGCCGGCGTTCGTGTTCCTGGACCGGACCGGGGCACCGGATGGAAAGACCATTGTAACCGGCGGGGAACTGCGCAAGCGGATCCTCGCCCCATAAGGAGTCATATGATGAAGCGTCTGATCATTGTCGGGCTGGTCCTGTTTGTTGCCGGACTCGCCGTCGGCTTTCTGATGCGGGGCGGTCCCGCGCCGGGCCACGACCACGGTCCGGCGATAACCGTCCCGGCCCCGGCCGGGGCATACACCTGCTCCATGCACCCCCAGATCCGTTCGCCCAAGCCGGGTCAATGTCCCATCTGCGGCATGGACCTCATCCCTGTGATAACAGACGCCGCCTCGGTTTCGGACCAGCCGCGCCAGCTCGTGCTTTCACCGGCGGCCCGGGCCCTGGCGGAGATCGCTCTGGCGCCGGTGGAACGGCGCGCGGTGGCGGTCGAGATCCGCATGGTGGGCAAGGTGCAGTTCGACGAGACCCGTCTGGCCTACATTGCGCCCCGCGTACCGGGGCGGATCGACCGGCTGTACGCGAATTACACCGGCATGCCGGTGCGGCCCGGCGACCACCTGGCCGACATGTACAGCCCGGAGCTGGTCTCGGCCCAGCAGGAGCTCCTGCAGGCCATGAAGGCCACGGGCGGGCCGGCCGCTTCGGCCGTGCTTCTGAACGCCACGCGGGAACGGTTGCGGTTGTGGGGGTTGACGGCCGACCAGATCGCCGCGATCGAACAGAGCGGCCAGGTGCGGGACCATGTCACCTTCTACGCGCCGATCGGCGGCATCGTGGTGGAGAAGGAGGCCCGGGAAGGCATGTATGTGGAGACCGGCATGCGCCTCTTCACCGTGGCCGACCTGTCGCGTGTCTGGGTGGTGCTCGATGCCTATGAATCGGACCTTGCGTGGCTGCGCTACGCCCAGGAAGTCGCGTTCCAGGCCGAGGCCTACCCGGGCGAAACCTTCAAGGGGACCATCGCGTTCATCGATCCGCTGCTCGACCCGATGACCCGCACGGTCAAAGTTCGGGTCAATGTCGCCAACGCCGACGGCCGGTTGAAACCGGAGATGTTCGTCCGCGCGGTGGTCAGCGCCACCGTGGCCGGGGACGGCAAAGTGCTGCGGGCCGATCTCCGCGGCAAGTGGATCAGCCCCATGCACCCGGAGATCGTCAAGGACGCCTCCGGCACCTGCGATGTCTGCGGCATGCCGCTCGTGCGCGCCGAGGACCTTGGTTATGCCGTGCCGGATGAACCACCGGCCATGCTGCCCCTGGTGATCCCGGCCACTGCCCCCCTGGTCACGGGCAAGCGGGCCGTGGTCTATGTGGCCCTGCCGGGTGCGGACGGCACCTATGAAGGACATGATATCATCCTGGGGCCCCGGGCGGGGGGGTACTACATCGTCCGCGAAGGCCTGAAGGAAGGTGATTTGGTCGTGGTCAACGGCAATTTCAAGATCGACAGCTCGCTCCAGATCCAGGGCAAGCCCAGCATGCTGACCGCCCCGGACAATGCCGAACCGGTGGCCGTGCCCGCGTCAGCCCCGGTGGTCCCGCCGCCAGCCGCGACACCAGCGGCGTTCAGGGAGCAGATCGCCGGCGTTCTGGCCGGCGTACTGGTGATCGCCGATGCCCTGGCCGCCGATGACTTTGCCGCCGCGCGTACCGGCGCTGCCACGGCCACACAGGCCCTGGCCGGGGTGAACATGGCGCTGTTCAGCGGGGATGTGCATGTGCGCTGGATGGAGGCAGTGGGCGCATTGAACCTGACCCTGGATAAAATGACAGCGGCGCAGGATATCGCGGCATTCCGCGGCGATTTCGGCGTGCTCGCGCCCGAGATGGCCCGGGTCCTCAAGGTGTTCGGCCCGGTGGGGACCGCACCGGTCCATGTCTTGCATTGCCCCATGGCCTTCAACAACCGCGGCGCCGACTGGCTCCAGAAGGACACGCAGGTCCGCAATCCCTATTTCGGCAAGGCCATGCTCTCCTGCGGCGAAGTGATCGAAACCATTCCGTCCGCCGGTGCGCCCGGCACCGGGGAGGCGCGCCCATGAATGAACCGCCTGTTGCGCCGCCTTCCGTGAAGGGGCCTTCACTGCTGGACCGGATCATCCGGTTCTGCCTGGAACAGAAACTGATCGTGGCCCTGATCGTGATCCTCGTGGTCGCGTGGGGTGTGATCGTCGCGCCGTTCGACTGGAAGCTCGGCGGCCTGCCGCGCAAGCCGGTGGCCGTGGACGCCATCCCCGACATCGGCGAGAACCAGCAGATCGTGTTCAGCGAATGGATGGGCCGCTCGCCCAAGGATGTGGATGACCAGGTCACCTACCCGCTGACCGTCTCCCTCTTGGGCATCCCGGGCGTCAAAACGGTCCGCAGCACCTCGATGTTCGGGTTCTCGATGATCTATGTCATCTTCGAAGAGCAGGTGGAATTCGAAGCCGCGCAGAATCGGGTCATCGCGCGACTGAACGGCCTGCCCTCCGGCATCCTGCCGGCCGATGTGAAGCCGATGCTGGGGCCCTACGCGACGGCGCTGGGCCAGATCTTCTGGTACACCCTCGAAGGCCGCGACCCGGATGGCAAACCGGCGGGAGGCTGGGACCTGCACGAACTCCGGACGCTCCAGGATTGGACCGTGCGGTATCACCTCCAGGCCGCCGCCGGCATCACGGAGGTCGCGTCGGTCGGCGGCTTCGTGCAGGAGTACCAGGTCGATGTGGACCCCGACGCCATGCGGGCGCATGGTGTCATGCTGGAGGAGGTCCTGCGGGCCGTGCGCATGTCGAACCTCGATGTGGGCGCCCGGCAGATCGAGCTGAACCGGGTCGAATACCTGATCCGCGCCAGGGGATTCATCCGGAATGTCGCCGATATTGAGAACACCGTGGTCAAGGTGAATGGGAATGTGCCGATCTGCATAAAGAACATCGGGCGGGTCGTGTTGGGGCCCGCCGCCCGCGAAGGGGCGCTGGACAAGGAAGGCGCGGAGGCCGTGGGCGGGGTCGTGGTCGTCCGGCACGGGTTCAACCCGCTGGAGGCGATCAAGAATGTCAAGGCCAGGATCGCCGAGGTCGCGCCTGCGCTTCCCAAAAAGGTCGTGGTGGACTACAGCCGGACCGGCCGCGCCGCGCTCGAAGCCTTTGCCCGGGGACACGGATTCGAGGCCTATAGCGGCGTCGAGATCGACCAGGCGGCCTGGCTCGCGGGACTGGCGTCCACGCCGCGCACCCAATGGCCCGCGGGCGTCACCACCAGCCAGGTGACCGTGGTGCCCTTCTACGACCGCACGGACCTGATCTATGAGACCCTCGGCACGCTCAATGCCGCGCTCTACGAGCAGGTCCTGATCACGACCATCGTCGTCATCGTCATGGCTTCGCAACTGGGGCTGTCGCTCCTTATCAGCGTGGTCATGCCGCTGGCCGTGCTCTTTGCGTTCATCGCGATGAAGCTCTTCGGCGTGGAAGCCAACATCGTCTCGCTGGCGGGCATCGCGATCGCCATCGGCACGATCGTGGACATGGGGATCATCCTCTGCCAGAACATCATCCAGCATATGGAGGAGGCGGCGCCCGAGGAAAGCCGGCTCGAGGTCATCTACCGGGCCTCCAGCGAGGTCGGCAGCGCCGTGCTCACCGCGATCGCCACCACGGTGGTCGGTTTCCTGCCCGTCTTTGTCATGACCGGTCCGGAGGGCAAGCTCTTCAAGCCGCTGGCTTTCACCAAGACCTTCTGCCTGGTCGGCTCGGTGATCGTCGCGCTTACGGTCATCCCGGCGGCGGCCCACATCCTGTTCGCAGGCAAGACCCGGTCGAAAATGGCGGGGCGTCTGTGGCGGGGCGGGATCGTCGTCGCCGGCCTGTTGGTCGGGTTCGGGCTGCATTGGTGGCGGGCCGGGGTGCTCCTCGTTATGGTCGGGGTATACCTCCTGGCCGCCGACCGCCTGTCCGCGCGCGTGCGTAAGGTCATGCCGTGGGTCGCCAACGCGCTGGTGGTCCTGGTCGTGGGCGTCATGCTCACGGAACACTGGCTGCCGCTGGGCGTTCAGGCCGGCCTGTGGAAGAACCTCATCCTGGTGGCGGTCTTGGTCGGCGGCTTCCTCGGCTTCTACTACCTGGTGGAACGGTACTACGAGCCGATGCTCCGCTGGTTCCTGGCGCATAAAATGGTCTTTCTGGCCGTGCCCGTCCTTATCGTGATCCTGGGTTATACGGTCTGGCTGGGATTCGGGACGCTATTCGGGTTTGTACCGGTCTTGGCGGGGAAGGCCGGCGTCAAACCGGAGACCGTGCGTCAGACGGGGGTCTGGTCGGCCATGGCGCACCGGTTCCCCGGCCTGGGCAAGGAGTTCATGCCGCCGCTTGACGAAGGGTCCTTCCTCTACATGCCAACCACCATGCCCCATGCCTCCATCGGCGAGGCGCTGGACATCATTCAGAAACAGGACCTGGCCATCCGCGCGATCCCGGAGATCGATACCGTGGTCGGCAAGATCGGCCGCGCCGAAACCGCGCTCGACCCGGCGCCGGTCAACATGATCGAGACGGTCATTACCTACCGGACCGAATTCATCACCGACCGGGACGGCCGCCGGGTCGCGTTCCGCTACGACAAGGCCCGGGGGGATTTCGTGCGTGAGAACGGGGACCTGGTCCCGGACCCGAACGGCCGGCCCTACCGGCAGTGGCGCGATCATATCAGGAGCCCGGATGACATCTGGAAGGAGATCGTGGCCGCCGCGCAGGTACCCGGGTCCACCACGGCGCCCAAGCTCCAGCCGATCGCGGCGCGCATCGTCATGCTCCAGAGCGGCATGCGCGCGCCCATGGGGGTGAAGGTCAAGGGGCCCGACCTCGACAGCGTCGAGCGGGGCGGGCTGGAGATCGAGCGCTTCCTCAAGGAGGTCCCCGGGGTCGAACCGGCCGCCGTGATCGCCGACCGGATCATCGGCAAACCCTACCTGGAGATCGACATCGATCGCGAAGCGATCACCCGGTACGGGATGCAGATCGAGGATGTCCAGGCCGTGATCGAGACGGCCATCGGCGGCGAACGGCTCACGACCACGGTCGAGGGCCGCAAACGCTTCCCGGTCCGCGTACGGTATATGCGTGAACTGCGTGACCAGGTCGAAACGCTGGAACGGGTGATGGTCCCGGCCATGGACGGGGCGCAGATCCCCCTTGCCCAACTGGCCGGGATCCGCTATACGCGGGGGCCGGAAGCCATCAAGAGCGAGGACAGTTTCCTGATCGGTTATGTGCTCTTCGACAAGAAGCCCGGGTTTGCCGAGGTGGATGTGGTCGAAGCGTGTCAGCGGTACCTGGAATCAAAGAAGGCCGCGGGTGAGTTGAACCTGCCGGCCGGGGTCACCTACCGGTTTGCCGGCAGCTACGAGAACCAGATCCATGCCCAGAAAGCCCTGGCGGTCATCCTGCCGCTGACGCTCTTCATCATCTTCATCCTGATCTACTTCCAGTTCCGATCGGTGGTCACGACGGGGCTGGTGTTCGCCACCATCTTTGTCTGCTGGGCCGGCGGCCTCCTGTTCATCTGGGCCTACGGCCAGCCCTGGTTCCTGAATATCACGGTCCTCGGCGTGGACCTGCGCGCCCTGTTCCAGGTGCACCCCGTCAACATGAGCATCGCCATCTGGGTGGGGTTTTTGGCGCTCTTCGGCATGGCCTCGGATGACGCGGTGGTCATATGCACCTACATGGACCAGCGGTTCGCCAAGGTCAGGCCGGCCACCATCGCCGATATCAGGGAGGCCACCGTGTATGCCGGCAAACGCCGGATCCGCGCCTGCCTGATTACCACGGCGACCACCGTCCTGGCGCTTCTGCCCGTGCTGACCTCCACGGGCCGCGGTTCGGACATCATGCTGCCCATGTCACTCCCCTCGTTCGGAGGCATGGTCATCGAAGTGATGGTCATGTTCATAGCGCTGGTGCTGTATTGCTGGGTAAAGGAACGGCAGCTCCGTCGCATCCCGGTTCGGCCGCCTGTTTGATCCGGATGCGTTCCTTCGCATCCGACGCCCGGCATTTTGCATCCGTCTCTTCAGATTTCCTGATCCCTATCCGTAACCGGGCATGTTTTTCGGAAAAAGGTTTGGCACTTTTTTCGACCCACAGGTGATTGTACGGGGAACATCCGGATGTCAACCGTGTAGGGGCGGGTTTGAAACCCGCCCTCTCGTCTAATCGCGAAACGGCAATAAAGGGCGGGTTTCAAACCC
>JBDREB010000135.1:0-6713 GCA_043820325.1 Planctomycetota bacterium | reverse complement strand
ACAAGGCAATTGGCGCCTTGCTGCTCGAACTGAACGAATTATCTTTCCACCATCCCGAGACCGGAATGCGGATGATTTACGCTCTTGCCTGACGTGAAAATGCGCCAACCCATTTTCCGCCCGGATCAGGAAATCTGAAATTGGTGGAATCGGCGAAAAACTACAGTGATCACTCGCCTAAAAATGATTTCCTGCGCAAAAGCGTGTGATACAGACGGGCAAAACGATGGGCTTCATCACGGACATTACAAAGCAGTTTCAGTGCCGGGGAGGTCGTGGGCAACCGTATCCCCCTGCCGGCACCCTCGGGGTAGAGTACCTCGGCCCGCTTGGCAAGTCCGACCAGGAAGGGCCGCACGGCCACGGTCACTTCATCCGCGGCACGGGCGGCGGCGGCCACCTGGACCTTTCCGCCGTCGATCAGCATGAGATCGGGCGGTTCCTCCCCTTCGGCTACGAGCCGTTTCAACCGGCGCCGCACCACCTCGGCGATCATGGCCGGATCTCCCCCCGCGTCCACGGCTTTGATGCGGAACCGCCGGTAGCCCTCCTTGAAAGGCAGGCCGTTGATGAAAACCACCACGCTACCGGTATGATGGGTGCCGGCCGTATGGGCGATGTCGACCCCCTCGATCCGCACCGGGCGCCGCTTGAGCCCGAACCGCCGGGCCAGTTCCTCAAGGGCCGCGTCCGGCTCGACGAACGGCGCGGGCAGGGCCGCTCCTTCATCGATCACGCCCCCGTCCCCGGCCACATGCCTGAGCATCGCCGCTTCATCACGGAGCCGGGCCGCTTCCTCGTAACGGCGTTCGGCGGCGGCCGCACGCATCCGGGCGTCAATTTCGGCCAGGAGCCCTTCCTTGTCGCCTTCCAGGAACCGGACCAGCCGGCTGATATCGGCGGCATAGGCTTCGCGGTCGATGTGACCCGCACAGGGCCCGGTGCACCGGCGGATGTGGTAGAGCAGGCAGGGACGGGCATACCTGCGCCGGGGATCGTCTGCGCGGATCGCGAGACCACAGGTCCGGAACCGGAATATACGCTGGAGCAGGTCGATACCCGCCCGTAATTCGGCCACGGCCGTGAACCGGCTCATGTAGATGATCCGCCCCGCGGCCCCGGATGCCGTGTCCGCCTCACGGGTGATGGTCACGCGGGCGAAATCATCGGGCTGGACCACCGCCAGCCAGGGATAGCGTTCGCCCCATTTGAGGTCGATATTGAACCGCGGCTGGAGGGCTTTGACCAGACGGCTTTCCAAAAGCAGCGCCTCGACCTCCGAGTCGGTCCGCGTGCAGGCGATCTCCCGCACCGCATCCATGAGGGCCATGGTCTTGGCATCCCGGCTCCGGCCCCGGTGGAAATAGGAACGGACGCGCCGTACGAGTGATCTGGCCTTGCCGACATAGATCTCCCGGCCGTCGGCGTCGAACATGACATAGACACCCGGACGGTCGGGAAAAGACACGGCCTTGGCCCGCAGGGCCGCTTGGTCCATGGATCAGCCTCTCCCGCCCCCGAAACCGCTGCGCCGGAGCAGATCGGCGGTCAGGCCGCCGCCTTCCGCGGCAATGCGGCCATGCGCCAAAAGGCGTTCCACATAGCGGCCCAGGACATCGGTCTCGATGTTGACCTGGTCCCCGGCCCGCAAGCCGCCCAGGCCGGTATGCTCCAATGTGAACGGCACCAGGGCGATGCGGAAAATGTCCCCCTCGATCCCGGCCACGGTCAGGCTCACCCCGTCGACGGCGACCGATCCCTTGGCCACGATGTACGCCAGGTAGTCCCGATCCCCCTCAAGGTGGATCTCGCGGCCGGTCCGTTGTTCGACGACCCGGCGGAGAGTGGCCCGGCCATCCACATGGCCCTGGACGATATGACCGCCCATCCGCGCACTGGGGGTCAGCGCCTGTTCCAGGTGGAGCCTGCGTCCGACCGACCATTCGACGGCCGTGGTCCGTGCCAGCGTCTCCCGGACCGCGTCAAAGGCGATGCGGCCGGCCTGTCCGTCGGCAACGGCGGTGAGACAGATCCCGTTGACGCAAACCGAATCGCCCGCCCGGACCCCCGCCGCCATGGCCCCGGCCGCGACCGTCATCCGGAGCGAATCCCCCCGCGCCGCCACCCCCGCCAGTGTGCCGACCGACTCAATGATACCGGTGAACATGGTCCCTCCTCGATCCTCTAGGTTCAGGCCCCGGGATAGGCGATCCGCCCCCGGATGCACAGGTCATCACCGACCCGTTCATATTCCATCATGCGGAGGTCGATCCGGCGGTCCATCGCCGTGATCCCGGCGCCCGCAAGCGGCCGGACCGCCGCCCCGCCGATCAGGCAGGGCGCGCAGAAAACGACCACTTCATCGGCCAGACGGGCATCGACAAAGGCCCCCGCCGTAATGCCGCCCCCCTCGACCAGGAGCGAATTGATCCCCCGGCGGTTCAATTCCGTACACGCCGCGGCCAGGTCGAGCCGGCTGCCATTGCGGGGCACGGCCAGGCAGGTCGCCCCAGCCGACTCCAGGGCCGCCCGCCGGGCCGGGTCCGCATCATCGGCGGCTATGAACAGCACGGGACCCTGGGCGATCGAACGGACCACCTGGGCCCCGGCCCCGGTCCGCAATGATGGGTCGATGACGATACGGACCGGCTGCACATCAGGCGCGCCGCTCCGCTGAGTGAGCAGCGGATCGTCGGCTGCCACGGTGGACGCGCCGACCAGCACGCCGGCGACCTCGGCCCGCAGGGCATGGACCTTCCGGCGGGCCGGCTCACCCGAGATCCATCGCGATGCGCCCGCGGCCGTGGCACTGGCGCCGTCCAGGCTCATGGCCCATTTGAGGATCACGAACGGCAGGCGCCGGGTGACGCTTTTGATGAAGAACCGGTTCTGGCGGGCGGCGGCATCGGCGCAGATCCCGGCCGTGACCGCGATCCCGTTGGTCCGCAGGCAGGCGGCCCCGCCGCCGGTCACGGAAGGGTTGGGATCATCGATCGCATAGACCACCCGTGCGATCCCGGCGTCGATGATGGCCGCGGTGCATTTCCCGGTCCGGCCGCAATGATTGCATGGTTCCAGGGTGACATAGAGATCGGCGCCCCGGGCGTCAGGGCCGGCCTCATCCAGGGCGACCGTCTCCGCGTGCGGACCGCCGCACCGGGCATGCCAGCCCCGCCCCGCCACCCGGCCCTCCCGCACGACGACCGCGCCGACGAGCGGATTGGGCGCGACCCGGCCCCGGCCCCGGCCGGCCAGTTCCAGTGCCATCCCCATGAAATGATCATGGTCCATGGCCGCCCCGCTCCTCCAGCTCGCGCAAAGCCTTGCGGATCAGCAGCTGTTTGACCCGCCCCAGCCGCGTCACGAACAGGGTCCCGTCCAGGTGATCCAGTTCGTGCTGGATCACCCGTGCGGACAGCCCTTCAAAATCATCCTGGTATTCCCGGCCTTTGATATCCTGCCAGGCCAGTGTGACCGCCACCGGCCGGATCACATTCTGCCTGATCCCCGGCACGCTCAGGCAGCCTTCTTCGAACGCCTCCCGCTCGGTGGAAGCGACCACGATGCGCGGGTTGATCACCAGTTCCGGCCGGTCACGATCGGGGGAGACATCATAGACGAACACGCGCGACCGCACCCCCATCTGGATGGCGGCCAGGCCCACCCCCTGGTAGAGGTACATGCCCTTGAGCATGCCTTCGCGGATCCCCTCCAGTGCGGCGCCGAAATCGGTCACCGCCTCGGCCTTCTCCTTGAGGAATGGATCCGGGTAGACCAGCAGGTGCACGGGTGGTTCCTAACAAAGGTTGCCTCCTCATTGTACGGACCGGCGGCTGATTGCAAGCAAAAACACCGCCCGGCCGCCGGCCATGCCGGGAAAGGCCGGCCAATGCCGCGGCGGACGGGATTTTATGTTGACAAAGGCCGATTCCATCGTATAATTAAAAGCTTGATATCATTTGCTTTATATGTTGCCGTTCGTACGGCAATGAACGGACATTGCAAAGGTTGCCATGGTAAACGTCACGAATATCTACAACAAGGCCCTGCAGGCGATCGACAAACGGCAATTCGAATATGCCCTTGAGATGCTGATCCAATGCGTTTCCCTCGATCCCGACAATGTGGAGGCACGCAAAAAACTCCGCGCCACCACCCGGCACATCAAGAAAGAGTCGGGCGGGAACGCCACTAAAGCCAGAATCATAGGGTTTGGCGGCTGGATGAAACAGAAGTTCTCCCAGACGCTTAAAAAAGACCCGGAAAAGGCGATGATCGATATCGAGAAAAGCCTGGTGGGCGATCCGGACAATGTCGATTTCCTGCTGATTCCGCTGGGTGACGCCGCCATGGCGGCCCAGCATTTGAACGCCGCGATCTGGATCTACGAGGATGCCGCGGCCCTGGCCCCCCAGAATGTCCAAGTCCTGGAAAAGCTGGCCTACGCCTACGAACTGAACGGCAACATCAAGACCGCCCAGGAGATCTGCGGGCGCATCCTGAAACTCCAGCCCAACCACGGCCCGGCATTGCGCAAAGCCAAAGACCTGGCCGCCAAGGAGACCATGAGCAAAGGCTGGGAAAAAGCCGGCGAAAAAGGCGGGTTCCGCGAAATAGTCAAGGACAACGAGGCCCAGGAGGATCTGGAGATCAAGGACAAGATCCTGCGGACCGACGGTGAGGTCCAGGACGCCATTGAAATGACCCAGCGGCAGATCCTGGAGGACCCTAAATCCACCCGCCTGATGATGAAACTCGGCGACCTGTTCAAGCGGGTCAAACGCTGGGATGACGCCAAGGCCATCTATGACCGGGCGGCCGTGATCGACAAGGCCGACTTCACTATCCTGTACAAGCAGGGCCAGCTGATCCTCGACCGCCTGATAGAGGAATCAGAGGTCGCCAAGGCTGAATACCAGAAAGCCCCCGCCAACACCGCGCTCAAGAACCAGTACTTGGGGCTGATTCAGCAACTGAACAAGATCAAGCTCGACGAATACACCAAGCGGGTCAAAGCCCAGCCGACCAACGGCGCCTTCCAGTTCGACCTGGGCGAACACCAGATCCGGCTCAAGCAGTACCGCGAAGCGATCGGTGCCTTTCAAAAGGTGGCCCATGATCCCGAATACCGGATCCGGGCGCTCAATTACCTCGGCCAGGCCTTCATGGCCCTGGAGAATTACGACCTTTCCGAAAAGCAGTTCCTCGCCGCCCTGGAGAACGCCCGCATCGTCAACGACCGGGTTAAACCGCTCATATACAATCTCGGCCGGCTGTATGTCAAAATGGGACGCAAACAGGAAGCGATCCAGCAATTGAACCGGATCTACGAAGTGGATATCAATTTCAAGGATGTCGCCGATCAGCTGCATGAACTAAAAAAAGGTTGAAGCAAGGAAACCCTTCATGGCCAACACCGAATCCGCCAAGAAACACATGCGTCAGGACGCCCGGCGTCGGGTCTCAAACCGCGCCCAGAGGAACCGCATCAAGACCGAACTGCACAAGCTGGAGGAACTGATCACGGCCAATGACCGGGCCGCCGCCGCCACCCAGCTCAAGCTCATCTACCAGATCATCGACAAGACGGCCAAGGGCAACATCATCCACAAGAACAAGGCCGCCCGCAAGAAAAGCCAGGCGGCGCGCCTGTTCGGCAAACTCGCCGCGGCCAAGAACTGATCCGGTCCCGATCCCGGCCGCTGACGGCACCCCGCCGGGGAAGGTGAACGTGGGCATTCTATGTCTGTTCGGCGGCACCTTCAATCCGGTGCATAACGGCCATCTGGCGGCTGCCCGGCAGGCGGCCGCCCGGTTGTACGCCGAAGAGATCGTCTTCATCCCCGCCCGCGTGCCCCCCCACAAGGATACGGGTAACCTTGCCTCCGCCCATCACCGCCTGGCCATGCTGCACCTGGCCCTGGCAGGCGTAGCGGCATGGAGCTGTTCCGACATCGAAATACGGCGCCCCCCGCCATCCTACACCATCGACACCGTGCGGGCCTTCCGGGCCTCGCACCCCCAGGCCGTCCTGAATTTCCTGACGGGCACGGATGCCCTCCGGCATCTGCATTTATGGAAGGAGATCGGCGCGCTGGTGCGGGAATGCACACTGGTGCTCCTGGCCCGGCCTGGCTTCACCCCCGCGATACCACCCGCCCTGGCCGCGGTCCTTACCCCCGATGACACGATGAGGCTTACAGCGGCCATGCTGCCCATTGCCACGCCCGACATCAGCGCCACCCGGGTGCGCGCCATGATCCGTGCCGGGGAGGATACCACCGGCCTCGTGCCGCCGCCGGTGGCGGATTACATCCGCACCCACCGGTTGTACACCTGACCGGGACGGATGCGGGCTATCTTTTGGTCGCGCAATTCGGAATCCGCGTAGGTGTTGCGGAAAATGTTGTACTGAAAAGTATCGGCCGGCCTGGCATCCACCGCCCACAGGCGGTCCTGGTCCATGGTGCCCATGTTCGGGTTTTTCACCGTGATCCCCGTCCCGGCCGGCGCATCGGAATCAACCCATTCCACCCTACCGCTGACCCACAGCACATTGGCCCCCTCCCCCTTCAGATTTCCTGATCCCTATCCGTAACCGGTCATGTTTTTCGGAAAAAGGTTTGGCACTTTTTTCGACCCACAGGTGATTGTACGGGGAACATCCGGATGTCAACCGTGTAGGGGCGGGTTTCAAACCCGCCCTCCCGTCT
>JBDREB010000134.1:0-4072 GCA_043820325.1 Planctomycetota bacterium | reverse complement strand
GCAATACGAGGCTTTTAGTTTTCCAGAGGGCTTTCGCGGGCGGGGAAGCGTGTTAGGACCACATTCAGGTGGCCAGACAGCTTCGTATGCCCCCGCTGTGGTCATGACAAGGCTATGCCGGAAGGCGCCAGTTATGAGCTGAGTCAGCTGAGTCAATAAGCATGACCCGATTCCGGAACGCTGGTTCAAGCCGGATCTTGTTTGGTAGGGGCACGGCATGGCAATGCGGAGAAAGATGATGTGCCACGAAGTCATAAAGACACTAAAGGGTGCGGGGTTTGATCCGAACCCGACCCGGATCTACCTTTGTGACTTGGTGACTTTGTGGCAGATGTTCCGGGGGTTGGTATGCCGTGCCCATCCCAATTGGCCCCAAAACAAGCGCCGACCCGGGCTGGATCTTCCTCGACTCCGTCCGCAAGCCGGCCACGCGAGGGCACGGCATGCCGTGCCCCTACAACGGAAAAGAATGCCACGGTGGTACCGGCGCGCCCTCTTTTGACCCCTGCTATGGGGCGGTGTACTTTGGGTTGGGTTTTAGATAAAAACCCAAGCCGAGTTCATACCTTTGTGTCTTAGTGGCGAATACTCTTGTTTCCGTCTTATGGAAAACCCTTGCAAATCCCCGTTGTTACCTATAATACGGCCGGAAATCATATGAACACCGACATCATCTGCCAAGCCATAATGCTGGGACTCGTGCAGGGGCCCGCCTGCACCCTGCATTGCAGCATCCTGGTCCCCGCCGCCGCCGAGGCCAGCGCCGTATCGGCTCTTGAGGGCACGCGGGCGGTCACGCGGATGTTCCTGGGCCGGTTCATCGGCTACCTGGCCGCCGGACTCGCCGCGGGTTTCTCCGGGCGCTTCATAGACGCAACACTCCTGACCCGGGTGGCGCCGTGGGTGTTTCTGGTGTTCGGGACGCTCTTCATCCTGTATGGACTTCAGAAATATCCCGTGCTCTGTCGGCTGGGCCGGGGCCACGGACCGTTCCTCTTGGGATTGCTTACGGGCATCGCGCCCTGTCCTCCGTTTTTGACGCTCGGGTATGCCGCCATCCAGGCCGGGGAGGTCGTTGCGGCCGTTACCGCCTTCGGGGTCTTTTTTATCATGACCTCGTTCTTCCTGGTCCCGCTGTTCCTGTTCCCCGCCGTGGCCGCGACCCGTTTCAGGGAATACGGCCAGCGGCTGGGATTGGGACTGGCTTTGCTGCTGGGGATCTATTATTGCCTGGCGGGAATGACGGCCCTGGCCGGACCACCCGCGGATGCCGTTGCACAGGCTGTTGACGCACCGGCAATCCAGGTTAACGAAGCCCTTGCGGTTCGCGCCGCGGCGCTGGAACACGCGACGCTGATCCGCAACGGCACCCTGGCCGGGTTTCTGGTCATCGCCATGGCGGCCTACAAACTGAAGGTCGGCCGGCGGGTACGCTATGGGATAGGGCTGGTATCGATCGTGGTCATCGGCCTCTGGCTCAAGGCGACACCCGGGACCATTGACATCCTCAGGCTGGCATTGCCCGGTACGGGCATGACCATCAGTGCCGTGTTGGGGCCGTTGGCGATCCTGATCGCGACATTTATTGCCGGCCGGGTCTATTGCGGGTTCGTCTGTCCGGCGGGCATGACATTTGAATTATTGGGCCTGATCGGACCGGGCCTGGCGGCCGGGAACCGGCTCCACCGTATACTCGTGGGATTCAAATACGCCATGCTCCTGGCCGGCGGCATCCTCGCCGCGATGGGGATCAACGCGATCGCGAGCATCGAACCTTTCGGTCTTTTTGCCCTGATCAGGACCGGCGGAACGGTCGTCCTTGTATTCGCGGGGATCTTCATCCTGACCGCCATTCTGGCCGGGCGGGTTTGGTGCCAGTATCTCTGCCCGATCGGGGCGTTGCTGGCCCTGATGAGCCGGAACACCCTTTTCCCGAAGAAAAATGTTTGCAAGGGGTGCCGCAACCTCAGGGTGTGGAATCACAAGGAAGGGGATTGCCTGCGGTGTCTCGGCGAACGGTAGGCTCATTCGTCGTCGGCGTCTGCGTGGCGCTCATCCTGGGGATGGGCGGCTACCGGGCTGCGGGCGCATTCAAGCGGCCGCCCCGGGGCGCTGTCAAGCCGCCTGTGGCCGCGCCGGTCCCACCTCCGGCCGTCCCGGTCGCGGCGGCTCCGGCAGCGATCGTGTTCATGGATACGCCGCCCGGATCTTTCGCCGGCCTCATTCCCGACGGTATGCGGCTGGAACAAAGGGAGACGCCGTTCCGCCATTATGCGCTCTATGATGCCGCCTCCAAGCGGGTCGGGACGGCAGTGGAGACCTGTGCCTGCGCGCCTGATGCCGGGGCCGCCTTCACCTACACCGGCACCCCGCTCAACCTAGCCGTGGTAATTGACGCGGAGAACAAGGTCGTCGCCGTGCGTCTGACGGCTTCCAGCGAAGACGAAGAGTTCCTGCGAATGGTCGATGACGGCGGGCTATACACCCGGCTGGCCGGGGCCGCGGGTGATGCCATTCTGGGCGTCGACGCTGTTTCGGGCGCCACCATGTCGAGCACGGCCATCATGGCGGCGGTCCACGCGGCATGGAAAGCGGTGAGCGGTTTGACCGCCGGTGAAACCGCGCAAGTTCCGCCTCCGCCTGTGGACCAGCCGGCAACCCCGCCTGCAGTTGAACCGGCCCTGCCCAGGTTGGACCTGGAGCCGGTCAAAGGCATCGGCGAGGCGACCATCAAGGGCCAGGGACTCAGCCTCGAGGCCGCGCGCTGGTGGGAACCCCGCGGCAACGGAAAGGTTCAGTGCCTCCTCTGCCCGTTCAATTGCCTGCTTTCAAACGGCGACCGCGGCCGGTGCCGGGCACGGGCCAATATCAAGGGGGAACTGAAGACGATCGTCTATAGCCGGGTGCTGGCACGGCATGTGGACCCCATCGAAAAGAAACCGCTCTACCATTTCCTGCCCGGTAGCCGCGCTTATTCCGTGGCCACGGCCGGTTGCAACCTGCGGTGTGTCTTCTGTCAGAACTACGACCTCTCCCAGCTCTACCCCGAGAATGCCTCATACAACGACGGCCCGGCCGGGGAGGGCGTCATCCACACTCCGGCCGAAACCGTGGCCGCGGCAAAGGAAGCAGGGGCGGCCACCATTGCCTATACTTATTCCGAACCGGCGATCTTCTACGAGTACATGATCGACACCGCCCGGCTGGCGCGCGCGGCGGGCATCCGCAATGTCTGGGTCACGGCCGGGTACATCAATCCTGAACCACTCAAGGAATTATGCAAAGTCATCGACGCGGCCAATGTGGACCTTAAGGGCTTCTCCGAGGAGTTTTACGCGAAATACTGCACTGCCCGTCTGGCGCCGGTCCTCGAGACATTGAAGACCGTCAAGGCGGCGGGCGTCTGGCTCGAGATCACCAACCTCATCGTCCCCGGCGGCAACGACGATATGGCCATGATCCAATCGATGTGCGAGTGGATCGTGCAGAACCTCGGTCCTGATGTCCCGCTCCATTTCTCGCGGTTCCACGGTGCATATAAGATGGCCAGCGCCGCGCCCACGCCCGAAGCCACGCTCACCCAGGCCGCCGATATCGCCAAAAAAGCGGGCATCCGGTTCGTGTATGTCGGCAACCTGCCCACCTCCGGCCAATGGGACAACACCGTCTGCCCCGCCTGCGGCAAAGTCGTGATCGAACGGCAGGGGTTTTACATCAAGGCAAACCATGTGCGCGACGGGAAGTGCGAATTCTGCGGCGAGACGCTCAACGGGGTGTGGAGATAAGCCATCAGGCCGTTCATAAACCGAATGAAATCACTAATGAGAAAATCGGGGCTCTTTATTTCCGTGGAGGGACGCGCTTTGTCGCGTCCCTCCAGGTTCGTTCCGTATTCCCGGCCGCGACAAAGCGCGGCCCTCCGTGAAAGAACTGCAGATTTCCTGATCCCGGCGGAAAATGCTTTGGCACTTTTTGGCGTCAGCCAGGCGCGTGAATCAACCATAGGTCGGTTTGGGTGGTTACCGTAGGGGCGGGTTTGAAACCCGCCCTTTATTGCCGTTTCGCGGATTAG
>JBDREB010000133.1:0-5027 GCA_043820325.1 Planctomycetota bacterium | reverse complement strand
AAGCATGGCGCAGATAACTTCTGCCTTATTCGCTCAATCATCTCGACAACCGTCAAGCAGACCGGTAAGGTCATGGATGCCATAGGTGCCTTGACCAAAGGGATTCCACCAGATATCAGCACCTGAATAGTAACTTATTTTCAGCAGACAGCCGTATAGGTAATGACATTGCGTGCGCCCGTAGCTCAGTTGGATAGAGCATCGGATTTCTAATCCGATGGTCGTAGGTTCGAGTCCTACCGGGCGCGCCATTTATGGTGTCATGTTGAACGAGGCTTCGGCTGCGGAGAGGATCCCGGCATGAATGCGATGAAGCAGGCGGCTCAGGTGATCGACATCGCGACGGGGTTTGAGATCCCTTCCGAGGGTTACTGCGATCAACCCTATATCGTGAAACCGGCCGATGGGACCTGGCTCTGCGCCATGACGACCGGGAAGGGGCTTGAAGGCAACCGGGGCCAGCATATTGTGTCCTGCCGTAGTTTTGACCTCGGGCAAACATGGGAGCCGCTGGTCGACATCGAGCCCGCCGACGGTCCGGAGGCCTCATGGGCCATGCCCTATCTGACTGCGTACGGGCGGGTCTATGTGTTCTACACTTACAACGCGAAGAACCTGCGTGAAATAATTGCCTCCACCGCCTACGCCAGGAAGCGGGTGGACACGCTCGGCGAGTACGCCCTCAAGTATTCTGATGACGGGGGGAAGACCTGGTCCCGGCAGCGCTGGTTTATTCCGGTACGCGAAACCGACATGGACCGGGGCAATCCATATCAGGGCAAGGTCCGCTTCTTCTGGGGCGTTGGCAAACCCATACGGCATGGAGGCGCCATGTACCTTGGGTTCTCCAAGGTCGGGAAGTTCGGCGAAGGCTTCATGGAGGTCAGCGAGTCCTGGTTCCTGCGCTGTGCCAATATTGACACGGAACGCGATCCGGCCAAGCTCGAATGGGAGACGCTTCCTGACGGTGAAAACGGGCTGAAATCGCCCGAAGGTCCCATTGCGGAAGAAGTCAATCTTACCAGCTTGTCCGACGGCAGTCTGTTCTGCACCTACCGCACCGTTGCCGGACACCCCTGCCACGCCTACTCCCGTGATGACGGCCGGACCTGGACCGCACCGGCGTTCATGACCTACGGCCCGGGCGGCAGGCTGGTGGACCACCCCCGTGCCGCAAACTTCGTCCGGAAGTTGACGGAAGGCCCCTACGCCGGGCGATTCATCTACTGGTTCCACAACCACGGAGGCAAGTCATACGAAGGGCGCAACCCGGCGTATCTTCTCGGGGGTGCCGAAATCGATGGGCCTGAAGGCAGGGTTATCCAATGGGGCGAACCTGTGGCCGTTCTCCATGGCAAGGATCCGAATGTGCGCATCAGTTACCCGGACTTCATCTGGGACAAGGGCCTGCACATCACCGAAACCCAAAAGACCGTCGCCCGGACTCATCGCATTCCGGATGAACTGCTGCGGAGTCTCTGGCAAAACACGGATGCCGAACAACCTCCTGCGGGCGATGTCCTCAAGGCCGCGCCTGAGGAGTGACGACATTCAATAGATAGGGAAGGTGGAGGGTAAAACTGTTCATGTTCCAAGATATGATGCGAAAGAAAAATATACTTGCCACGGCAGATGCACAGCTGTATAATACCGGTCGTTGTAAATCGGGATACGAGGAGGAATGTCCGTGCGCAATAAGCTCGCAATGGCTCCCAGCCCAGAATATCAAGCCTCAAGCCCCGATTGGAGGTTTCCGAGGGATGAACCCAACCGCCGCCATTTCAGGGTTTCACCCGCCTGTGAAATGGCAGTTTCCCTTGAAACCGCCACAGCAAACCGAGCCCGCAGTCTTGTTTGAGCAGCTGGCGCATGATCGCTATAAGTCGTTTAATCTGAATGAGTTCTTATTTAAGTTGAAAACGGCACCATGAAAGCTTGGCTGACCAAAGCATTGGAGTTGCTGAAAGCGAGTCTTGAACCGCCGAAACACGAATTGAACGAACTGCAGATTTCCTGATCCCGGCGGAAAATGCTTTGGCACTTTTTGGCGTCAGCCAGGCGCGTGAATCAACCATAGGCCGGTTTGGGTGGTTACCGTAGGGGCGGGTTTGAAAACCGCCCTTTATTGCCGTTTCGCGATTAGACGGGAGGGCGGGTTTCAAACCCGCCCCTACACGGTTGACATCCGGATGTTCCCCGCACAATCACCTGTGGGTCGGAAAAAGTGCCAAACCTTTTTCCGAAAAACATGACCGGTTACGGATAGGGATCAGGAAATCTGAACTGTCCACGAGCCCGGTGCCGTATTCGGCCGCCAAGGCGCGGATCTGCGCCGCGTGTTCGGCCATCCGGCCCTGGTCGGCGCCCGCGTACCCGGGGGCCAAGGTGAGGTCGGCCGTGGGTGTCATCAGGATCACCCGCGCGCCCCGCTTACGGGCCGCGGCGATCATCCCCCGCCAGGCCGCCCCTGCCTTCTCCAAACCCAGGCCGCGGTCGTTCAGGCCGTAGTCGATCATTACGACATCGGGCCGGTGGTTCAGTACCTCCGCTTCAAACCGGGCCGCGCCGGAGACCGAATTCTCGCCGCCGATCGCCGTGACGATGACATTCATCACCGCATAAGGGAACCGGTGCTTGAGCGTCGCGTGCAGGAGGTGGGGGTAGGCGTTCAGGGTGTTCACGAAGGGCGTGGCGAAATACCCCGCCGGTACGCTGTGGCCGTGACAGACGATGTTGACGGTCCGGTTGGCCGGCCAGTGGGTCTGCATGACCCCCGTGAGGTCGGACAGGTAGGCGCTGGTGTCGGCGATGGGCATGGTTTTCTCCATTTCAATGACGGCGGGTATTGTATGCCCGGTGGTTCGGAACGCAAGCGGTTTTGCACCACGGGTGTCAAGAGTCAGGTCATTGGGACCGGGAGTCACAGGTCTCAAGTCATAAGTCCCGTCTTGCGACCGGGGACTTGCGACTCCTGCTGTTCCGACCTGTGACCTGCGACTCCGCTGTCTTAACGCATGAAAACCGGCATCATCCGTCCGTGCGCCGCGATCATGGCGTCGACGAGCGCTTTGATCGGGGGCAGAGGCAGGCTGGCCGCGAGGTTCGGGTCCAGATAGGCGGCATGGTAGACATGCTCTTTGCGCTCTTCGAGGACGGCGCGCACCACCAGGTCCTGGACATTGACATTGGTCCGGATCATGGCCGCGATCTGGGGCGGCAGGTCGCCCACGGCCAGGGGATGGACGCCCATGCCGTCGGCCACACATGGCACCTCCACGCAGGCGTCGGCCGGCAGGTTGGGGATGAGGCGGCCGCCGTCATTGGCCACATTGCCGTTGAACTCGAACGGTTGATTGGTCGCGATGGCGTTCAGGATCGGCGGCGCGTTCTCGATGCTCGGCGGCTGGCCGGCGGTGATGAACTCCCCACCGGCACGCGCCTTGCGGGCGTAGCCTTCAAATGTCGCATTCTGCCTGCGGCAGGTCGCGAGATAGGTGTTCGGCCGGATGGCGAGCCGTTTGATCTCGGCCGGCCGGGGCATGAACCACGGCAGGTACTCGGCGATGTGGCCCGAGGTCTCGGTCATGAAATACCCGAACCGCTCGAAGAGTTCCAGCCGTACGGGTTCGATCTGCCGGATTACCGGCCGTTCCAGCGCCCGGCGCACCCAGGGGTACTGGTCCCGGCAGTTCTTCTCGAACCGCAGGAAAGCGGCCATGTGGTTGATGCCCGCGCACAGGGTCCGGTATTCCGTGTCCAGCCGGCATTCGCGGTAAAAGTCCATGAAGGCCGACCCGCCCGCCTCTGATGGGTCCCATGAGTTCATGAGTTTTCTCACCGCGGCCGGGCTCATCTGCGCCAGCCGCGCCAGAAGGATCAGCCGGCCACGCGTGTAGCGCACACCGTGGCACAGACCCACGGACCGCACCCGCGTACCGCGCTGGACCGCCAGGCAGTGCATGGCCATGGGATTGACATAGTTGATGAGCAGGGCGCCGGGCGCGCTTTGTTCGATGTCGCGGCACACATCCATGAGCACGGGCAATGACCTGAATGATCGGAAGATGCCCCCCACATTCAGGGTATCGCCGATGGTCTGCTTCACGCCGAACCGCGCCGGCAGTTCCAGGTCGGTCCGGGTGGCCGGAAAACCGCCCACGCCGAAGGTGGTGATCACCACATCGGCGCCGTCGATCGCGGCCTGCCGCGTGCGCGAGGCGGCGATCCTCGCCCCGGCGCCGCGCACCCGGTTGATCGACCGCGCCATGGCCGCGGCCACGGCCAACCGGCGAGGATCGGGGTCTACCAGGTGGATGCGGCAGTTCTTGAGCGCGTCATAGGCCAGGATGTCGGCGATCGGGTCTTCGGCGAACACCACCGACCCGGCACCGATGAGGGCGATCTTAAGCATGGCAGTCTTCCTAAATGCCGGCGGGTGCAACGGTCTTACGGACTATGCCGTACGCGGGGTAGTATCGCCGGTATTCGGTAAAGGTCATCATGGAAAATGGGACGAAAAACGGTGCGCCTCCCTTCCTGCACCGGCCGGCCGGTGCAGGCGACCGCCCCCGAGTGCGGGTTCGGGGTGGACAACAACTTCGGCAAGGATTGCCGCCGCGCAGTCGGCCCCTCCCCCGCCCGCTTCCGCGCCGCCCACGCCGGCCAGGAGGATATCCAGCTTACATTCACTCCGTGACCCGCATGGTAGCTCGCGCGGTTTTAACCCGCGGGTCAAGACCCATCCTATCCTGGAAGCCCGCGCGGCTTCAGCCCACGGGCCGAGTTCACATCCCCGCACGCTAAAGCATGCGGGCTACCAGGCAGATCAACCCTCAAGCATTATCCGCGAGATCATTTCCAATATGTCACACTATTCCGCAGGCTTCCAATAAGTGCCCGTAAATGAATAAAGTATCCATTTCGACATAGAGATTCCGTCCGCAGCCAAGGCGCGAGGAGGAGCCGTATCAATGGAAAGATCCGGCGTCGACGAGCAACGCCGGATGCGGACGGAAGATCATGTCCCT
>JBDREB010000132.1:0-6823 GCA_043820325.1 Planctomycetota bacterium | reverse complement strand
AGTGTCTTTGTGACTTCGTGGCACATCATCTTTCTCCGCATTGCCATGCCGTGCCCCTACCAAACAAGATCCGGCTTGAACCAGCGTTCCGGAATCGGGTCATTATGATGATTGAGATCTGGCCCCTTAATTATGGGGCGGGGTACTAAGCGTCACTCAATATCCCTCTTTGTACGGGTCCCATTGGAACACCTTGATCATGGTCTCCCGGTCCAGCCATAACGAAGCAAGCCGCAGTCGTTCTTCGCGTTCAGATATGCCAGGGTGCTGTTTCCTGATCCGGGCCAGGGCCATCTGTAAAACAGCGTTGGTCATATCGCTGACGCATTGCATCTTCTGCCGGGGTGACATCCGGCGATAGCCATCGATGAAGATCTTATCGACCACCGGGGGGGTATCGCTAAAGCGAATGCCTGGGACCATTACAGAACCTTCCTTAATGTTCTACAATACCTATTCTACATCAGGGACGGGCCTTGTCAATCTTAAAGCCGGCAAGGCCCTGCCACTCCACATCCAGGCAGTCGACCACCAGTGGGCCGGAGACGGGGGTGATCGTGACCGCGTGATAGTCATCGGTCAGTCCGGTGCGGGAACATATCGGCGTGCTGGCTGTTGCGCTTGATGCGTGCAGGTCGATGCGTTCCAGTTCGCGGCCGTCGAGGGCGACCGCTATTGCGCCATACGCGGGGCCGCGCGGCCCAGAGTTTGAAACCGGCGCCGTGGAAGTTCCATTTCGCCCGGCCGCCCGGCCCGTCATGGAGCGCGCCAACGCCGTGGCGGTAGATGGGCGAGGCGATCTCGGCCCACTCGTTCATCGGCCGGCCCGCGCCCAGCAGCCCGTCCGTGTAGAGGAACGGGATCGACACCGTGCGGGGGGTTCCACTGATCTCGAAACGGAGGACTTCAGCCGCACTCCATGATTCCACAAGCAGGCCGGCCGGTCCGAATCGCAGGAGTGCCTTGCCGGACCACAGGTCAATATCGTCGGCTCTCACCCGTAGAGAACCATCGGCGTCGTGACGGATATTCAACCGGCCGGGGGCAGTTGTCCAGATCCCCTTCGCCGCCTCGGAGACTTTGCCCGCCGCATCGGCGGGCAGGAGTCGCCATCCGGACGGCGCGCATTCGAAACCGTGCCACCCGGTCCGACAGAGGGCATGGAGCGAGGCGTCGGCGCGCACCGCATCGGCCCCCAGCGGCCCCTGCATGCCCCACAGGATCGTCGCGGTGCCGTTGAGGATGATCTCCGCATCGATCGTGACCGCATCATAACCGCGGCGCACACAGGTCAGGGATGGGCCCTTGTGGCCGGTCACATGGAAACCCGACGGACGGAAAGGCGTGTTCCACGGCCGCGAAGCCAGGTTGATGGTGCCGAACCCCTGTTTGTCGCGGCTCGGGAACATGACACTCAGGTTACCGGCCGGGTCCACAAAGCCCGAGAAGGTCTGGCCCCACAGGCCGTGGGCCTCGTGTTCCACCGGTTCCGCATGCCATATCGAACCATGCTGGACGAGTTCCCAGGCCTTGGGATCGGTCGCCTCTTCCAGCCGGGCCCGGTGCAGGACCTGGAAGTTCCGGTTCAAGGCCACGGAGGTGGCGGGCGCGTAGACCCGGCCCTCGTGGACAAAGGCGGAGAAATATTCCAAAAGCGGCGGGTGGTGGCCGCCGTCCTCGGTGTGGAAAATGGGCATGGGTTCGCCGTAGGGGCCGCCCGGCGCGGGCGCGGTCATGGCCGCCAGTCCCCACGAATGACAGCGGCCGCTGTCCATGATCGTCAGGAGCATCCAGTCGTTCGGCCGCCGGATGAGGGTGGTCCCGTAGAGCCGGTTGTATTTGCCGAGGAGCGGCTTCTTCGACACGGTGGCGTTAAGAACAAGCGGCCGGGTCTGGCGCTTGAACGGGCCGCGGGGTGATTTGCTCCACGCATACCCGACCCCCGACCGTTCACCCAACTCGCAATGCCGCCCGCTTTTCCTTGATTTTCCCCGGTCCTGTGCTACAATGGTGCCGGCAGTCTGAAGGATACCCCATGCTGAAGCTCGACCATCTGACCAAACGCTACGACAACGGTGTTCTGGCGGTGAACGACCTCAACCTCGAGATCCAGGACGGGGAGATCTTCGCCCTGCTGGGCGCCAACGGCGCGGGCAAGACATCGACCATGATGCTGGTCCTGGGCTTCACCACGCCCACCTCAGGCACGGCGTTCATCAACGGCATCGATATCCGCAAGGACCCCCTCACGGCCAAGAAACATGTGGCCTATGTGTCGGAGAATGTCCGCCTCTACGGCAATTTCACCGCGCTCCAAAACGCGCGTTTTTTCACCCACCTCACCGCGGGCGTCAAGGTGGCCGACGACCGGATCCGCGAAGCGCTCAGCATGGTGGGATTGCAGGAGGAGGCCTGGCGCCGGCGCGTCAAAGGCTATTCCAAGGGCATGCGCCAGCGCCTCGGCATCGCCATCGCCATTCTCAAGGACGCCGAGGTGATCCTGCTGGACGAACCGACCTCGGGGCTCGACCCCAAGGGCGGCAAGGACTTTTTGGCTATCCTGGCCCACCTCAAAGGCCGGCAGAAGGCCATTTTCATGTCCACGCACGACATTTTCCGGGCCAAGGACATCGCCGACCGGATCGGCATCATGAACCGGGGCGTGATCCGGATCATCCTCGAACGGAAGGACTTCGACCAGTACGACCTCGAGGAACTCTACATCCGCCATGTCGACGCGGTGGATGGGGCCACCCCTGCGGCCGGACAAGAACTGTGAAGCACCGCAGGGGTGGAAGCACTAAATCCTAAACTCTAAATCCGAAACGATCGGAGCGATCACAAATGTTCCAAGCACGCAACGAACATGCTTTCGGCGCGCAGTCAGAAAGACTGATTCAGGGAAAATGCTGAATGCTAAATGCTAAATTTACAATGACAAATGGTTCCCGGTTCCATTGGCAAGCTGCCGCAGGAAAAACCGGTGGACTATAGGGTCGCCATCGTCAAATGTGCTGGCTACGAAACCGCGGCGGTCAACCCCGCCGTCGACCGCGCCCTGGACCTTCTGGGACTCGCACCCGATTTCTTCCGCACCGACGGCCGCATCCTCCTCAAGCCCAACCTCCTCTCCCGCCGCGAACCGGACCGGGCGGTGACCACCCACCCGGCCGTGATCGAGGCGGTGATCGGCGCGATCCGCAAACGCCGGCCCGACGCCAGGCTCGCCATCGGCGACAGCCCGGGCGGCGCCCTGAAACGCATCGCCTCCTTCTGGGAAAAGGCCGGCTGGCAGGACGCGTCCGACCGCACGGGCGTGCCCCTGATCTCATTCGACGATACCGGTTCGACCACTTTCCCGGCCGCGGAACTCCCCACGCTCAAGAGTTTCACCATATCCAAGGCCGCGCTCGAACCGGGGCTCATCGTGAACCTTCCCAAGCTCAAGACCCATACCCTCACTTACATGACCGGTGCCATGAAGAACCTCTTCGGCCTCATCCCGGGATTGCAGAAGGCGGCGATCCACAAGGCCCTGCCGGCGGCGGCCGATTTCGGCCGGTTCATCGCCGTGCTCAACCGTTCGATCACCCCCGCCCTGCATGTGGTGGACGCGGTGGTGGCCATGGAAGGCAACGGCCCGGCCTCGGGCAAGCCCGTGCAGTTGGGCCTCATCATCGCCGGGACCAACGCCCTGGCCGTGGACATGGTCGCGGCGGCGATCATCGGCATCCGCTGGAACGAGGTCATCCATCTGGCCGAAGCCGCCCGCATGGGCAACGGCCCGGCCGCACCGGAGGCGATCACCGTGGTCGGTGAGACCATCGCCGCCGTGCGGCCCACGCGTTTCAAACTGCCCGCCAGCTACCGGCTCAACCGCATCTTCGCGGGCCTCTTCATCCGCCTGTGCCGGCCCTTCATATGGGTCCGCCCCCGGGTCAACGCGGCCCGCTGCAAGCGGTGCAACCGGTGCGTAGAGTCGTGCCCGGCCAAGGCCATGACCATGCGTGCCGAGGACATCGCCATCGACTACAAGGCCTGCATCTCGTGCATGTGCTGTCACGAACTCTGCGAATACAACGCCGTGCGTCTCGATTTCAGCTTCCTCGCGCGCCGCATGTTCAGCACGCGCGGTTACGACACGGACGGGGATTGAACCATGCGCGCCGCCCTCCTCGGCTGGCTGGCCTACGCGGTGACCTACCTTCTGGGCTGGACCACCCGCATCCGCCTCGAGAACCCCGAAGTGCTCGACCGGATCGCCGCCGACGGCAAGCATCCCCTGCTGGCCTTCTGGCACGGACGCCAGTATTTCACCTACTACCCCCTGCGGGGCCGCGGCTTCGTGGTCCCCGCCTCTTTCCACCGTGACGGCGAGATCGTCGCCCGTCTCATAAGCCGGATGGGCCACTGCATTGTGCGGGGATCGACCTCCAAAGGCGCGGTGGGACTTCTCATCGCCATGGTCCACAAGGTCCGCGAGGGCCACGGCGCGGCCATTTCCGTGGACGGCCCCCGGGGCCCTCTCCGCCAGGCCAAGTCCGGCATCCTCACCGTGGCCCGGAAGACGGGCAACCCGGTGGTGCCCGTGGCCGGCGGCGCCACGCGAACCTGGACCTCGCGCCGGTCGTGGGACCGCTTCATGATCCCCAAACCGTTCAGCACGGTCGTGGTGCGGTTCATGCCTCCCATCGCCGTGCCGGCCGACACCACCCGCGACGGGATGAACGCCTACCTTGTTCAACTCCAATCCGCCCTCGAGGAAGGCTGCCGCACGGTCGATGTTGCCACCCGCCGCCCGGGGCTCGAAGAGCGGCTGATCGATCAAGCGGAGTCGCAAGTCCCATGTCACAAGTCGCAAGTCCAGGATCCGGATCAAGACCTGTGACCTGAAACCTGTGACCTGTGACGCTTGGTCACCCTTCCCGGCGCCGCCCCTTTTTCCTTGCAAACCGCCCCCCTCCGCTATAATTGATTGCTTTCCCGACACCTGAAAGGTCGCTGATGTCCGGCCCGAACCTGCTTGCGCACGCCGCTTGGATCTGGTATGAAAAATATTTCAACCTGATCAATACCTACATGCAGGCGCGGCGTTCGTTCACCCTGACCCGGGTACCGGCCGATGCGCACATCAACATCACAGCCGACGCCCGGTACCGCCTCTGGGTGAACGGCACACATGTCATGCGCGGGCCCGCGCGCGGATTCCAGGTGTCCTGGCCCTACGACACGGTCGACATCGCCCCGTTCCTCCGGCGGGGGAAAAATGCCATCGCGGTCCTGGTCCACAATCCGGGCATCAGCAATTTCCAGTACATCCACGAGGGATCGGCCGGACTGCTGGTGTGGGGCCGCGCGGGAGATGTGATCGTCAACACGGGGCCCGAATGGAAGGTCCGGCCCGCCCCCGGGTACCGGCCACACACGGCGCGGCTGTCGAAACAGCTGGGGTGGCAGGAACATGTTGACATGCGCGCCGTCGACTGGAGTTGGCTCAAGCCCGCGACCAGCGACCGCGACTGGCGCACACCCACCCAGCGCGTCTCCGGGGCCATGCCGTGGCACAGCCTTGAGGAACGCGGCATCCCGCCCCTCAGGGAGGAACCCGCCTTTCCCGTCACCGCTGTTTCCGCGGCCGCCGAACTTGAGAATTCCCTGCGTGTCCTCCGTACCGACCATGTCGACCTCTACCAGATGCACGCGGTAACGACCACCGCGGAAGTGGAGCGGATCCTGGGTGCCGGCGGCGCGCTGGAGGCGTTCGTTACCGCGCGCGCCGCGGGCAAGACCCGGTTTTTGGGATTCTCCGCCCACAGCGAAGAGGCGGCCCTCATGCTCATGGCGGGATTCCCCTTTGATTCCGTCCTCTTCCCCTGGAACTGGGCCACCTGGTTCGGCAACGGTTTCGGCCGGCGCGTCCTGGCCGGGGCCCGGTCAAGGGGGATGGGATTGCTCGCCCTGAAGGCCCTGGCCCGGCGGCAATGGAAAGCCGATGAATCCCGACGCCGGCCCAAAGCTGGTACGCGCCCGCTGAAAACCCGGCCGAAGCCGCCCTGGCCCTGCGCTTCACCCTCGGTCTCGGCGTGACGGCCGCGGTCAGCCCGAGCCACATGGAACTTTTCCGGTGGGCGTGCGAAGGGGCCGCCGATCCCACCCCTCTGGCCCCGGCCGAGGAAACGAAGCTCATCCAGACCGCCCGCAGTCTCGACCACATCTTCCCTGAACCCGCACCCAAGTAAGGAACACACCCATGCCGCCCAAACGCCCGCTGGCCCAACTCCTCGGCATCAAAGCCGGCGACACCATCCTCCTGGCCGATGAACCTGCCGGCTTCCGGGCACGGTTGAACCCCCTGCCCCATGATATCGCGTTTGCCACGGCACAGCGGGAGGCCGTGGATGTGGCCTGCATCTTTGTCGTGGCCGAATCGGAACTGGTCCGCCAACTGCCCGCGATGGCCGCGCGCCTGGCGCCCCAGTGCCGGTTATGGGTCTTCTGGCCGCGCCGGCATGGCGCCATACTGACCGATCTCTCGGACGAAATGGTGCGGGCCACCGGCGCGGCTTCACGCCTGGTCGATCACGGCACGCTCCCGAAAGAACCGGAATGGTCGGTCCTCCTCTTCCGGCGTGCGGACGACACGGAAACCCGGCCCCTGAACCGGCCCTGAACCCGCCCGGCCGCTAAGTACAGCGCCCCATAATAAAGGGGGCAAAAGAGGGCGCGCCGGTACCACCGTGGCATTCTTTTCCGCTGTAGGGGCACGGCATGCCGTGCCCTCGCGTACGCCAGCTTGTGGACGGAGTCGAGGAAGATCCAGCCC
>JBDREB010000131.1:0-2222 GCA_043820325.1 Planctomycetota bacterium | reverse complement strand
AGTGTCTTTGTGACTTCGTGGCACATCATCTTTCTCCGCATTGCCATGCCGTGCCCCTACCAAACAAGATCCGGCTTGAACCAGCGTTCCGGAATCGGGTCATTATGATGATTGAGATCTGGCCCCTTAATTATGGGGCGGTGTATTTAGATACGCTGGTCGTGCCCGGCCGCGTGGCGGAAGTTGGTGGAAATTGAATTGTAGCCACGGTGCAGCATTGTATCCTCATCGGGGCGCATGTCAAGCCGCAATCCGCTTGTCCAAGTTCCATTTCAATGGCTTCAGGCGGCACTCCTCGGCGCTGGCGGCCACCTTGGCGTAGATCTCGGGCTCCATGGTCACGCCGTGCCATCTCAGCCGATCCTGCTCCAGCGTGGCAAAGATCAGCACCAGCGCCGCCTTCTCGGTCACGATGCGGCTGCGGAGCACATCCGTGCGCCGGCGCACCTCGCCGAATGACCGCTCGATCACATTGCTGGTCCGGATCCGCTTCCAGTGGACCTCGGGAAACCGATAGAAGGTCAGACAGGCCTCAAGGTCATCCGTATCTTCTGGGATATCCCGTCCAAAAACAGGTAGACGATGTCCAGGTCGGACAAATCCCGCTTGCGCCATGCTTCAAAGGACTGGTAGAGCGTCTTGTTGGCACGGGAGATGGATGAGGGGGACAGGCTGCTTGGCCCCATCAGCGGCGCCAGGGCACGCTCAAAGTCCCGTGTCGACAGGCCCTCGGCGTACAAATGCGGCAGGATCTCCAATAGCCGCGGGCTCAGTCGCTGGTAGGCAGGGATCATCTTGGAGCTGAAGCCTTTCCCGCCGCCCGTGATCTTGGGGTAGCGCACCGCTATGTCGCCGGTCCCCGTCTTGACCTGCCGCGGCCGGCTGCCGTTGCGGTAGACGCCGTGCGCGCCCCGTGCATACCGGATCCGCCCCAGACATTCGACGACTTCCTCTTCCAACATGGCCTGCAGGAGCATCTGCGCCCCGGCCCGCGCCATTTCGTCCAGCGCCATGCTGGTCCGCCCTTCGGGGCTCATTTCCTCTGAAAACATCCTTGCCATTTCCGCCTCCGTGTGGTAGAATCTCTTCATCGGCATGTCTTCCTTAAAGAAGGGCCCGCGCGCCAGCGGCAAGTGCAACAAAATTGCCGGCAGAATGGAGCCGGCAAAGGTCTGTTGAAATTGTTGTTCTCTTTCCCCTTCATGCCACCCGAGTTTGTTTTTTCTGCAATGACGAATAGTTATCCAAGCGCAAACAATGGCCAGGTCATATTCTTTGGAAAAAAGTCCGATGACACTGTTTATGTCGAGTACATCTATAATTACCGGGGAATAGGATTTTAGGGGTAATCTCGTTGAATATGGACGCCTATTGCTTGCGTGGAGGTAACTCCTATCGGACGCGCGCGGATGTGGAGTCCGCAAGCGGGACGGTTTATGCAGAGGGATCCGATCGGATATGCAGGCCAGGTAAAGCGTGATGAGTGACCAGGAGCAGGTCCCGCGGGAACAGTTGACCGTCATCGAGCATTTCCAGGAACGAGATGTCGGCGGTATCAAGGGCATCCTGGATGATGCGGGGATCAAGCATCATTTCAACCGGGTCTCTGACGAGGCACTGGTTGATCAGGATCGCTCCTATACCCTCGTTATGCGGAAACAGGATCATGAGCAGGTCGTCAGCCTGCTTGTGAATCTGTATCAGATCGAAGAACCCAAGCCTTTCACCGGCACCTGCCCTGGATGTAAAGAACAGGTCGACCAGGTGTTCGTGTGTCCCGCGTGCGGTCGGCTCCTGATGGAGAACCGGATCAACACGATGGAGGCCCACCCATTCGTCCTGTACCTGCAACGGAACAATCTGCTCGGTCCCTATAACCGCAGGATCCTGGCCCATATCCAGGATGTTGCGGAAACCGAGGAAAAGGAGGCGCTCGCCGAACTCAAACGGCGGGTCATCATATTGATCGGTTGGTTCATAGGTATTGTGCTGTTATTGGTCGCGTTGAGCCAGATCAAAAACCTATTCTGAACGCCTTGGCGCTAAACGCATTGCCCGATCTCATCTCAGATTTCCTGATCCCTATCCGTAACCGGGCATGTTTTTCGGAAAAAGGTTTGGCGCTTTTTCCGACCCACAGGTGATTGTGCGGGGAACATCCGGATGTCAACCGTGTAGGGGCGGGTTTGAAACCCGCCCTCCCGTCTAATCGCGAAACGGAA
>JBDREB010000130.1:0-4898 GCA_043820325.1 Planctomycetota bacterium | reverse complement strand
ACAAGGGCAAAACCAATGGGCTGGTCATAACCGAGGCGATGCGGAAAGAGTTGAAAGAAAAGGGGATCGAGATCAAGGCCGGAAGTCTTGGCGAGAAGGTCCGGGAGTACATCCTGGGCAAGGTGGTGGGGCGGTCGGAGTATGTGCGGAAGTTCTATGATGAGTGGCTGAACCCCGGATACCGGGGCGCCCGGCGCAAGCGGCATGCGGCCAAGTGGCTGAGGGACCTCGGCCAGGATCTCTGGACCGCGTGTAGTCGGGAGGCGCTGGGGCTGAAGCCTGGGACCGACACGGATACCGGTTGATGTCGGGTACAGACTGACAACAGATCCAACTGACAGCCCTTGCGGTCGCCCGCGAATGTGGAGTTCGCGAGCGGGAAGGTTTTGCAGAGGGATCCGATCGGGTACAGGGCGAACAATATAGCCAACCATAATCAATAAACGGGTCTTGGAGCAGTGCCCTTGGGGGCCATCGTTGCCAGTTGTTGCCCGCCCATCAGCAACTGACATTGATATCACCGCATTGTTTTTCGCAAGGTTTTCATGCATCCACCTTCAAGCACCGATCACCTAATGTAAATACCTGAATTTTGCACGGAATAAGCCGGAAACACTGGTAATGGCGAAGTAACTTCGGTTATACAAAGCCTGGTTGTCGGCTCACCATGTCACATTCGAATTCCTTTCGATGAAACAACCGTGCAAAAATATATTTGCACGAGAAAGGCCAGCCATGGTGGTCATCCCGTCTTCACAACAGGTACCCGATCAGGCCAGCGGAAGCGTTCTTTCCTGCGGCGGTCAAGATAATCCAGCAGGCGCGTCAGTTCCGCGGACCGGACATCGTGGATCGAGTACAAAACGTTGCCTCGGTTGTTATGGAAGGTAAGCTTGGCCGGCACGAACAGTTTCTTCAGTCTGGTCATGCGGATGGTTTCCCGCTGTACGGGTGCATCGGCCACTTCCGCGGCAGTGGTATTCCGGCATTGACTGCGGGCGTCAATGAGTTTGATCCATCGCCAGATGTTATACGCCAGCATCGCGATCTGGAAGAAAGCGCAGTTAGCCTGGAATTTCTTGGATGGAATTGCCATGATGCCCTCATCCTGGGATTCTTTGATCGAATTTTCCACATCCGCGCGTTGGTCGTATTCGGCGATGACATTATGCGGTCTGGTCATACGATTGGTGACAAATATCCGGTAGGTATACGCGGTTTCCGGAAACAGGCTTTGCCCTTCTTCGGCCTTGTTGCATATCCGCATGGCCACAAACCTGCAGGGCCGTTCCCAGTCCGTGGGCTGATACCAGCACGCATTGTATTGGGTGCAGTTTTCATTTTACGTAACACCTATGCCGTCCGTTTAAGCCGAAGGTACTGCTTCCAGAATTCCGGCCATCTGTTCGATTTCACAAAACTGCGCAGATATAAGACATGTTGCCCGCCCTCCCGGGACCACCGCATACCGCTCCGGCATAAGCGGGGGGGAAGTGCGGATCTGCAACTGCGAACTGCTGAAGAATATCTGACCGCAGGCCAACAGTAGCGGTTGCTGGAACGCGAAGCGTGCATTCAATCCGCTACATGGCTTGGTTATGCGCTAGCGTACTCTTTCTATTTCTTTTGACTTTCGCGCCCGCCGTGGCGTCTTAGAACGACCAGCCGACCTTGAGGTTCGTGAGCGTCTGCCATTCGGCGTTGTCCGCGCTTTCACGGACATACTGCGGTCCGAATTGCACATCAAAGGTGAAGCCGCGCTTCGTTGCGATCTTGTACCCTGCGAATGCCCCTGCTCGTACCCCGACGAAATAATCCATGGGGTTGTCGAGTTGGCCGGCGATGTGCATGTAACCGATGTCAGCGCCCAGCATCAGGCCATGGGTGAACGATCCAAGGAGGTAGTAACGAAATTGGCCGCCCACCTCCCATGCCCCGTAGCTCTTGTTCTCCTCGGAGACCATGCCCCCTCCCACAATAGCGGCGGCGCCGATTTTATCGGCAAGCCGCAACTCACCCGTTACCTGGAGGTACGGGTTGACAAAGTGAAAGGGTGAGATGGTGATCGACACCTTGGGTTGCGGTGCCTGATCCCCGGCGCGGGCCGCTACGGAAAAGGCGATAATCGTCAGGAGGGCAAGGAATGATCGCATCATATCATTCCCCCTTGGCTATCGTCTGTCTTCAGCGGCGCGGTCTTCCGCGTCCGCTGCAAGAACTGGTTGGGAAGGTCTATTCAAAGTGGCACTCAATGATCCGTCTGACATACGGCAGTCCTGCCAGACGGCCCAGGACGACACGGTGGTCCTTTCTGGTAGCGCCAACGGATCATCCTTGTCAAGGATTATCCTGCCCCTGGTGGCGGGCGTCGTGCTCCTGGTTGCGCTCTTCGGGGCTTCCTTCAGGTGTGGTGGTCACCGAGCCCGGCGATGCCTGGATAGGAACTTGAATCGGCTGTTTTCCATCTTCCATGCCCTTCCATCCTCCCTGACCCCCTGTCGGACGGTACTGGTCGCTCTCCATGCCACGAACGCTCCCCATTGTAGCCCCATGGCCGGGGATGTCAAGGGTAAATGCACATTCTACGAGATTGAAGAGCCGAGCTGGTGCTCGGCGTTCCCAGGGGAGACATGAACAGCCCTGACGGGCTTGACTACGAACGGGGATGGGCGGAAATGCCTGGACGGATTCCGGTGTTCATCCGCAATGCGACTGGGCGTTATGTGCGATGGCGACCTGGGCATGGCCCCTCGACTGGACTCGGGGGTCAAGGCGACATGCCGTGCCCCGGCACATGAAGGAGAGACGGGCGGTTCGCGAACCGCCCCTACGGGATAAGAGGACAGGCACAGGGGCCTGCCCCTACACAAGACGGATGACCTTGACATTGGAATCTATATCTGCCGCACGCTGAAGTCATGGACCTTGAGCCTGTCGAAAGGCATGCGGCCTACCAAATCGGGAAACCAGATCAGGGATTGTGGCGGGATCAAATCGCGTTGCAACCGCTGTTACTGGCCTATGCCGATGACTTTGATGTTGAAATCGAGGAAGACATTGCCGAGGACTTTGTCGGAGCCGATGTCATACGGCGGGTCGTATTCGCGGAGGTAGACGCCGTCGGAGCGGAAGATCTCGTCGTCTTTGTTGAGTTTGAGGGCCTCGGCGGTAATGGCGGCCACAGCCCCCAGCCCGGGCAGGAGCCTGGCCAGGCCCTCCCCGGCGAGCGTGCCGAGGGCCTTGATGCCGGCCTTGATCTTCTTGTTGGCCTGCAGGTCGCTGATGGTCTGGCCCAGGTCGCGGACGCCGGCGTCCTTTTCCATCCAGAAGACAGAGAGGGCGACAAACTCGCCCGGGTCGCGGGGGCCGTAGAAGAAGTGCCCCTGGCCGAGCATGGGCAGGGTGTCGCCAGCCAGGACATTCGGGAACGGCAGGGCGTTGAAGAAGGGTTCGATGGTCTCCCCTTTGCAGGTGTGGCTGTCGAAAGCCATGGAGATGACGTAGGGCTCGCTGGCCCAGTGGGGGTCGGCGCTCTTCTTCCACTTCAGATAGGTGGTGGTGATGGCGATCTTGTTGCGGCCGCCGCCCCGGATGACTAAGTGCGGAAGCGGCTTGGACGGGTCCTGCCAGAGGAGGAGGCCCGCCTCGATCCGACGGATGGTCGCCGCCGGGTCGGGGGTGAGGATCGGAATTTCATCACCGGGAGACATTATTATGGCCGAGATGCGGCGGCCGGAATTGCGGATTGCGGATTGCGGATTGCGGATTGTTGGAACAGGAGTTTGCCCGTTCGCGCTCAGCGGCGCTGATCCACCACTGGGAACGCCGGGCACCGGCTCGGCTCCAATTCCTGAAATCGGCAATCCGCAATCGGCAATTTCCCAAGTCCGCCACTGGGAACGCCGGGTGCGGGTGATAGGTCATGGGTGATAGGTGGCAGGACGGATCCTGAAATCGGCAATCGGCAATCCGCAATCGGCAATTCCCCAAGTCCGAGCCCGGGAACGCCGGGCGCCAGCTCGGCTCCGAAGCCTGGAACTGAGGATGGAGAGTCGCTGGTCGCTTGCAGAGGAGTCGCAGCCTCTCGACTCGTTGACTCGCTCGAGGTGAAAGGCAGTCGCAGGTCAGAAGAGAGTGGACCGGCATCCGAGGTCCGGCTTTGCGACTGGGCGACTTGGCGGTCGGTCGGGAGAGATGCGGGCACGGCCCCGAGCGCCCAAAGGGCCCCGGGGTTCAAGGCAATCCCGAGCCGTGTACCACGCCCGGGATCCAAAGCGACATGCCGTGCCCCTACGGCGGAGAAGACCGGGATCCGGAAGGTATCGGTGATGGCGAGGATCCGCTGGGGGTCGGGGGCGACGATGAAGAGGTTGATGTCGGAGACTTGGCCTTTCGACTCGCCAGAAGGCTCGCTCAAGGTCTTCGGCCCAAAGCCTCAGATGTCGGTGCCAGCGGCGGCGGGGCCGTAGAAGACGATCCGGTGGGTCTGGGGCCGGAGGCGTTTCAGCAGCGGTTGGAGCGCCTGGACCGTGGTGAAGGCCTTGAAGAGCGGGATGGCGGGGTTCTGGGGGTCGGCGGAGTAGAGCAGGGCCTTCCCGCCGGCATTCCGGCTGACAAGGCCCTGCAGGTAGAGCGACTCCAGCGTGTACCGGACGGTGTCGGCGCATATTCCCGTGGATCGGGCCAGCTCACGGATCGTAAATTCAGACTGCGGATCAGAGGCTATTTGACCAAGTATGCTTATCCCTTTGACACCGGTTCCGTCAATGCACGATATCCGATGGGGTTTCTTACACCCGCCAGGCCCAACAGGGTTTGGAATGCTGCCATCGGTGTATTACGCCGATTGAATCGGAACACATACTCGTCGAGATAATGTGCCAAGTACTTCGGGTCGA
>JBDREB010000129.1:0-3890 GCA_043820325.1 Planctomycetota bacterium | reverse complement strand
AAGCATCTGGTGCATGACCAATCATCCTGAAGTCAGACCCCAGAAAGGATAGCCGCCGCAGCCCATTTGTCACGCGGAAAATGCGCCAAACCCGTTCCGGAAAACCATCAGTCCACCCCACAGGGATCAGGAAATCTGAATGGGATTACCGGGAGATCGGAGGGCGGGCTTTTGCGTCGGTGTTTACCCCGAGCCGTCTCGCGGCCTCGGGGTGATGAGTCTTCATTGCATGGTCCCAACCCCAACCCCTTTGTGTCCCCGTCCGGTCAAGCCGGAGGGCAGGCTTTTGTGAACTTTGTGGCAAATCCGGTTTTAGGACAGGTTCAAGCGGCCGTGTCGCGGGGCGGGGTGGCGACCGTTTTGCGGCGGACATGGGCGATGGCCCGGTACATGCGCGCAAACCGCATCACGCCGATCACGCCCGTGATGCCCCCCGCCGGCAGGCAGGCGACGCCCAGCCACATGAACCAGCCCGCGGAGGCGAAATGGATCATGGAGCCGCCGGCGATGAGCAGGGCAACGGCCGAGCGCAGGTAGGCCAGGAGGGTCCGCTCGTTGGCCAGCAGGGTGCGGTCGACGGCCAGCTCGTCGCGCAGGATCAAGTCGTCGGGGTTGAACCGCGCGTAGGGGGCGTCGGCCATGTCAGACCCTTCCGGACCGCTTATTTCTTGAGCGGCACATAGTACTGGATGCCGGCATCGTGGCGGCCGATCTGGCGCGCGATGTCCTTGACATCGATGCTGTTGCGGCGGTAATCGACCTCGTTGGTGTTGATGATCAGAAGCGGCGCGTCGGTGTAGTTGAAGAAGAACCGGTCGTACCCGTCGATGAGCTCCTCCATGTAGTCGCGGCTGATGCTGAATTCGTACTTGTGGCCGCGGAGCTCGATGCGGTCCATGATCACCTCCACATCGGCCTGGAGCAGGATCACGAAGTCGGGCTTGACCACATTGCGCAGGAGGGAGTTGTAGAGGTTTTCGTAGATGGCGAATTCGTCGCCGGTGAGGAAGCACTGCGCGAAGATGAGGTCTTTTTCGAAAAAGAAGTCGGCCACCACGCGCGGCGCCTCGAAGAGCTGGCTCTGGCGGAGTTCCTGGATCTGCTTGTAACGGGAGGCTAGAAAGTAGATCTGAGTCTGGAAGGCGTACCGCCGCACATCGCCGTAGTAGTGGGCCAGGATGGAGGCGTCGACCGCTTCTTCCTCTACCAGGCGCGCGCCGAGTTCCTTGGCCAGCCCCTTGGCCAGCGTGGACTTGCCGACCCCGATGGGTCCCTCGACGGCGATGTAGCGGAAGCGGTCAATGGTCACGCTTAAAGCTCCAGGCAGTGGTAGAGATTGAGCTCCTTTTCGCGCTCGGCAAAGATGCGGGCCAGCTGTTTGCCGAAGACGGGGTGGGCGAACTCCGGCGCCAGTTCGACCATGGGCTTGAGGACAAAAATGCGCTCGCACACCAGCGGATGCGGCACCACCAGATCGGTCGATACGATCACGGCGTCGCCGTAGAAGAGAATGTCGATGTCGATGGTCCGCGGGCCCCAGTCGGCCTTGGTGTCGCGGCCGAGCTCGCGCTCCACGGCCTGGGTGGCGCGCAGAAGGTCCTCCGGCTCGAGCAGGGTCTCGACCTCGGCCACGGTGTTCAGATATTCATCCTGCGGCATGAAGGCGACCGGCTCGGAGGCGAAGATCTCCGCCACCCGGCGCACCTTGAGGCCTTCGCGGCCATTGAGCAGTTCCACGGCGCGGCGGATGTTGTCGGGCCGGTCGCCGAGGTTGGAACCGAGTCCCAGGTAGGCGATGACGGGAATGTCTTTCACTTCGCAAGCTCCTTGCCCAGATTTTTCAGAATACGGGAAGCGGCCGCGCGCGTGTCGGCCACGGACGGCACCAGCGCGAAACGCACATATTCCGCCCCGGGGTTCTTCCCCCGGACGGGGGTGGTGATCCACGAACCCGGCGTGGTCACCACGGCGATATCTTCGCCCACCAGGCGGGTGGCGAACGAAACATCCGTATAGCCGGCGGGCACCTTCTGCCAGATGTAGAGGGTCGCCTCGGGCGAGCAATTATCGAGCCCGGCGTAGACCAGGGCCCGCACCAGGATGTCGCGCTTTTCGCGGTACTCGGCATTGAAGGCGGCCACATGCTTTTCGTCGGCCAGGGCGGCCACGGCCGCGTCCTGGATGAAGGTGGGCGTGCCCGAATCGATGTTGGTCTTCACCTTCTTGAACGCATCGACCACGCGGCGGTCGCCCGCGACCCACCCCACGCGGTAGCCGGTCATGGCCGACCGCTTGGAGAGCGAATAAAAGGCGATCACGCCCTCGGTGCCGTACTCGAGCGCCGAATGGGGTTTTTCCTTGTACCAGATCTCCGTATAGGCCTCGTCGGAGGCGAGGATGATGTTGTGTTTGCGGCAGAAGGCGATCGCCTTTTTAAAGAAGGCGGGCGGGGCGATGCGGCCCGTGGGACTGTTGGGATAGTTGATCCACATGAGCTTTGTACGCTTGCGCACCCCGGCCGGGATCGCGTCAAGGTCGGGCAGGTAGCCGTTTCCGGCCAGGATCGGCGTGAAATACGGCACGCCCTCGGCGAACTGGGTGCCGCGCGCGTACGGCGGGTACCCGGGCGTGGGGATGATCACCATATCGCCGGGGTTGACGAACGCCTCGGCGAAGTTGAAGACCGCCTCCTTCGACCCGATGGTGGAGGTGATCTCCGCGGCGGGATCGAGCTTCACGCCGAACCGGCGCTTCATCCACGCGGCGCAGGCCTCCCGGAAACCGGCCGCACCGATATAACTGGGGTAGCCCGAACGGGCCCGGGCGTCGACCCCTTTTTTGCAGGCGGCGCGCACCAGGGCGGGCGTGGGAACGGTGGGATCGCCCACGCCGAAATCGGTGGGGGTGATCCCCCGGGCCTTGAGCTCGGCGACCTTTTTATCGACCTCGGCAAAGGCGTAACCGCCCATGGCCTGAAGACGGTTGGAAGGTACAATATTCAACGAAGCATCCCCTTTTCAAGATCGAGACTATTGCCGTCACCGGCCACTGCACAACAACCCGGGCCGATGTGGTCCGCCCCGGCTGGATAACCAATGGAAACCGCATTATAAAACCCCTATGCAAAAAGTCAAAGCAAAATCAGGAAATTATGCATACCACAGCCCGTGGCAATTCCTAACCGTATAGCAGGACTGGATTTATACAAAATGGCGCCCGAAATATAATTGCTTTATTATGCCCGGCTATAATATCTGCGTTCATGATCCGGTTGGCAATGGAGTTGACCATGACACGCCCGATGCGGTCCGGTTTCACCCTGGTCGAACTCCTGGTGGTGGTCGCCATCATCATGGTCATCATCGCCTTCCTTTTCCCGGTCATCACCCAGGCGCGCGAATACGCCAAGCGCACGGTCTGCATCAGCAACCTGCGCCAGATCGGCCTGTGCATCGGCGCCTATGCCGGCGACAACAGCCTGCGCCTGCCCGGCATCTACTGGTACAACGGCGGCATGTTCACCAACGACAATCTTTCCGCCCTCTATCCCCCGTCTCCCATCCCCTCTCCGATCAAGATTCTTCAATGTAGCTGCGACCCTTGCGGTCGCCTGTATTGCTTGGAGATTGAAAATTGAGTATTGTGCGGTTAGTGCCCGTAAATAAATAACCTATCCATTTCGCGTGCGGTGCAGAGTGATGGTTTGACAAACAGGTCAGGCACTGCCGCATCATTAAAGAGGTATAGTTGCCATGGTTGGCCCCCGCCACCAAACCCCGCACGCCCGGAAGGGACATGATCTTCCGTCCGCATCCGGCGTTGCTCGTCGACGCCGGATCTTTCCATTGATACGGCTCCTCCTCGCGCCTTGGCTGCGGACGGAATCTCTA
>JBDREB010000128.1:0-11217 GCA_043820325.1 Planctomycetota bacterium | reverse complement strand
GCCGCTCGTCACCCGAAAGATGTCCATAGTCCATTCTGCGCTCCTCGTACTGTGTGTCCACGAAGAGTATACCATTTTAAACGACCTTTGCCAGCTCCATTTTGCAGGCAATTTTGTTGCACTTGCCACTGGCGCGCGGGCATGTTTTTATGGTATAGATATCATCATAAGGCTTATGGAGATTGAAGCTGACTTTGAATGCGGTTGACTGGCCAACCTGCAAAGCATGTGCATTACGCTTGTCATGCGGATCGAGTGTATCACCGGCCAACAGGATGAAATGGCGGAATGAAGGGCCGGTACCGCCTATGCACGCGGCCCATGTATCCGGCTCATTGGAAGCGCTCATGTAACATTCAAACACGGGTTCATCCGTGCAGAACAGAATGGCATCGGGAAGTCCATTGATCACCGTAATGGCCACATCTCCTTTGTGTTTGCCTCCGGCGACAGTAAAATCCTTGTCATTCCCTTTGGCAAACACATCGCTTATCAAATAAATCCCTTCACCGGCATAACTGTACACATCCTGATAAAATATTCGCACCTGCGGCGATGCATGTATCGGGCTTTGCACTGCTGCGGGAGTGCAGCCGACCAACAATACCAGCAGGCCGGCCACTGAACGGTGAAAGACTTTTCTCATGTGTTCTTCCCGAACAACGACCGCCGACAGGCCCCGGTACGGACAGTCATGTTAACGCAGCCCAGTCACATCGGTTGAATGGATTACCCGAATACTGAATCGTGCCCTTAATCTCGGACGCAAGCTGAAGCTTGCGCCTACCCAAGGCAAAAGGATGATCAAGGATTCAAGTCAGGCTTTCTGACTTTCCGACCTTCCGACTTTCCGACCCGTTTTTACGGCACATACGGCCCTCTCCACACCCCACCGCCGAAGGTGGTCAGGACGATGGTGGTCGGGTCCTTGGGGTCGAATGTGATGGACTGGACATTGCTGAACATGACATTCTTGAAGGGCTTCCAGTCCTTGCCGCCGTTGAGGCTGATCCACAGGCCGTGGGCGTTGGTGCCGCAGTAGACGATCTCCTGGTTCTCCGGATGCAGGGCAATGCTCATGGGGTGGTCGTAGCCTGACCCGCCCATGCCGTCGAAGAGCATCTTGTCCGACAGGACCTGGGTCCAGGTCTTCCCGCCGTCGGTGGTCTTGTTCAGGCCGCCCTGTTTATGCTTGGGCGTGGTGGCGGTGGTGACATAGATGGTGTTCGGATCGGCCGGGTGCAGGGCCAGCGTCGTCGGCCAGGCCCACTGCTGATCCTTGGTGATGTCAACCCAGGTCTCAGCGCCGTCGGTCGACTTCCACACGCCGCCGGGGACCGGGAACTCGAGGTTGAACCTGTGGGCCGTGATCAGGCAGTAGAGACTCCCGTCCTTGGGATGGCGCCGGACGCGGTAACAGTGCATGTTCCCTTCGTTGCCCAGCCCCCGCGACTTATTGACCCAGGTGGCGCCGTTATCCATGGACTTGTAGACCCCGCCCTCGTAAAAGGTGGCGTACATGGTCAGGTTCCCGGCCGGAGTGGCGGGGTCGATGCAGATGCTGGTGCAGGGCAGGTTCGGGTACCCGGTGCCGATCTTCTCCCAGTGCGCTGCGAAATCTTTGCTCATCACCACACCGCCGATCGCGTGCGGGTTGCCGGTGTTGCCGCTGACATGCGTCCAGTGCGGGATGTCGTGGCGGTTACTGCCCGCGGCATACATGGCGCCCGGGGTGTACGGGTCGAAGACCACATCGTAAAAGGTGTTGCCCCAGGGCGTGCCCTTGGCCGCATGGATCCAGGTGGCGCCCGCATCGACCGTGCGGCCGAAACCGATGTCCGAGTAAGCGATGTACTGCTTGTTGTAGTCGCTGGGGTCGAACAGGTACTTCCAGCAGGAGGTGACCTCCAGCCCGGTGCAGGCATACCTGTACCCGGGGGCATCACCCTGTTTCCCGATCGGCTTGTTCATGAGCTGCTGCCAACTCTTGCCCGCATCGCGGGTGATGTAGAAATCGCCCTGCGTGCTCATCACCGCCGTGTTCGGGTTGGCCGGGTCGGCGCCCAGGCCCAGGTCCACGATGTAATAACCCCACGACAGCTCGGTCTGCACCCACGAGCGCTCCACATTCGTGCCCATGTCGAAACAACCGGTCCAAGTGGCGCCGCCGTCGGCCGTGCGCCAGATCTTCAACCCTCCTGAACCTGTCTGCGCGGTCCACGCCACATCCGTCTGATTGGGGGACATGACAATGTCGTTCTGTTTCTCGAATGTCGCGGTCTTGACCTCCCAGGTCGCGCCCTTGTCGATCGACTTGATCACGCCCACGCCATCGGCCGTGGCATAGAGGGCAACGGTTTCCCCGGCCATGCCGCCGGCCAGGGCGGTGATCCCCGTGCCATTGGGAACCGGGACAGTGGTCCATGCACCGCCGGTAAGATCACCTTGAAGCAGGTTGCTGTCCAATGCCACATACACCCGGTCTCCGAGCACTACGATGCCGCCGCATTTCCCGTCGCCCGCCTTCAACCAATTCGCCCCGCGGTCGGAACTGGCCCACAAACCTTTATCCGTGCCGATGAATATGGACGCCCCATCCGGCGATGCGGCGATCCGGGTGACCGCTTCGCCCCACGGCTGTTTACCCGCCACCACCGGCCTCCAGGTCTTGCCCCTGTCCGTGCTCCGGCGGAGTTCGCTCCCCTTCACCCACAGCACCTCGTCTTTGAGTATGCACGGATGGGTGGAGAGCGAAGAGGACAGCTCCGTGAACTGGATGATCGTCCATGTCTTGCCGCCGTCGTACGAATAGTAGGCCCCGCTCATGTCGCAGGCGATCATCATGAAATTGGGATCGAACGCGGATATGGTGGGGCAGAACATCCCGCCCGCCCCGCCCAGCCCGTTCACCGTGAAAGCCTTCAATGTCGGTGCAGGCAGGTTGTTCACATCCGCGAACCGCGAGACCGGCACGACGGGCTCTTTGACGGGCACCGCGGCCGGCGTTTCGACCATCACAACTGGCACGGCCGGTGCAACGGGAGTGACCGGCGGTACGGGTTGTTTTTCTGCCACTGGTACAGATGCCGGTGCTCCAGGCCCTTCCGTCTGTACCGGCGCCTGCTGACCACAGGAGATCAGAAGGACACAAAAGCCGAGAAAGATGCCCATTACAAGAAGAATCCGCATCGGCAACCCCTTCAATTCAGTCGTATGCATGGGCAGGAAACGGCCTCTAAAGTATGAGCGATCGGTCAAGTCATCCGGAAATCATTGAATTCCATGTTAATTTTGACCGCAGAGGTTACCGCGGCCGAGGTGCATTCCTTTCCACAGAATGACCACTGCCAATTGTATCGGAACACCTTCCAAGTCAAGCGAAAAGAACCTTATCTCAGCGGCTGGCATTTCCGGCAAATATGCGTACTGCGCTGGCCGACGATGATGCGGGTGATGATTGTACGACAGCGGGGGCAGGGTAGGCCGGTGCGGCGGAATACATTGAGTTGGTCGCGGTTGCGGCCCTTGCGGCGACCTTATTCGGGCAAAGGTTCGCGGAAATAGCGCAGATCCAGAGCCACATGCCGAAAACCGCATTTCCGTACCCGGTCGAGCAGAAGGCTGCGTGCCGGTTCCCGTGCCACGATGGGCCATAGTTCCTGGGGGATCTCGAGCCGCGCCAGGTCACCATGAAAACGAACGCGGCCGTCCATGACACCGATGTCGCGCATCGCCTGCTCCGCCTCCGCCACCATGGCCAGCGCCGCTTCGGTCACGCGCGTTCCGGTGGGAAAGCGTGACGCAAGGCAGGGGCTGGCCGGTTTATCGGCCGTGGACAGCCCGGCCGCGCGGGACGCGGTCCGGATGTCGGCTTTGGTGAACCCGTGTTCACACAGCGGACTGCGCACCCCGGCTTCGGCGGCGGCCCGCCGGCCGGGCCGGACATCGGTCAGGTCGTCACTGTTGTTGCCGTCGAGCACGACCGCATAGTTTTCGCGGCGGGCGATATCCGTGAGCGCAACAAAGAGATGGCGTTTGCAGTGAAAGCACCGGTCGGGCCCGTTGGCGGAATAGGCGGGATCGTTCAGTTCGTCGATGGGAACGGAGCGGTGGCTGACCTTGAGCCATTGCGCCAGGGCCTCCGCCGCCGATTGCTCGCGGGGCGCCAGCGACGGGGAAACGCCCGTGATCGCGAGGCAGTCCCCGCCCAGGACCTGCCCGGCGGCATAGACCAGGAAGGCGCTGTCCACGCCGCCGCTGAAGGCGACGACGACCCGGCGCATCCGGCGCAGGTCATCGCACAGGGCGTCGAGTTTGACGCGCAGATCACCGGCGACGGCAAGAGAACGGATGGCGGAAGCCGCTTCAGACACCATCGCCCGACCCTCCACCTGTGACCATTCCGCCCCGACCCATGCCAAACGGGCCCGGTCAGGCACCGATGCCTTCGAAGAGCACGCTCGACAGGTAGCGTTCGCCCGCATCGGGTAGGATCACAACGATCGTCTTGCCCGCGAAATCAGGCAACGCGGCCAGGCGGGCAGCCACCGCAGCCGCCGCCCCGGAGGAGATCCCGCAGAGGAGGCCCTCCTCTTTCGCGAGGCGGCGGGCGAACTCCACGGCTTCCTCGTTCGTGACCTGTTCGACACGGTCGACCAGGGACAGGTCGAGGATGTCGGGAATGAACCCCGCCCCGATGCCCTGGATCTTGTGCGGGCCCGGCTTGAGCGGCTGACCCGCACGCTGCTGGCTGATGAGGGGACTGCCCGCGGGTTCGACCGCCACCGAAAGGATGGGTTTGTGTTTGGTGTTCTTTATATACCGCGACACGCCCGTGATCGTACCGCCCGTGCCCACACCGGAGACTAGGACATCCACCGCGCCGTCGGTGTCGTTCCATATCTCCGGGCCGGTGGTGTTTTCATGGATCGCCGGGTTGGCCGGGTTCTTGAACTGCTGGGGCAGGAAATACCGGGCCGGGTCGCCGGCCGCGATCGCCTCGGCCCGCCGTATGGCGCCGGACATGCCTTCCGTTCCAGGCGTGAGGATGAGGTTGGCGCCCAGCATGGCCAGGACCCGCCGCCGTTCCAGGCTCATGGTCTCCGGCATGGTCAGCGTCAGTTTATAACCGCGCGCCGCGGCCACAAAGGCCAGGGCGATGCCGGTGTTGCCGCTGGTAGGCTCGATGATCTCGATGCCCGGTTTGATCAGCCCCTTCGCCTCGGCGTCCCAGATCATGGCGGCACCGATGCGGCATTTGACCGAGTAGGAGGGATTGCGTCCCTCGACCTTCGCGAGCACAGTCGCCCGGGAGCCCGCGATGCGGCCCAGCTTGACCAGCGGCGTGTTGCCGATCGATCGTGAGTTGTCTGCAAAAATGCGTGCCATGGCAAGTCTCCCTGTAAAACAGTTGTATGGTTGTTTATGCCTTGTGATCGACGCTTGAACACGAACGGCCGGCCGCTTCCAGAGCCTGCCGGATATCGGCCAGGAGGTCCTCCGGCGCTTCCAACCCGACGGACAACCGGAGGAGCGCACCGGTGATGCCCAGCCGTTCGCGTTCCTCGCGGGGAATGGACGCGTGGGACATGGTGGCCGGGTGCGTGAGGATGCTTTCCACGCCGCCGAGGCTCACCGCCAGGAGCGGCAGTTTGACATTATGCATGAAGGCGCGGGCCAGGGGTTCATCCGCCAGTTCGAAGGAGACGACGGCCCCCCCGCCCGATGCCTGGCACAGGTGGACCGCCCGCCCGGGATGGTCCGCCAGGAGGGGATAATACACCTTTTTCACACCCGGCATGGCCCCCAGCGCGCCGGCGATGGCCGCGGCCGTCCGCTGCCCGGCATCCATCCGCACCGCCAGCGTCTTCAATCCCCGCAGGAGCAGCCAGGCGTCCTGCACGCCCAGGACCGCGCCGAAGGCGTTCTGGATGAACCGCAGGCGCTGCCCGAGTTCCGGCGTGCGGGTCACGGCCAGTCCCGCCAGCACATCGCTGTGCCCGTTGAGGAATTTCGTAGCGCTGTGCACCACGATGTCGAAGCCCAGCGCCAGCGGCCGCTGCAGGTAGGGGGTGGTGAATGTGCCGTCGGCGATAGCCAGCAGGCCGCGTTCACGGGCGATGGCCGCCATGGCCCGCAGGTCGGTGATCCTGAGCAACGGGTTCGACGGCGTCTCGATGAAGAGCGCTTTCGTTTTTGCGGTGACCGCCGCCCGCACCGCCGCCTGATCCGTGGTATCGACGAAACTGACCGCCAGCCCCCACCGATGGAAGAGCTTCGTCAGCACCCGGAAGGTGCCGCCGTAGATGTCGGCGCCCGCCACCACATGGTCGCCCGGCTGGAAGAGGAGCAGCACCGACGAAGTGGCGGCCATGCCGGAGGCAAAGGCGCACGCCGCGCCCCCCCCTTCCAGCGCGGCCGCCGCCTGCTCGAGCGCGGCGCGCGTCGGATTGCCGCTGCGGGAGTAATCAAAGCCGCCGACCCGGTCCGGATCATGCTGATCAAAGGTCGAAGCGAGGTAGATCGGCACGCTCGACGCGCCGGTGACCGGGTCCCGGTCAACGCCCGCGTGGATGATGTGGGTACGGATGTGCACCCATGGGGTATCCTTATGCCAGCACGGCGGCGAGGTCGTCGACCAGGTCGGCCGGGTCCTCGATGCCGATGGAAAGACGCAACAACCGGTCGTTGATGCCCAGCCGGTCCCGGACGGCCGGGGTGACATCCGCGTGGGTCTGCACGGCCGGAAAGGTGATGAGCGATTCCGTTCCGCCCAGGCTTTCGGCGAACAGAAAGACCTTGACCCCGGCCAGGATCACCGGCACGCGGCCGGGATCATCGACTTCGAAGGCGATCATCCCGCCGAACCCGGCGGCCTGGCGCCGCATCACGGCATGGCCGGGATCGCCGGCCAGCCCCGGGTACCGGACCCGCGTGACATGGGGCTGCCGGCCCAGGAATTCGGCCACAACGCGCGCATTGGCCTCCTGGCGCTGAAGCCGCAATGCCAGGGTCTTCAGCCCCCGCAGCAGGAGCCACGCATCCATCGGCCCCAGGATCCCGCCGGCGGCGTTCTGAATAAAAGCGATCCGTTCACCGAGCGCGGCCGTCCGCGCCACGGTCAGCCCGGCGATCACATCGTTGTGCCCGGCCAGATATTTGCTGCCGCTGTAGACCACGATATCCGCGCCCAGCGCCAGCGGACACATCAGGACCGGCGTCAGGAAAGTGTTGTCCACGATCAGGAGCGCGCCGCGCGCATGCGCCAGTTCCACCAGCGCCGCCACATCCGCCACTTTGAGCAGCGGGTTGCTGGGGACCTCCACCAGCAGGCCCTTGACCCGGTCGTCGGCCAGCGCCGCCCGCGTCGCAACCAGGTCCGTGGTGTCGACAAACACGGCTTCAACGCCCAGGCCGCGGTGGCATTTCTCCAGCAGGCGGAATGTACCGCCGTACAGGTCCTCGGTCACCACGATCCGGTCACCGGAAGCGAACAGGCGCAGGACCGCGTCGATGGCCGCCAGTCCCGAACCGAAAGCCCCGCCCCGGGCCCCGCCATCCAGGGCGGCCATCGTTTCATCGAGCACCGCGCGGGTGGGATTGGCGGTCCGGGAATAATCGAACCCCGTGCTCTGTCCCAGCCCGGGATGACGGAAGGTGGCGCACTGGTGGATCGGCATGGAAACCGCACCCGTGCGGGTGTCCCACCGTGAGCCGGCCTGGGCTAGACGCGTTCCGATCTTCATGCTGAAACCTCCTTAGAGCCCATCCGAAAACCTCTCCTGGCTTCGACCGGCTGCGGCAGCGCCGGGCGGCGTCGCCCTGCATCGGTTATGCGCTCTACTCTCGGCATAACCTGCTTCGGTCTCCTTGCCCGGCTCCCCTGCGGGGCCTCGTCCCCAGGATCTGCGTAGGCTTGCATCGCCCGGAGCCTGCGCCCGCTCTTTCCTCCCTGTGGTCGGCGCGGGCTTGCCTCCCTCGCACGGTCTCGGGCCTACGGACAGGTTTTCGGATAGGCTCTTAGGCCTGCCGCCGGTCCAGTCCCCGGCGGCATGGTCCGCCTGTTCCGCCCGGATGACCCCGCCGGCGGCAACGGTCCCGTCGGTATCATAGACCACCAGGTGCTGCCCCGGCGCCGGGGCGAAAACCGGCCGGTCAAAACGCACCCGCAGACCACCGGGACCGCACGCTTCCACCCGGCAGGGCGCGTAATCCCCCTGGGAACGGATCCGGCCCAGCATGGGCGTGTCCGCCGCCGGCGGTGGCGTGACCAGCACCCGGACTTCACCGGCGCATACCACGCTGACCAGCGCGGCCTCCCGCAGCCCCACGATCACGGCATTCCGGGCCGCATCGATACGCAGGACATACAGCGGTTCCCGGGCCGCGATGCCCAGACCCTGCCGCTGCCCGGGCGTAAAGTTCCCGATACCGTTATGACGCCCCAGTTCGCGGCCGGATTCGTCGAGGATCGGCCCTTCCGCCGGGATAGAGCCCGGGCCCAGGGCGCTCCGGTAATCACCCTCGCCCGCGAAACAGAGGTCCATGCTGTCGGGACGCTCGGCCGTAGGCAGACCCGCGGCATGCGCCAGGCGCCGCACCGCGTCCTTGCGCCGGTCGCCCAGCGGAAAGAGCACCCGCGGCAACCGTCCGGGCGGGATGCCGTAGAGAAAGTAGCTCTGGTCCCGCTGCGGGTCCGCGGCCCGGGCCAGCCGCGCCGTCGGGCCGGCCCCAACGATACGCGCGTAATGCCCGGTCGCCACGCGACAGGGCCCCCATTCCCGCTCCAAAGCATCCCACACGAGGTCGAACTTGAGGCTGGTGTTGCAATCCATGCAGGGATTGGGGGTCGCCCCCCGGGCATAGGCGTCGCGGAACGGGATCACGACACGCGCTTCAAAACTTTCCGCCGTGTCGATGAAATAATGCGGGAGCCCGATCCGGGAGCATACCGTGGCCGCCTCCCAGCCGCAGCAGGGCCGGGGAGAGCGGCAACCGTCGGCCATCGGGATCCGCATGGTCACGCCCACCGCATCCCACCCCTCCTGCTTCAGGAGCAGGGCGGTCACGCTCGAATCGACCCCGCCGCTCATCAGTACCGCCACGGCGCGGTCCGGGTCGGCGGGACGCCACGGGTTGAAAGTGGGCGGCAGAAGCCGCGGCAGGACCCTTGCGTTCACCATACGCGTTCCCCGTTCCAGCCGCCGCTTCCGTCATGCGCCACAGACTTCCGCGCCGCACCGTGGGCGGCACGATGCCCTCCCGCCCGACGGTCCGGGCCGCGCGAACACGATCGCAACAACAGGCCCATGTCAGCCCCCGCAGTTGCAGGATTTGGCCGCTGTATCCAGGGCCAGCGCATCCCACATCTCCCTGGTCTCCTCGCATAAACCGATGGGACAGATGCCCCGCAGGGCCTCGACCGCCGGCCGATACGCTGCCACCCGCACCGGGAACGCGTAGCGGCGCATGCCCTTGGGATCGTCACGGAGTTCCAGGGCGTCGAACAGGCCTGCGGGCGCATGTTTTTCAAGATTGGCCTCCGCCCGGAGGGTGCCCAGGGTCAGGCGCTCCGGTTTCAGGTCGCGGACGGCCCCGATGATCGCGTCATATGCGTACCCAACGATGATGGGGTCGACCCTGACCCGCACCCGCCACCCCAGGGCCTTCAGCCGGGCCGCCGCTTCAAGGCGCGCTTCGACGGGAGGCGCCCCGGGTTCATGGTCGCGCGCCGCGGCGGCGCAATTCATGGAAAAGGAAACCACGACATTACGGCACGGTGCGGACTCGAAAAACGGCCGGCATGCTTTTCCCGCACCTTTGGTCACAACCAGGAGCGAATGCGGCCGCCCCCGCTGTTCGGCCCGTTCACGGAACAGTTCGATCAGCGCGGCCATGAGTGGTCGCGCATCTTCGAAAGTAAGGCTGTCAGACAAATTACCGGTGTTGAGCACGGTCGATTCCAAGCCGTCCTGGTCGATCCAGTCGCTGCATTCCCGGATGAGCGTATCCACATTGGAGAACACCTGGTTGTCCTGCAGGTTGGGGAAGGACGATTTCAGATAACAATAACTGCACCGGGGCGCAAAACCGCAGCCATTGGCATGCGCCAGCACATAGAAATTCGGGCACACTGTCTTGGGCGGGGTGGTGCGGAATATCTCCACTGCAGCGGTTTTGCGCTCACGCAATTCAACGCAGTCTGCCTGTTCCATATATAACTCCTCAACGGTAACAAAACAGTCTACCTAATTGTATCGCATCGCATAGTATTCCTATTAGGTTTAAGATATTATATAAATCCAGCGCTAAAAGTCAACAATAAATTAACCTCAATTTTCATGCGCATTTTTGTGTTGAAATAGTGCCCCGCAACTATATACTACTATTATTGTAGAATATTTGGTGTTTTTATTGTCAGGATTAAGAATGAAAGCCGTAGGACTACTTTCCGGGGGCCTCGATTCAACGCTGGCCCTGCGCATCGTCAAGGATATGGGTATCGAGATCCACGCGATCAATTTCACCAGTCCTTTCTGCAGCTGCACATCCAAACGCAGCACCTGTTCCGCGGCGGCCGCTGCCGCCGGAAAGCTGGCCATTCCCATGCAGAGCGTTGCGTTGGGCGAGGAATACCTGGCCATCGTCAGGAACCCTCCGCATGGCTATGGGGCCGGCGCGAACCCCTGCGTCGACTGCCGCATCCTGAAGTTGAAAAAAGCGGGCGAATACATGTCCGCGATCGGTGCCTGTTTCCTGGTGACGGGTGAAGTTGTGGGGCAGCGCCCCATGAGCCAGAAGCTGCAGCAGCTTCTGCACATTGAAAAGGAAGCCGGACTCCAGGGCCTCGTTGTCCGGCCCCTGTCAGCCCAGGCGCTCCCTGAAACGATACCCGAACAAAGGGGCTGGGTCATCAGGGCAGGCTTTCTGGCGATCACAGGCCGGTCCCGCAAGCCCCAGATCGGGCTTGCGGCCGAACTGGGCATCGGTGATTACCCCTGCCCCGCGGGGGGGTGCAAGTTGACGGAAAAAGGATTCAGCCGCAAGGTGTTTGATCTGATCCGGCACAAAAACACATTTCAGATTTCCTGATCCCTGTGGGATGGACTGATGGTTTTCCGGAACGGGTTTGGCGCATTTTCCGCGTGACAAATGGGCTGCGGCGGCTATCCTTCCTGGGGTCTGACTTCAGGATGATTGGTCATGCACCAGATGCTT
>JBDREB010000127.1:0-6183 GCA_043820325.1 Planctomycetota bacterium | reverse complement strand
GGTCGTATCCCGCACGGTGCACGCAAGTTCTTGTAGCTGCGGGGCTTGTCCCCGCCTCCGGATGGGCGACCGCAAGGGTCGCAGCTACAGGGAAAAGCGCCGCGGACAGGTCGATTACGGACTTTTTGCGAGTCCGTCAATAGTATGCCGCGACCGGATACTGTCAAGCATAAAAGGTCTGGTCGAGGTGCGTCTTTTCACTGCTCCACCCGATCCCCTCCGCCTGCCCCGCGCGCGGGAGAAAAAGGACCGCATCGCACACGCTTTCAGCCGCCGCTTCGATTTCAAACCGGCGCTGATCCGCTGAACGGTCCGGGAATGCGGATAATCGCATAACATTTGAGCCACTTGCAAAACCCCCAAGAGTCAGCGAGCAAGCCACGGTCTGTGGTGGCGGCAACAAGAATAACCACCACATATAGAAGCGGTCAGGGGGTTTTGCAAGTGGCTCATTTTCGTAGCCACATCGGCTGTGTCGCTACAGAACCGTAGTCATTTTGAAACGGCCACCACTCCACCCAAGGAAAGATTGCGATCATAATACTTTTAATTTCAATCTGTTGCGCAAATTATAACGCACTTGGCACGGCCCATGCTTTATAGACTCCCGTGCTTTCACCGTTGTCATGTACGGCTTTGTAAGGAGCGTTCCATGGCCGAGACCAAGCCCCCGAAAGATGCGTCCGAACTGAAAACCCCCAAGGATGTGCTCGCCTTCATCAAACGCGAGGGCGTGGAAGTGGTGGACCTCCGGTTCATGGACTTCCCCGGCCTGTGGCAGCACCTGTCGATCCCGGCCACGGAACTGGAGGATGAAACCTTTGAAAAGGGCCGCGGCTTCGACGGCTCGAGCATCCGCGGCTGGCAGGCGATCAACGAATCGGACATGCTGGTGAAGCCCGTGGCCGACATGGCGTTCATCGACCCCTTCTTCCAGCACAAGACCCTGGTCCTCATCTGCAACATCTGCGACCCGATCACGGGCGAGGATTACACCCGCGACCCGCGCAACATCGCGCGCAAGGCCGAGAAATACCTCAAGGGGACCGGCCTGGCCGACACCTCCTACTACGGGCCGGAGGCCGAGTTTTTCATCTTCGACGATGTGCGCTTCGGCCAGGACGCGCGTTCCGGGTTCTACTACCTGGACTCGGTCGAAGGGCAGTGGAACTCGGGCCGCGACGAACAGCCCAACCTCGGGTACAAGCCCCGCTTCAAGGAGGGCTACTTCCCCGTGCCGCCGACCGACAGCCAGCAGGACCTCCGCAGCGAGATGATGCTGACCCTGGAGCAGATCGGCGTCGCCATCGAAGCCCAGCACCACGAGGTGGCCACCGGCGGGCAGGCCGAGATCGACATGCGTTTCGACTCGCTCGTGCGCATGGCCGACAAAGTCCTCAAGTTCAAATATGTGATCAAGAACACGGCGCACAAGCACAATAAGACCGTGACCGCCTGCACGGTGGTGGCCTATGACCATCCCGGGGAGTTCGCCCTCATCGCCGGCGTGCTGGCCGCCTCCGGTTTCAATATCCTGGCCGGCGAGGTCTTCACCTACGCCAAGCCGCCCGCCCCGGCCCGCGGCCGCCGCGGCCGGCCCTCCACGGCCGAACAGGCCGTCCGCCGGCGCCGGATCATCGATTCGTTCCGGGGCACGCCGCCCGCTTTACACGATTTCGCGGTCTGGTCGGCCGGGCTGCGGGCCCAACTGGAACGGATCATCGGCCTTTTGGAAACGGGCACCGAAGAAGGCGCCGCATCGGCCCGCCACGCGGTCAACGAAATGGTGGCCGGCCGGCTCGCCGACCTCGCCCTCGCGCCCCAGCAGGCCCTCCTGCCCGTGGGGATCGACCTGGACCGGGCCGAAGGCTGCACCCGCCTGCGGGTCACGGCGCCCGACACGCCCGCCTTCCTTTACGCACTGAGCACCGCCCTCGCCCTGCGGGGCATCGGCGTGGAACGGGTCAGCATCGCCACGGCCGGCGGCCGCATCGAAGACGAGTTCGACCTCACCGACGCCTCCGGCGGTCCCATCCGCGATGCGGACGCGCTGGCGCAGGTCCGGCTTTCCGTTCTCCTCACCAAGCAGTTCACTTACTTTCTGGGCGGCGCGCCCGATCCCTACGCAGCTCTGGCCCGGTTTGAACGCCTGATCGGCGATGTGCTCAAGCTCCCGGACGAGGGCCGGTGGCGGGAACTCCTCGCCTCGCCGCGGGCGCTCAATGACCTGGCCCGGATCCTGGGCGCCAGCGATTTCATGTGGGAGGATTTCATCCGGCTCCAGTACGCGACGCTCCTGCCGGTCCTGGAACCCCATGTGGAGGGCCGCCCGTTCGTCGATCCGCCCGACCGCCAGGCCGCCCGCCTGGCCGTGGCGTTGGCCGCCGCGCCCGCGGCCGCCGACCGCCAGGAAGCGCTCACCGCTTTCCGGGACCGGGAGATCTTCCTGATCGACCTGGACCATATCCTGAGCGGCACCGACCTGCGTCTCCTGGCCGCACGGCTCACGGCCCTGGCCGAACTGGCGGTGAACGCGGCCGTGCGCCTGGTCACGGAGGAACTCACGCGCCGCCTTCGGGCACGGCCGACGACCTGGGCGCCGAGTTGGCACGCCGGACGGAACGGGTGCACGCGGCCTTCATCGAATTCACGCATCGCACGGCAATGCCGTAACGGAGTTCACGACGGGTAGTCCTCGTAGTAAAGGGCAGACAATGGCTAAACACATCTTTGTAACGGGCGGCGTGATCTCCTCCCTGGGCAAGGGGCTGACCGCGGCCTCGATCGGCCTGATCCTCCAGGAAGCGGGCCTCAGGGTCAAACTGCAGAAGTTCGACCCCTACCTCAATGTGGATCCGGGGACCATGAACCCCTACCAGCACGGCGAAGTCTATGTGACCGACGACGGTACGGAGACCGACCTCGACCTTGGCCATTACGAGCGATTCACCGGTGTACCGGCCGACCGCGTGAGCAACTTCACCGCGGGCTGGATCTACAACGCGGTGATCAACGCCGAGCGCCAGGGCCAGTACCTGGGCGGCACGATCCAGGTGGTGCCGCACATCACCAACAAGATCAAGGAATGCATCCGCAGGGCGGCCGGCCGCAATGTGGATGTGGTGATCTCCGAGATCGGCGGCACGGTGGGCGACATCGAGGGTCTGCCCTTCCTCGAGGCGATCCGCCAGTTCGGCCTCGAGGCCGGCCGGGACAATGTCTGCTACATCCACCTCACCCTGGTGCCCTACATCAAGGCGGCGGGGGAGCTCAAGACCAAGCCCACCCAGCACAGCGTCGGCCGCCTGCGCGAGATCGGCATCATCCCCGACCTCCTCATCGTACGCACGGAAAAGCATCTCTCCAATGACATCAAAAAAAAGATATCCCTTTTCTGCAATGTGGAATACCCGTGCGTGATCGAGGAGAAGGATGTGGACCATTCCATTTACGAGGTCCCGTTCGTGCTCATGAACCAGAATGTCCACCAGCTCATCGCCCGCAAGCTCCACCTGCCCGTGCGGCGGCCGCGCCTGAAGGCCTGGCAGAAGCTCCTGGACGCGGTCATCAACCCCGCCGGCACGGTCCCCATCGCCGTGGTGGGCAAGTACGCCGAACTACAGGACGCCTACAAGTCGATCTACGAATCGATCATGCACGGCGGGTTCGCCGCCGGGTACAAGGCGGAGATCATCAAGGTCGCGGCCGAGGAGGTGGCCAAGCCGGGCGGGGAGGCGCTCCTTGAAAGCGCGGCCGGCATCCTGGTCCCGGGCGGGTTCGGCCAGCGCGGCCTGGAGGGCAAGATCAAGGCCGTGCGTTACGCCCGCGAGCGCCGCGTTCCCTTCTTCGGCATCTGCCTCGGCATGCAGTGCGCGGTGATCGAGGCCGCGCGCAACCTGGCCGGGCTGGCCGGCGCCAATACCACGGAACTCGACCCGCGCACGCCCCACCCGGTGATCGCCCTCCTGGAGGAACAGCGCAAGGTCAAGGCCAAGGGCGGCACCATGCGCCTGGGTGCCTACGCCTGCCGCCTGGCGGCCGGCAGTCACGCGCGCAAGGCCTACGGCCGCCCCTGCATCAGTGAGCGCCACCGCCACCGCTACGAGTTCAACAACGCCTACCGCGCCCGGCTCGAGCGCGCCGGCCTGACGATCGCGGGCGTCAACACCACCCAGCACCTGGTGGAGATCGTCGAGATCCGCGACCACCCCTGGTTCGTGGGCTGCCAGTTCCACCCCGAGTTCAAAAGCCGCCCCGTCGCCGCCCACCCCCTCTTCGCCGACTTCGTGCGCGCCGCCATCGCCTTCCAGTCGAAACCCGCCGGCACGGCCGCGATCGCACAGAAAGGAACCCCATGACCCCCGAACTCAAGGAAGCCTGCGGCCTGTGCGGCGTCTACGGCGTGCCCCAGGCCGCCCTCCTGGCCTATTACGGCATCTTCGCCCTCCAGCACCGCGGCCAGGAGAGCGCCGGCATCGTCGCCTCCGATGGGATCAATGTCCGGAGCAAGAAGGGACTGGGGCTGGTGGGCGATGTCTTCGCCGGGGCCGACTTTTCCGGCCTGCCCGGCCACATCGCCCTGGGTCATGTGCGCTATTCCACCTCCGGGGGGAACAAACCCCAGAATGTCCAGCCCCTGGTGGTCGACTACGCCCAGGGGCTCATGGCCGTGGCCCACAACGGCAACCTCGTCAACGCCCGCACCCTGCGCCAGGAACTGGAGAACACGGGTTCGATCTTCCAGACCGGCACCGACTCGGAGGTGGTGCTCCACCTGCTGGCCCGGCCCAAGAACCTCGGCCGCGGCGCCACCAACCTCGGTTACTGCCTGACCCAGCTCCGGGGCGCCTACGCCTTCCTCTTCATGACCCGCGACACCCTCACCGCCGCGTGCGACCCCCACAAGTTCCGGCCCCTTGCGATCGGCCGGCTGGAGGACGGCTGGATCGTGGCCAGCGAGACCTGCGCTTTCGACCTCCTGGGCGCGACCTACGAGCGGGATGTCGAACCGGGGGAGATCGTCACCTTTTCGCCCCGCGGCGTGGAATCGGCCTTCTTTGTCCCGCCCGAGGAGCGCACGCCCGCCCACTGCATTTTCGAGATGATCTATTTCGCGCGCCCCGACTCGAATGTCTTCGGCGAAAATGTCCACATGTTCCGCAGCCGGCTGGGCGCGCGCCTGGCCGCCGAGCACCCGGCTTCGGCCGACATGGTCATCGCCGTGCCCGACTCGGGCAACTCCCACGGCATCGGGTACGCCGAGGCCGCGGGGATCCCCTTCCGCCGCGGCTTCATCCGCAACCATTATGTGGGCCGAACCTTCATTCAGCCCCGCCCGGAACAGCGCGTCCAGTCGGTGCGCCTCAAGCTCAATGTCATCCGCGAGGAGGTGGCCGGCAAGCGGCTGGTGGTGGTGGATGACTCGATCATCCGCGGGACAACCTGCAAGAGCCGCCTCGACTGCCTGCGCCAGGCGGGCGCGGCCGGCCTCCATATGCGCGTGGCCTCGCCGCCCTGCCGGTTCCCCTGCTATTACGGGATCGATTTCCCCACGCGCAAGGAGCTCATCGCGGCCGGCCACTCGGTCGATGAGACCCGCACCCTCGTCGGCGCCGATTCCCTGGGTTACATCAGCCCGGAGGGTCTGCGACAGTGCTCCGCCCGGCCCGACAACTGGTGCACAGCCTGCTTCACGGGCGCCTATCCGATCCCGCCCGTGGATACGATGGAGGACAAGTTCGCCATGGATCGGGGGTTCGAGGAACAACCTGGACGGAGCGCCACATGAGATCAATGGCAGGCGGTCGGAAAGTCGGAACGGTCCCTCCTTCGCCAAAGCGCTTCGGAGGGCAAGCGGAAAGTCGGATTCCTGAACAGTATTTCTGCAGTACTCCGCCAACCATACACTTTTCTTCCTTTGTGTCCTTTGTGCCCACGGCAGGCGGTCGGAAAGTCGGAACGGTCGGAAAGTCGGAAAGCCGGATTCCGGAACAGTATTTCTGCAGTACTCCGCCAACCATACACTTTTCTTCCTTTGTGTCCTTTCAGATTTCCTGATCCCTGTGGGGTGGACTGATGGTTTTCCGGAACGGGTTTGGCGCATTTTCCGCGTGACAAATGGGCTGCGGCGGCTATCCTTTCTGAGGTCGGACTTCAGGATGATTGGTCATGCACCAGATGCTT
>JBDREB010000126.1:0-3235 GCA_043820325.1 Planctomycetota bacterium | reverse complement strand
CCGCCGCAGCTTGATGACCGTGCCCCGGGCAACAAGGGGGGCGTCCGGTTTCGATGTCCGTGGCATACGAACCTCCTTATATGATTGTGATACCACTATCAGATAGTATGACACATAATCACCTGAAATGCAAGAAAATCTCGTTGAATTTTACGGTTTTGAGGGTATAGTTGAAGCGTGGGCCATGTTAAGCGAGGGCGTTAAAAAGTGCGAAAGTTCACAACCGCAAAGGGAAATTATATTGCTCGGAAAGAATTCACCGCAAAGACGCAAAGTTCGCAAAGGTTAAAACGGAGGACCGGAATTGGGAATCCAATCCACCGAAATGGTTGTTTTTCATCCTCTATATTTCATGTTCCATTTGATATAGCCTCATCTTTTATGCTTGTTCATAACCCTTTGCGACCTTTGCGCCTTTGCGGTGAGTCCCCTCCTTGCCTTTAACCCAAGCCCCTTTTTCGTCTTTGCGGTGAGTCCGGCTCTTGATCGGAACCAGAGCCCCTTTGCTTTGCGGTGAGTCCTATTTCGGCCGCGTGTGCTCGCGGCGCCAGGCAGCGATCTTCGCGTGGTCGCCGGAGATGAGCACATCGGGTACGGTCATGCCGCGGTATTCGGCCGGACGGGTGTACTGGGGGTATTCGATCACGCCGTCGAGTTCCTCGGAAAAGGAGTCCTTGAGGTTCGATTCGACATTGCCCAGCACGCCGGGCACGAGGCGGGTGACGGCTTCGATCACGACCATGGCCGCGAGTTCGCCGCCCGAAATGATGAAGTCGCCGATGGAAAGTTCTTCAAACTTGAGCCCGTCGTTGACGCGGCGGTCGAACCCTTCATACCGGCCGCAGAGGAGCAGGATGCGTTCCTCGCGTACCAGCTCGTGCGCGACCGCCTGGTTGAAGGTGCGGCCGGCGGGCGCGAGCATGATCCGCCGTGCAGGGACGGGCGCCAGGGGTTCGATGGCCTCCACGGCGCGGAAAACGGGGTCGGGCATGATGAGCATGCCGGGGCCGCCGCCGAAGGGACGGTCATCGACCTGTTTGTGGTTGTAGACCGTGTGGTCGCGGAGGTTGTGGAGATGGAAGGAGACCAGGCCTTTTTCCACCGCGTTCCCGAGGATGCTGTCACCCAGGACCTCGGTGAACATGGCCGGGAACAGGGTGATGATATCGAATCGGATCGTCATCGCTCACCTTCCCCCGGCGCGGGCCGGGACGGAACGATCAGAGCAGCTTTTTGCGTCTGAGGATGCTACGGACGGTATCCGTGGGCTGGGCGCCCACGCTCAGCCAATATTTGGCGCGGTCATCGTTGAGGGTGACCTTTTTATCGTTATCCTTGGCCTTGGGATCATAGCTGCCAAGTACTTCGATCACCGCACCGTCGCGGCGGCTGTGTTCATCAAACACACCGATACGGAAAGAGGGGAAATTACGACGGCCGGTGCGGGCCAATCTGATCCTGGCGCTCATTACATGCTCCAACAAGCGGACCCATGGGGGAAACAGCGTATTATACCTCGATTAAGGAATTTGCAATCATTTTCCGCCTTTTTTATGGCTGACCGCTGATCAAGCGCCCGAAATGGAGATCTGACCAGGCATTGGGTCTCCCCCTCACCCTGCCCTCCCCCGCGGGTGGGGAGGGGCCAGCATGAAAAGAACGGCCTCGCCGCCGTTTGGAGACTGGTTGTCAAAGACCGGGACGGGGGTGGGGGTCAATGGTGTAGATGCAGGTCCTGCCGTCCTTTCCAATGAACACGGGCATGATAGCGCGCCAGGCGGAAAAGTCAAGGGGAAAAAGCGTGGCACGCCTTGGCTACGGACGGAATCCCTATGTCGAAATGGATACTTTGATTACGGGCCCTTACCAGATATTCCCCCTGTGCAGTTCTTTCAGGAACGCCCCCACGGGCATGACATCGATCCCATCGAAATTGTATGTGCGCGGCCCCATGTATACGCCGATACGGCGCTTGGGATGGATCCCGGGCAGCCCGCCCAGCTCCCGCAGGGGCTTGTCCCATACGCGGTCCCACTTGTCCGCCCGTTTGACTTCAATGGCAACGACCGTTGGCTTCCGGCCTGTCCCACGGGGCGCGGTCTCGATTATAAAATCGATCTCCACGCCGGCGGGCGTCCGATAGTACCTGATCGGCCGGTGGTTGCCGGCGGTCTCGTTGTATACCCGAAGTTCGTGATAGACCACGGTTTCCAGGGCGGTCCCCTGCCACGCCCGATCGACCGGATCGCGGAGCAACCCCGCCGCCGCCCGCGCCACCCCCGGGTCAAACCAGTAGAATTTGGGGTGGGCCGATTCGCGCACCTTCATACCGGGCCGCCATGGCGGCAGGAAATGCCCCACCAGTGTGTCGACCAGGATGGCGAAGTATGTGTCAATGGTGGCCCGGGCGACACCGGCCTCACGGGCGATGTTCGACCCATTGACCATCTGGCCGTTAAGCTGGCCGGCGATATTCAAGAACCGTACGAACGGCGGTACGCGGCGGATCAACCCCTCTTCACGGATCTCCTCCTTGAGGTAGGTGTTGAAATAGGCCGCCAGGATATCCGCGGCCCGGTCCCGATTGTGAAGGACGAACGGCAGCGTACCCCAATCCATGGCTTGGACGGGATCGAACGCCGCGCCCAATTCCCCTGCCGAAAGGCCTTCCATGTTCAGTGTCAGGGCCCGGCCGGCCGGCAGATCGGCCCCGCCCCGCTTCAGTTTGCGGGCCGATGAACCGCATAAGGCGAACCGGATGCGTTTTGACTCCATGAGCCGGTGCACCTCATCCAGCAGGGCCGGCACCTTCTGGACCTCGTCGATGATGATCCATGATCCATCGGCACACGCGCACGCCATGGCGTCGAGGCGGTGGGGATCGCGTGCCAATTCAAAGTAGACGGAAGCATCCAGAAGATCGATGAGGAGCGCGCCCTTGAGGACATCCTTGAGCCAAGTGCTTTTACCGATGCCGCGCGGCCCGAACAGGAAGAACGAATACGCGGGACACTTCAGCGATCGCAGGACCATGACCGGTTCAGGCATGTTTTATTCCATCTATAGTGTAATATCGCATTGCATATTTACACTCCTAAAGCAATATTACATTGTACTGATCTTGGCGTAAATGCAGATTTCCTGATCCCGGCGGAAAATGCTTTGGCACTTTTTGGCGTCAGCCAGGCGCGTGAATCAACCATAGGCCGGTTTGGGTGGTTACCGTAGGGGCGGG
>JBDREB010000125.1:0-7565 GCA_043820325.1 Planctomycetota bacterium | reverse complement strand
ATCGCGAAACGGCAATAAAGGGCGGGTTTCAAACCCGCCCCTACGGTAACCACCCAAACCGGCCTATGGTTGATTCACGCGCCTGGCTGACGCCAAAAAGTGCCAAAGCATTTTCCGCCGGGATCAGGAAATCTGCAGTTGCCGTCGTCTGGCGGTGGCGGTGAGGGAGAGCAGGACGGCGTGCGCTCGGGCGTCGTCGTCCGAACGATTGCCGAAGCAGATCTTTCTGAAGATCACGGGCAGGCGGAGGGCCTGTTCGGCGAGATTATTGACAGGCCCCAAGGTGGCGCTGATGCACGTGGACGGGTATCTCTTGGCGGCGCGGATCGACTATGGCAATTTCAGCGAGGCGGATGTGGCGGTGGTCAAGGCGCAGGTGGAGCGGTATGAAGCGCTCTTCGGCCATCCGCCGCCCTGGGGCGCCGGGGACAAGCTGTACGGCAACCGGGCGGTCCGGGACTACCTGGATGGCAAAGGCATCAAGATGTCCTTGCGGCCGCTGGGGCGTCCGGCCCAGACAAGGACCGCAAGGCGGAGCGGGAGGATGAAGGTGGATGGATTCAAGAAGCTTTTTCAGCAGGGCCTGCAATACGGGGGCGGAAGAACCCGGATAGGGACACGGTCCCGAGCCGCCAATGGCGCCCGGGGTTCAAAGCAACATGCCGTGCCCCTGCAAAACATGGCAGGCACCAGACCCGGCATACTGACCTGGGAACCGGTCCCCGGATGGGCGCCGCTCACTCCGCGGGTGACGCCGGACGCTTGAAATTCCGGTAGATGACCAGTGCCGCCAATAGCGGCAGCCACACGATGATCGCTTCCCAGAGAATGACCATGGCCCCGTCGTCGAACAGGAACGCGCCGAGGCCGATGGGTGATACGGGAATGGGTGTCCAGGGGAAGAAATAACGGGTCGCATCGAAAGGCGAGAGCAGGGCGATGCCGCACCCGCCGTTCGTGCACGCATCAAGGATCCCATGGCTGGCGGCGATGACCGTAAGGAACGCGATGCCGGCCGGCCACCGGAGCTTGCCGTTACTCCGCATGAAGAGCAGGTATGCGGCCGTCGCCGCCACGAGGGCGAAGAAGATGGAATGAAAAAATCCCCGGTGTCCGAAAAAACTCCCGTAATCGATGCCCAGGGGAAAACTGATCACATCCGCGTCGGGCAACACCGCAAGAGCGATCGCCACGGGCCATAACCGGCGGGGCCGGGCATCCCGGTTCAGGGCCGTGCATGCGACGGCCGCGGTGACCGCATGCGTGATGATGGTGGGCAGGCGCCGTTCCCGGTCTCAGGCGAATTTGCGGGCCAGGGCGTTGCGGACCTTCTCCAGGACTTCGGGGCCGGGGATCGAATAGGGCCGGAATTTCTCGATGGTGCCGTCGTGTTCCACGGCCAGCAGGGCGCCGTGGAGGCCCAGTGTGTTGGCCACCGCGTCGTCGATGAGTTCGGAGGAATCGGAGGCGCTCATCTGGAAGAGGATGCGCAGGTCGAACTCGCGCATGGTCTTGCGGCTGAACGAGCAGTTGAGGTTGGCCAGGCCGTCGCACCAGACGATCGAATGGACGCCTGTTTCGGGACCGTCGGTGAGGATGCCGGCGAACCGTTCCCCGGGCGGCGGGCCCTCGGGCCGGTCGGAGCTGAACGCGAATTCGTCCGACTGCCGGAGCGCGCGCATGCGATGGACGCCGAAGGCCACCAGGTAGAAGGGCGTGCGGGGGCCCGTCGCGGCGGTCTCGCCCTTCCAGCGGGTTTCGAGGCGGTCGAAGAGTTCCTTGACGCCCTGCGGCGGCACGAGGGCGAGGCCGTGGGGCATCACCGCGGCCAGCCGTTTGAAATGGTCCAGGTATTCGTCGCGGTCGCCCGCGGTGAGGACGGCGAACTCCACCGTGCCCGGCGCGTGCCGGGCGGCGAGGCTGATGAGCAGGCCGGCCGTCACCGCGAAGGCGGCGTCCCGGTGCTGGCCGGCGATGAGCAGGTTGCCGCCCGCCCCGGCTTCGAAATGCACTTCAGCCGGGCCCTTGATGGAACTGTATTCGCCGATCCACGCCCGCTCCAGCGCCTGGGCGGGGTCGGCCGGCCGGGCCAGGAGGTCGAAGAGGAGCCGGTTGCCCTCGATCTCAGCCGGGGCGTTGCCCTCGAAGATCACGGGCGGCGTCTCGGGCCGCCAGCCCTCCGCCGCGGCTTTGGCCAGCACGCGGCCCAGGTAGTCCTCCTGCACCTCCTCGGGCAGCCAGACCACCTGGAAGGGCTGGTTGCCGTCGATGAGCCCCGACATGTCGTTGTAGATGGCCTCGCCCGGCCGGGCCAGCAGGCGCGCGGCCGTGTTGTCCTCGCCCAGGATCAGGTGGGAATCGGATTCGTTGCACTGCAGGGCGATGCGCACGCCCATCTGCCCCAAGGTGCTCTTGGCCAGGGTGTAGATGCCGCTCAGGGTCTGGGACCCGAGGATGATGTGGATGCCGAAGGCGCGGCCCTGGCGGACGAAGCGGTCGAGGTAGAGCGCGGCGTCTTGGGCCGCGGCGTCGTCGGCCGTGAAGAACTCCTGGAACTCGTCGATCACCAGCATGATCCGGGGCAGGACCACGCCCGTGGCGGCGCGCCGGAACCCGGCCAGGTTCTGGGCCCCGGCCTTGCGGAAGAGTTCACCGCGGCGGTCGAGCTCGTCGTTCACGCGGCGCAGGACGCTCACCCCGAACTCGCGGTCGCTTTCGATGCCGATGGCCCGCGCGTGGGGCAGGCGGTAAGTGGCGAAGCGCTTGAACTCCACGCCCTTTTTGAAGTCGATGAGATAGAACTCCAGCTCGCGCGGGCTGAACCACAGCGCCGCGTTGGTGATGAGGACATGGAACAGGGTCGACTTGCCCGAGCCGGTGCGGCCGCCGATCAGGGCGTGCTGCTGGGTGCCGCGGCCCAGGCCGAAATACTGCAGGCGGTCGGCGCCCACCTGGCCGATGGGCACGCGGAAGTCCTCGTCGCAATTCAGGCTCCACATGTGCGCCGCGTCGGGCGCCACGCCCGGGAAGGGGACCTCCACGCGCGCGGCGAGCTGGGCCTCGCGGCCCACCAGTTCCAAAAGGGCGGTGATCTGCGCCGCGGCGGGCGGCGGTTCGGGCGTGAAGGGGGCGCCGGCGAACCCCGCGCCGTCGATCAAAAGCCCCGTCCCCTCCGTCCGCAGTGCCAGCCCCGTGCGGCGCAGGCCGGCCGCCTCGACCGCGGCGGGCAGTTTCTGCCGGCCGTCGTGCATGACCAGGGTGAAGACGCCGCAGCGCGGGCCGCTGGTGAGGATGGCGGCCAGCCGCTCCACGGCGCGGTCGCTGAACCCGGTGGGAAAATCGGCCACCACCAGAAAGCGGTAGGGTTCGGCCATCATGCCCGCCTCGCGGTTGTACTCGTCCACGGTCGTGTACCGGTTGCGAAGGTATTTCTGGATCACTGTCTCCATGTGCTCCGTCAGGTCGGCCAGCTGGCGGTCGATGTGGGCCGTCTCCGTCCAGATCCGGCTCGTCACCAGCGGCTCCGCGAAATCGGCCAGCCGCATGAAGGCCGCGAAGCTCTGGCCCAGCCCCACCGGGTCGATGAAGATCATCCGCACCTTGGCCGCCGGGAAGGAAGTGAACACCCGCAGGATCGCGTTCTCCAGCACGGCCAGCGCCTGTGCGCGCTCCTCGGGGTTGGCCCGGATATAGAGCGCGCCGCTTCCGGGGAAACCCAGCGCCGCCTGCACCGCCGCCGGACCGGCCGGGAAGGGGAAGCCCGTCTCCTGTCCCTCGGCCCCCGCCAGCCGCGACAGGTCGACCGCGGCCGCGCCCACGGGCACGAGCGTGGGGAAATCGGAGGGCAGGTGACGATCCGCCCAGGCCGCATTATCCCATGCCGGATGGATGCGGCGGCATTCGTCGCGCACCGCGGCCTGGAGCGTGTTGAAATCGGCCAGGGCGCCGTTCCATTCTTCTGTCAGCCCTTCGACCAGACGGTCCCGTCCGGCCGATGATTCGGTCTCTTCCCTGCGCAGGTCGGCCTCGATCGCGGCCACGCGCGCGCGCCGCGTCTCTTCCACTGCCTGCACCGCGGCCGCCCGTTCCACGGCGAACCGCTCCCGGTCGCGTACGCGCCGCGCCGCCACCCGCTTCTGCAGGCGTTCCAGGCGCACGGCCAGGCTGTCCTGCGCCAGCCGCAGGGCGGCCATCCGGGTGGCTAGGTTCTCCTCGATCGTCTTTTCGGCGGCGAGCATCCGGCGGATCCGTTCCTCGCCCGTGGCGTCCATCGCCACCCGCTCCCGTTCGGCGCGATCGACCCGCACCAGGGTGTTGACCGCATTGTTCATGCCCACCCACAGCGCCCGGACGGTGCTCCGCACCTGCCGGCGGGCCAGGCGGACGGCCAGCGGCGTCAGCAGGCAGAGGGCCGCCGTGGAGAGCGCCAGCCACGGCAGGCTGGCCAGGGCCACGCCGAACCGGTGGGCGAACACCAGCCCCGCCGTGTGCATCAGGACGATCATGCTGTAGATCAGGATCGCGCCCGCGCGCCCCGCCGTCAGGCCGGCCAGCTTGAGGTCATGCAGCGCCGCGGTCGTGCTCCGCACCGCACCGGCGCCCTCGATCACGGCTTCGTCGATCTTATGGACCTGGTCCAATGAATCGACCACCGACGGTTTGTTGAGCCCGGCGCGGTCCACCCCGTGGCGGTCGGCGAGCACTTCGATCATCGCCAGGATCTTCCGCCCCTGCACCGCCAGCGCCTCGCACTGCCCGGCCGCGGGGTAGGTATGCTCGGCCATCACCTGCGCCATCTTGCTTTCGAGCGCCTTGGCGCTGCGCTGGCGGGCCTGCGTCAGGTCCTGGTCGTGCTTTTCCTGCGCCAGGTGCTGGTCGTCGCGGAGCCGGGCCTTGAGCGTGCGGCCGAGTTCCTCGGCCCGGGCCGTGCGCCGCGCATGCGCCTGTTCCAGTTCTTTTTCCCGGGCCGCCAGGGCCGCGGTCAGGCGCGCCTGCTCCTCCTCGCCCGCGCGGGCCTGCCCGTCGCGGGCCCCCTCCAGCGCCTGGTGCGTGCGGAACGAGACCGCGTGCACCGCCGTGTCGGCCGCCTTGCGGTCGGCGATGAGCGCCTTCATGCGCTCCCCCAGCTCCCGCAGAACCGCGTCAAAGCGGCGCACATCGGCCGGGGCCGCCGCCCCGTCGGGCCGTTTGGGATCGTCCGGCGTCAACTGCATTCCTGGACCACTTTACGCAACAGGCGGTTGATCCGGCCCACCGCATCGGCGGCGCGCATGACATCGGGGACCAGGTCGTGGATGAACGCCTTGTCGAATTCGGCCCGGGCGTGGTCGCGCCAGTAGGGGCCGGTCGCTTCCCATGCCATTTCCAGTTCCTTCACCAGCTTGTTCAGGATCCCCGCGTCATGGCTGAGCCGGGTCATGGCTTCGCTCCCGCGTCGGTGGAAGGAGTGTCCGACCCGCCCGCCGTGCCGGCCGGTGCCGGCCGCAGGTAGGCGTCGATGTTGTCCAGCATCTGGTCCAGGCGGTGGACCGCCCGGGGGGTCAGCGTGGCCAGGTAGGACGAAAGCACCTCGCACGGCTTGAGGTCGTTCATCACCTCGTGGTTGAGCGTCAACAGCCACTGCTTGATCACCTTCAGTTTCGCCTCGGCTTCGTCCCGCCGCCGCGCCGTCTTGATCATCGCCTGGCGTTCGTCCTCAAGGTGGTCCTTTTTAAGCTGGCTGGTGTCGTAGAGCATGAACACATAGGTCCGCTTGGCGATGGCCGCTTCTTCGCTCCGCTTGCGCAGTTCCGATTCCCAGTGCGCTTTCTGTTCCCCGGTGAGCCAGCCGACCACCGCCTGCATATCGGTCCGCACGCTCTCCAGCTCCTTGCGGCATTCGATCGAAAAATCGATGAACCGGCCCCGGAACTGCCGGATGACCTCCGGGCTCGACAGGTTGACCGAATTGCCGGCCATGCGTCACCGCTGGTCCAGGTAGTTCTGGGCCGCCTCGGCCTTGCGCATCAGCGACGGCACCTGCTTGTCCGAGGCCTCCACGAACCGGTTCAGCGCGTTCACCATGCGGTCGAAATCCTCGGCGAACTTGGCGTGCTCCTGGTCCTGCCAGGTCTCGCCCAGTCGCTTGAACTGGCGGTGGATGTTCACGATCTCTGTCTGCAGGGTCGCGTTGAAGCGTTTCAATTCCGCGGCGAAACGGCGCAGTTCATTGGGATCGACCACAGCCTTGGCCACAGCGGTCTCCTGAAAAAAGCGCCGCATACCGTTTCCGGGCGCAAAAGGGCCCGGGACGCACATGGTTCTGACATCCATACCGGTGGAAACGGCACCTTGATCAAACGATTCCATATCTGCATTCTGCTGGTCACGCTCATTGTATCCCCGGCCGCCGTATATGTCAAGCGGAAAAGGCACGGCCGGATGTTTGCCACGAAGTCACACAGGGTGGGTGGGGTAGGGCGGGGAGTAGGACCACCGGATATTTGCCACGAAGTCACAAAGTCACAAAGGTAAGATTAGGGGTTGGGTTAGGGCGGGGAGTCGGACTACCGGATATTTGCCACGAAGTCACGAAGTCACAAAGGTAAGATCGGGGGTTGGGTTATCCGGGTTGGACCCTGAGCGTAGTTGTTCTCAACCCTGAGCCTGTCGAAGGGTCGAAAGGTCACGGACCTTGAGCGAGTCATCGAGTCGAAAGGGTAGGGGCGGGTCTGAGACCCGCCCGTCTTCGTTCCAGCCCCGCGTTCCGTGCAAGGCGGGCAGGTTTAAAACCTGCCCCTACGGCGGAAAAGACTGGGCCAGAATGACATCAACATGGAATCTGCTTGCACTTCCGGTGCTCATGTGGTACTATTTTGTGTGTCCGCGAATATGGGTCCGAGAGAAAAGAGGTTTGCTCTCATTATAAGTGCGGGTGAAAAGGATGGAAAAATGAGTAAAGGCAAAGCTATCACACTGGCCATCTTCACGGTATGGCCGTTCGTCTACATGATCTTCTTCATGTGTACCATATTCGGAATGATGGCATCCAGTTTCTCCGGCGCATGGCAACCATCAGGACCACCAGTCATCATGATGATCATCTTTCCCCTGCACTTGCTTACAATGCTTGATATCTTCGCGCTGCTTGTCATCTACATCCGTCATGTTTTTTAAGACATTGGCAAAGTTTAGGGCCGATTTTATTGGGACACAAGGTGTCCATCTTGATCCCATGGTAGATGTCGTATATTTCACGGGTATTCTCCAACATATGGAGGAATCGTTTGACAATGAAAGGAGCCGGCTACATGCCAAACAATAAACCTTTCCAAGGGATAAAGCGATCAAGCTCTCATCAGGTGCTTATCACGGTCTTCGTGTCTGTTATGCTGATGGCTATTGGTTGCAAAGAGTAGGGGACAGTGGTACTTTAGCACTTTATCTCCGATAAAAACACTTGACAAATCTCCGGTGTGGATATCATGTAAGGCATGCCACGAAGAGCACGGATCGATTTTGAGGGCGTTGAAAACCTTGAGCGGAGTCGAAAGGCCCTGCATCATGTCATGGTGCGGGGACTGGAG
>JBDREB010000124.1:0-8338 GCA_043820325.1 Planctomycetota bacterium | reverse complement strand
TCCGGGTCGGGTTCGGATCAAAACCCGCACCCTTTAGTGTCTTTGTGACTTCGTGGCACATCATCTTTCTCCGCATTGCCATGCCGTGCCCCTACCAAACAAGATCCGGCATGAACCAGCGTTCCGGAATCGGGTCGTTATTGATGATTGAGATTTGGCCCCTTAATTGTGAGGCGGTGTACTAAGAGCCCATCCGAAAACCTATCCGTAGGCCCGAGGTTGTGCGAGGACAAGCCCTTCGACACCGCTCAGGGCCTTGAGCGCCAGTCCACGACCTTGAGCGAAGTCGAAAGGTCGAACGGACCGGGCCCGAAGCCCGAAGCAGGCTATGCCGAGAGCAGAGCGCATAGCCGATGCAGGGCGACACAGCCCGGCGCCCTTCGATATGACTCAAGGCCCTGAGCGCCAGTCCACGACCTTGAGCGAAGTCGAAAGGTCGAACGGGCCGCCGCAGCCGACCGACCTGTCCGCCATAGTGCTCTGACGAAGGCGGAAGCCAGGAGGGGTTTTCGGATAGGCTCAAGGACATACCCGGCGTCAAAACGCTTGACGCGAGGCATCAGGTATGATACAATAGCGTTTCGGCCGCACCATGATCCTGTTGCAAAGGAACGCCATGCGCACGATTATCTACTGGTCCTCTTCCACGGGCAATTCCCTGGTCATGGCCCGCCACCTCGCCGCCCGGCGCGGTGATACGGACCTGGTGCCGATCACCGCCGTCAAGGACCTGGCAAACGCATGACCGTCGAACAACCCCCGGCCGCATCGGCCCACCCGCCCGGCCGCCCGGGCCGGATGGCGCGCTTCCTACCCAGGGCGGGACGCGGCGGCCTCTGGACCGCGGCCGTGGCCGGCTGGCTGTGGGGGTTGGGCGCACTGTGGTGGTTCGCGGCCTGGCCGCCGATCGCCCGCCATTTCGCGGCCGGAACCTGGCTCTGCCTGCTGGGTGCGGTCTTCGTGCTCGTGCATCGCCGGTATAAACCCTATACGCTGATCGCGTCGGCGGCCGTGGTCGCCCTGCTGTGGTCGTTCCAGCAACCGGCCCTGGATCGGGATTGGAGCCCGGACCAGGTGATGTTGCCAAAAGCCGCCCAGTCCGGCAGCCGGATCACCATCCGCAATATCCGCCATACCGTCTACCGGACCGAAACGGATCTCGATGTGGCCTGGTATGACCGGTCGTTCGACCTGGATACGCTCGTCTCGGCCGACTTCATGGTGGAGACCTTCGATGCCTGGCGCGGCCCAGCCCACACGCTGATCTCGTTCGGTTTCGCCGATGGCGATCATATAGCCATCTCCGTGGAGATCCGCCGGGAACGCGGCGAGGAATTCTCCGCCCTGCGCGGGCTCTTCCGGAATTATGAGATCATGTATGTCATCGGCGACGAGCGGGACCTTATCGGCCTGCGCGCCAACATCCGCCGCAACCCGGTCTACCTCTACCCCGTCAAAGCCGCACCCGAACGCATCCGGGCCCTGTTCACGGCCATGCTCAAGCGCGCCACCCGGCTGGCGGCGGCGCCCAAATTCTACAACACGCTCACCAACACCTGCACCACCAACATCACGGGGCACCTGCGCGAACTCGGCCGCACGGGCTTTTTCCCCGATCACCGGGTCCTGCTTCCCGGTTATGCCGACGAACTGGCCCTCGAACTCGGGCTCATCGATGTGTCCGGAACGATCGCCGAAGCCCGGGCGCGCTATCGCATCAATGACCGGAGCGCCTTCGGCGCCGACGGCCGGGAATGGTCCCGGCAGATCCGCGGCCTTCCGCCCGCCACTCCCCGGAGCGGGAACCAGCCATGAAACCGCGTGACATCTTCCTTGCCGCCCTCCATCGCCGGCCCGTGGCGCGGCCGGCGACGGGCAGCGCCACATCGGTGGTGACCACCGACCTGATGGAGCATGTGGGCGCCCGGTTCCCCGAGGCGCACCTCGATCCCGCCGTGATGGTGCGCCTGGCCGGTGCCGGGCATACCGTGCTGGGATTCGATAATGTGATGCCCCTCTTCAGTGTTTGGCACGAATCGGCCGCCCTCGGCTGCAGGATGGACTGGGGCACGCCCGGCCGCATGCCCGACGGCCACTCGCCCATCGCGTCGTTCGACCGGCCCTTTGTACCGCCCGCCGGGTGGCTCGACCACCCCGCCTGCCGCACGCCCCTGGAAGCCCTGCGCCTTCTGCGCCGGGAACTCGGCGGCACCGCGGCCGTGGTGGGCAAGGTCTTCGGCCCCTGGACCCTCGGTTACCATATTTACGGTGTGGAGGAATTCCTGGTCCAGACCCTCCTCAACCCCGACGCGGTGCGGGCCGCCATCACCGTCCTGAAGGAGATCACCGTCACATTCGCTCAGGCCCAGATCGCGGCCGGTGCCGACACCATCTGCCTGGCCGATCATGCCACGCGCGACCTGTGCGGCCCCGAGGCCTACCGCGACTTCCTGCGCGATGTCCACGCCGAGCTCGCCGCGCGCATACCGTGCCCGCTCATCCTCCACATCTGCGGTGATACGGCCGACCGGATCCCCATGATCGCCACGACCGGCATCCCCTGTTTCCATTTCGACTCCAAGGTCCCGGCCGAACGCGCCCGCCAACTCGCCGGCCCGACCCTGGCGCTCATGGGCGGGACCGGCAATATCGCCGTCATACGCAACGGAAAACCCGCCGATGTCCGCGCCGATGTCCGGGCCAAGATCGCGGCCGGCATCGATATCATCGGTCCCGAGTGCGCCGTGCCCCTGGACGCACCCTGGCGCAATCTCAAAGCCCTGGCGGATGCCGTCAAGGAAGGCTGATCCATGAGCCCCACCGGATCGTCCCCCGGTACCGCACCCGCCAAGGCGGCCCCGACCCTCCTGCGCCGCCTCCTGATCGGGACATCGCCCAAACGCACCCTGATATGCACCGTCATCATCGCCACGGTCCTGATCGTGGTCTGCAAATTCCTCTTCCTGCCCGCCCGGGTCCAAGGCGACAGCATGGAACCCACCTGCCATAACGGATCCTTCATCCTCATCAACACCCTGCGATATTCCGGGGACCGGACCCCGGCCCGGGGCGACATTGTGGCCGTCCGCCTGACCGGCTCCAGCATCATGTTCCTCAAGCGGGTCCTGGCCCTGCCGGGCGATACCTTTGAATTCCAGTCCGGCCGGCTGCTGTTGAACGGAACGGTCGCCGCCGAACCCTACACGCTCCAGGGCGGCGCGTGGACCATGCCGCCGACAATCGTGCCGCCGGGCAGTTATTTCATCGCCGGCGACAACCGCTCCATGCCCATGGAATTCCACACCCTCGGGTATGCCACCCGGGACCAGATCGCCGGGGGGCTCCTCTTTTGAAACGGGGGCGGATCATCGCGCCGGCCGTGATCGCGGCCGTGGTCCTGGTATGGCTGTTGTGGCCGGCCGGCGACGAGCGGCAGATCCGAAGGATGTTCGACCGTCTCGCCCGGACCGTTTCCAAGGATGCCGGCGACGGCCCGTTCACCCTCTCGGGCAAGCACGACGGTCTGCGGGCCATCTTCACCGACGACTGCGAGGTCGCGCCCGGGCCGCCCGCCCACAGCATGCGCGGCCTCGGCGATGTCACGACCGCCTACACGGCCGCCTTCCAGTATGTGAAAGAACTCACCGTCTCGTTCCGTGATGTGACCGTGACCGTCACCGGCGACACGGCCTCGGTCCGCACCACGGTCACGGCCACGGGCCCGGACATCGAAGGCATCGAGGCCCGCGAAGCGGCGGCCGAACTGGTCCGCACCGGGGACGGTTGGCGGATCAAGACGATCAGAGCCGTGCCCACCCTGATCCGGCCCGGATCGGAACAGAAACCATGAAAACAGCAACCACAGATTCTACGGATAATTGTACGGGGAAGATGACAGAAAATGACAGCAACCACAGATTCACACAGATGCACACGGATATGGCTAATTGACAGGTGAGCCACTTGCAAAACCCCCAAGAGTCAGCGAGCAAGCCACGGTCTGTGGTGGCGGCAACAAGAATAACCACTACATATAGAAGCGGTCAGGGGGTTTTGCAAGTGGCTCAGGTATGGAATGGGCATGCAATATGATGTCATTGCCCGGCTTGACCGGGCAATCCAGTCCGATGTCTCATGACTGCCGGCTTCTTCCATCAACGCAGCGAGTCCGTGGGCGATCAACGGTCAACGCAGCGTCCGCGCTCATCGGTTTGTCCGGCTTCCCGACTTTCCGACCATTCCGACTTTCCGACCGGTTCGCGTCGGCGCCTGTTAACTGTCGGCTGAAACCTATCGACTTCTTACAGCAAGGTACAACACATGGCTGATATAAAAGTCCTCGACGCCATTCCCTTCGCCCCCGATGCCGCCCGGCTCATGGAACAGCTGCATATTGCGGCGGAAGCACCCGAAGCCGCTGAATTCAGAACGCTCCTCGACCGGCTCAAGGCCGTGGCCAGACCCCGGGCACTGTATGGGGTCGCGTTCATCGACCGTCAGGACGAGGGATCGGTCACCGTTGATGGCGTCACCTTCACCAGCCGGGTGCTGGCCCACAATCTGGCCGGCCTCCACCGGGTCTTCCCCTATATCGCTTCCTGCGGCCCGGAGATGGACCGGGTGGTCGATCCGGCCGGCGACTATCTGATCCAGTTCTGGATCGATGCTGTCAAAGCCGACGCCCTCATGGCGGCCCGCGCCTTCCTCGTCGACCATCTGACCAGGACCTTCGCGACCGGCAAGCTTTCGTCCATGAACCCCGGGTCAGGCGATATCGATGTTTGGCCCATCGAGGAACAGCGGGTCCTCTTCGGCTATTTCGGCGACACGGAAAAGCTGATCGGTGTCCGTTTAACCCCCAGTTGCCTCATGGTCCCCAACAAATCCGTCTCCGGGATCTTCTTCCCGCGTGAAGTCAGCTTCACCACCTGCCGCCTATGCCACCGCAAGGATTGCCCCGGCCGCAAGGCCGATTTCGACCCGCATGAGGCGGAGAAGTACCAGCACCCGTGACGCATGAACCCAATTGATATGTTCCGTGTTATAGCCAACATGTGCTTGAAGCCGGTATTCCAGCCATCGACTGCAATCAGTTGTTGGACTTATCCTGTTTATTGGCCGTCCTGTTTCGGACGGATTCCGGCCTTTTCAATGATTTCCATGATCCGTTCTCTGGAATCAAGACCGCTGACGATAAAGCGGAATGATTTCACCACCGGCGGCAAAACATCCATGATGTCACCAACCTTCCCATTGGGCAGACGGGCGATCATCCCGACGGCCTGAGTTCCAGAACGGTTTTCGATGCAGAGGGTGGCGCAGCTCACATCACCTTTCCGCTTTCCCACCAGGATCAGACCCCGAGTCTCGGGAGTCTGGTATGTGTGCACACTGTGACCGCCATATTGCATTGCTCCCTTGAGCGCAAGCTGACAATTGTTGAAAGCAAACAGGTGGCGATCTTCCAATACGGCTTTCCAGAAAGGATCGGGTGCCGCCCTTTCCACTTGGACAAGCATGTCCAGGCCCGGCTTGGCCAACTCTTCACGAAGAGGATGACCTTCCGGCAACTTGACAAGTTCGTCTTTAAACCTGGCTGTGATTTCATTCGGCACGGAAGGGTTCCACGGCGCAAGGAGCGCGAATGTCATCGCATCGGATTCGCCAACGACCGCGCTCCCATCCGATTGCATGTCCACTGAAGAGGTATTGGGAATGATGAACTCGGCATAGCCGACATTGCAGGTCACCCCTGGCGTGACCTGCACATTGACAAGTTGAAGTTCGGTCGCAACTACGGTTGCACGGTATTTTGCCTGTGGATTACAGTTCACTTTCCGGAGTAGGTACCACCGCTCACCGATGCGCCATCCTGCAAGCAGGACGACGAGTATGACGCCAATTGTGATGCAGATTGCCGACTTTTTCATCGTCTGGCGAGTCCAACATAATGATAGAAACCTGCTCTTATCCGGGACCATTCTCAAGTAAGGTTCGCATCCACGAACTGTTCGGCGAAAGCCTGCGGAGTGAGTTGGCCCTTCTTGCCTGCCGCCAGTTGCTTTTCCTTGGCCCACTCACCCCGAATGCGCTCCTGCGCATCGGGCGGGAGCTCCATGATGTGCTCGATCACCTGGAGCCATGTGCCCGTTGCAGCAAAGAGCGGCTGCAGTTTGGGTGCGAGCTCCTCCATTTCGGCCTCTTCTTCCTCTTCGAGGCATCCGATCGCGTGGAGCGTGTAGCATTCCAATATCCGCAGCATCGGCTGGTCCTGGTAGCGTGCGGGGTCAGGCATGGGTTACCTTACCAAATGCAGTATGGATCAAAACATCATTGCGCCACTGGACTTCTTATACTACCACGGAACCATCGGGATCGCAAGTGTTTTCCTGGATACCCTTGCGGGTGCCTCGGCAACCGTGCCGATTCCGACCCACATGAGACCGAAAAGTATCAACACCCCTAACTCATAAGCCGAAAGTGGTTTCCCCGTGTTTTGTACATTCCGACTTCACGGGCTGCCGCAGCCAGTCTCGTGGAAGGAAATGTTAGTTTGCTGCCGCACCGAAAAGCGCCTTGACCGTTTCGATTGCCGTACGCCAGCCAAGCTTTCGCTGCGGCATTCTGTTGATGCGCTGAATGATAGCGCCGATATCGCTCCGCATGAGGCCGCCTTCAGATGCAACAAAACATCTGTACTTTTCAACCATGTTGTTCATATGGCCCACGAGCGATGGACTGTCTGTGGCCGCAAATGCTCCTTTGGCGTACTGGCCCACAACTCGTTCGATTGTTTCCGGTTCCAGGCCTTCGATCCCAAGTAGCTGATGAAGCCCGCCCAGAAACCCCCTGGCCACTTTCTCCCGATCGAACTTCTTGCCTTCAAGAAGGACGAAAGAAAGCAATGTTCTCTCACTCATGAAAATGAAGGTCTTCCGGTTCTCAAGGTCGAATAGATTGATATACCAGTTCCCAAGTTCCGTGTCCGTCAAACCAGGCGGCCCGAAGTCATCCTTTCGGAGACCCAGCTGGGCCTGAACGGCCTTTGTGCACTTCAGATACAGCATTGGTTCACTGCTCCCAAAGAACACGACGCGAAGCGGAGCGTCCCTCTTGAGCGACCCGGTTAGGGCTTGATTCGGGCTTCGAGTACTCCACTCGCACCACAGCACTTCTTATGTTTCTTTCCACTGCCACAGGGGCAAGGTTCATTACGACCGACCTTCGCGGACTGAACCGGCAAGGGTGGCTTCAGTGCCTTCTCCAGATCAGATATGTCCTCCGGCTTGCCGGGCTCAAGACCAATGAGGTAATGCCACCCATGTTCCGTGCATATTTCCGCAACATATCGCCCTCTTTCCTCTGTTTGCACCCGAACAATGATCGGTTTTTTCTCGGTCCCAATCTTTCCCATATTTACTCCCGCTTTATTTTGAACCCCGGCATCAACCTTGACGCGCTCATGACCCTTGCCCTTCCCGGAACTGTCCCGCCTGCCGCAGGGCTTCGTAAACCGCGATGGATACGGCATTGGCGAGGTTCAGCGACCGCACATCGCCCAGCATGGGAATACGCACCATCCGGTCGGCGTAAGCCTCCTTGACCTTGTCGGGCAGGCCGCGGGTCTCGCCGCCGAAGACCAGGTAGTCCCCTGGTTTGAACCCGGTGTCGTACAACGACGGGCCGGCCGTCTTGGTGAAGAAATAGAGCCGCTCACGGGGGATCCCGGCGGCCAGATCCTCGAATGTGGCATGCTCCGACCAGACCAGTCGTTCCCAGTAGTCGAGCCCGGCCCGGCGGCGGGCCTTGGCGTTCAGGGAGAAACCCAGCGGTCCCGCCAAGTGGAGCTGGGCGTGCGCCGCCACGCAAAGCCGGCCGATGTTCCCCGTGTTCTGGGGGATCTCCGGTTCGTAGAGAACGACATGCAGGACAGGGGTATAAAGTGGCGGCAGGGTCATGGCCGGGCCCTGCAAGACCGGATAACCGCACAATGCTCAATTTCAGATTTCCTGATCCGGGCGGAAAATGGGTTGGCGCATTTTCACATCAGGCAAGAGTGTAAATCATCCGCATTCCGGTCTCGGGATGGTGGAAAGATAATTCGAGCAGCAAGGCGCCAATTGCCTTGTCATGGGCCGGACAGGCCATGCGATGGATTCGGATGGTCAGCGTCTGTTCCTGTTCGTTGTGTTCGATGTCAGAACCATCGCGCCCAGTTCCGCGCGCAGCATACGCAAGCGCCGGCGATGGTCGGCCACTGATCGGTCGAGCGTACGCCAAGCCGGATTAACGACCTCCACTGCGCCAGGAATGTCTTCGCCGCCATACTGCACAAGTC
>JBDREB010000123.1:0-3591 GCA_043820325.1 Planctomycetota bacterium | reverse complement strand
GGCCTTGTATATGACCGTACCGTCGTCTTCCGCGCTGATCCGGCCCGCCGCGACCGGAGCCCTTACCATGTAAGCCAGCAGGGTTTCTAGGCGGGTGCGGGTGGGGTGGTCGGCGGATACATCGGGGGCCAGCGCCGGTCCAATGTCGGCCCCGAAGCCGGTGTGGTTCCAGGAGAGAATGTTTTCGACGATCTCTTCGCCTATGGCCCCTTCCTTGAGGAGCATCTTCAATACCTTGTGCCGGAAAAGGCGACTGACGGTCTCTTCGGAGGGGACGGCCTCCACCGGGTGGAACCGCCCGTCTTTGTCGAATCCACCCCAGCTGGCGAGCATGTGCAGGTGCGGGTGGAAGTCCAGGAGGCTGCCGAAGGTTTGGACGCTGACTACTGCGCCGGGAGCGCGATCATCGGCGCCAAGGGCTTCACGGATAAGGTCGCGCACGGTCTCATACCCGCACCGGGCCAGCTTTGATAGGAGGGTGCGGTGGTGGAAAAAATATGGCCTCAAGCGGCGGGGGACGGATAATACCACCTGGCGGTGGGGTACGGGCGCAAGGACATCTGCGGTCAAAAACGCCGCGAATTCGGCCTGGCGCTTTGATTGGCATGAGGGGCAGAAGCCGCGCGCCTTGCAGGAGAACGCGACCAGGTATTCATGCTTGCATTCGGGGCACCGGACGCGGGCGAAGCCGTAATCCAGGATCCCGCACTTGAGGTATTCCTGGACCCGCTTTATAACCACAGGTCGCAGGGGGCCGTATTTGGTTTCATACCGCTCGTCGTAGGCCGCCTGGAACTCCTCGAAGCGGGTATCGAGGGCCTGCCAGAGCCCGGATGACCGCGGCCGGCGCTGACGGTAGAAACCAAGTGCCGGGAAGCCATATAACACCATCTCCCGCCTTGGGGGGAAGGTAAGCGGCGGGATGGTCATTATATGGACATTTGTTCAGTATCAAGGTAAAAACTCCACAAATCCCCGGTGTCTCAAGACCGGGGTACGCCGTCAAGCCCGAATCATCTTGACATGCACCACGACGGGCATACAATTTGGGCATTCAAGGTGCCAGATGTTTGAATGAATACGGCACCTTGCCCATATACAGGTGGTTTCTGATGAAAGCCAGGAATCGAGCCCCCGCTCATACCCGGATGACGGTCGGGGAACCTGCATCGGAATACGGGTTCGACAAGGCGGCGCTCGCGCCGTTCAAGCACGACGAATGGATCCGGCTCACGCCGGCGGAGCGGCTTGAACGCTCCTGGCGCCTGAGGTCCCGGATCCCTGATATCCGGGCTGTCCATGATCGAAAACTTTTTCCGAAACCTTGAACGCGAACGCCAATTGACCAAGAACCGGTTTTGCCATCTTCAACGCAGTCCCCGCTAAACGCAGCGAGTCTCCGAACGCTCAACGCGCAACGCAGCCCTCCATCGCGGTTTCGCGACGGAGGGCGCTTAACGCGCCTGCGCCTGCCGGGCCCTGGCGATCAGGTTTTTCACGAAGGCATCCTTGCCCCGCATATAGGCGATGTTGTCAAGGGTGAACTGCGCCGCAAGCCGGACCTTGTGTGCGCCGTAGACTTGCGCCTCGTCCGGATGCGCCCGCAGGTAATCCCTGAGGCCGAGCAGTTCGGCAACCTGGGGGTGGCCCTGGTGGCAGACATGGACATGTATGAGATGCCGGGCGTCGACGACCTTGGGGAAGTAATGGCGACCGGGAGTTCCCGGGATGACGGCGTCGAGGCATTCGCCCCGGCACTCGTAGCCCAGACGGGCCATGGCGGGGTAATACGCGGGGATGTCGGTGCCGGCCTTCACTTCGCACAGAATGTCGATCGTGGGCTTGGCGGCCAGCCCGGGCACGGCCGTACTGCCGACATGGTGGATCGCGGCCAGGGCCGCCCCGAACACCTCCGCCAGCACGGCGGCCTCGGCCTTGAAAAGGCCCGGCCATCCGGGGTCATACGCGACCACTTCAATGCGCCGCTTCATGACGATCCCTTCCTCCGACGCTGGATTCTTCCCATAACTACCCTGCCGCCGCCCTGCGCGGAGGTTGCTAAGCAATCATGCTTTTTCGAGCATGACAGCGGATCCCATTCCGCCGCCTACACACAGCGTTGCCAACGCTTTCCTGAGCTTGCCGCGGGCGATGCGGTGTGCCAAATGGACCAGCAATCGGGCGCCCGAAGCTCCAATCGGATGTCCCAGCGCGATAGCCCCGCCATTGGAATTCACCCGCTCGGCATTCAAGTGAAGTTCCCTGATGCAGGCGAGCGCTTGAGCGGCAAAAGCCTCGTTCAGTTCAATTGCATCGAAACAATCCGTGTTCACACCGAGATGCTGACAGAGTTTGCGCGTTGCATGGACTGGCCCTAAACCCATTTGAGCGGGGTCGCATCCCACGGTGCACCATCCGACAATGCGGGCCAAGGGTGTCCAGCGCTTGCGGGCTATCATGGTTTCATTGCAGACGACCAGCATGGCGGCGCCATCGTTAATCCCGGCGGCATTGCCGGCCGTGATGGTGCCGCCGGGCTTGAACGCAGGTTTCATCGCGGAAAGTTTTTCCAGGGTCACGTCGGGCCGCGGATGTTCATCCTGCATCACATTATCCACCGGCGCCAATTCATCTGCAAACACACCCTGGGCCTGAGCTTGGGCATACTTCTGTTGGCTCTGCAGGGCGAAGGTATCTTGGGCCACCCGATCGATGTTATATTGATCCGCCAGGACCTCGGTGATCAGTCCCATATGCTTGCCACTAAACGTATCCGTCAAGCCGTCGCGCAAAATGGAATCCAACAGGACCGCATCGCCCAGCTTGTATCCCGCCCTGGCCCGATCCAGCAGATAGGGGGCATTAGACATTGATTCCGTGCCGCCGCACAGGATGGCGTTCGCTTCCCCGGCCTGGATGGCCTGGCACGCCAGGATCACGGCCTGCATTCCTGACGCGCACATCATATTGACCGTATAGGCGGGTCGGTCCAGCGGGAGGCCCAGCCCCACGCCGATTTGCCTGGCGATATTCATGCCCTGACCGGCCGAGATCACATTGCCCATGATCACCTGGTCCAGGTCCGCTGGTTCAAAAGTTTTCAGCATTGCACGACCGGCATCTTTTGCCAAATCAGCGGCGGACCGTTTGGCTAAAGCGCCCAACAACCGGCCCTGCGGAGTGCGTTTTGCGCCGACAATGAACAGGTTGCTCACTTTGACATCCTTTCGCTCTTGTTAAATCCTGAATCTTGCATTGCACAAGTTTGGCGCAAATACGCGGCGCGCGGGGTGCCGCTGTATAAATATACTGCAAGCCCCGCGCAATCCGTCAGCTGACGGACGCCAAAATCGTGCGACTGTCTTTTCCTGCGAACATCAGCGTCATTGCAGGATGACTTCATAACCCGTTTTGTTAAAAATAAAAGTTGTGAAAAAATAACTTGTACACTGTGAACTTTCGCACTATTTTCAAGTCTGCCTAGCTTGACAGCAAAACATATTATACAGCCAAAGCCAGGACTTCAATCAAATCCTTGAGGAATTTTCGCAGGACCGGAGATTTGTCGGACGATGCAATAAATCTTTGCCG
>JBDREB010000122.1:0-3731 GCA_043820325.1 Planctomycetota bacterium | reverse complement strand
CGCCGGCCGCGTTATAATTGAAGCGTGATGTTGCGCGCCGGTCGTGTGCGCCGCTTTTAAGGTGATTCTTGATGCCGACTCCCGTGTTTTACCGGTTTTCGACCACTTCTATTAAAAGTGCGCTTGTTTTGGGCCTAGTGTATAAAAACCAGGTGGAATTCAGGTATATCATATCCGATGTGCCCGTGGGGAAACACAGCATCAAAGTGATCAAGCCGGGCATGCAGCCCATCGTCATCGATATCGATGTCAAGGCCAACGATGTGGCCTTCCATAAGGTCGACAAATTCACCGAGACCGAGGTCCTGAAGGGGCGGTTGGTCATTAAAAGCCTGCCCAAGGAATGCCATGTGGATATCCCGGAATTGGTCAAGACCGACATGGTCAAGGCAGTTGAGCAGGATGCGCTTGTCCTTGATGACCTGGTCCCGGGGAGTTACACGGTGGTTGGGAAGGCGTTGGGCAAAGAGTTGAGATTGAAGGTCGATTTGCAACCCAATACGGAAGTTACCCTCTTCGCCAATTTCATCAAGATGGAAATTGGGATTGTTGGGACCAAGGCCGTATCTGCGGTGCCAGCACCCAAGCCGGCGCCACAACCGGCGGTGCAACCGGCGGCTGCGGAAAAGCCCGCGGGCCCCACCCCAGAGGAGCTTGCTCGCGAAAAACAGGCCTTCGAGGAAAAGGTGCGCAAAGCCCATGAAGATAGTGAGCGTGCGGAATTGACCGAATGGGCCAATGCATTGAGCCTGACCCAGGTGGATCATACCTATCATTTTATTGCGCGGCCCAGCCAGGATGCCGTCTCCCATGAGAAGAAACTTCCCATCATGTTCCAGAACGATTCGGGCATCCAGTTCGTCCTGATCCCGGCCGGGAAATTCCAAATGGGCAGTCCTTCCTTCGATGATCAGGCTGGCGAGGACGAAAAACCGCAGCATCCGGTTAAAATCACACAACCCTTCTACATGTCCAGCAAGGAGATCACGCGATTCCAGTGGAAACTGGTCATGGGTATAGATCCTTCGAAGAGCCAGGGCAATGAGGCCCATCCCGTCGAAAATATTTCATGGGATGAAGCCCAACAGTTTGTGGACAAGTTGAACGAAAAGGAAGGGCGCAAGGTGTACAGCCTGCCCACCGAAGCCCAATGGGAATACGCATGCCGGGCAGGGACCAGCTCAAGGTACCACTTTGGGGATGAGGCTGGCGCCGGGATTGAGAAAATGGCCAATTACTGTGGTTATCTGAAGATTGACAAGCTTGAGCTGACCGGCAAACGGCTGGCCGGGTGGCAGGATTCCGATGGTTACAAGGAAACCGCACCTGTGGGCTCCTTCCCGTGTAATCAAAACGGGCTACAGGACATGGCCGGTAATGTCTGGGAATGGTGTGCCGATTGGTATGCCTCGGATTATTATGGCGACAGTCCGGCAGCCGATCCCATGGGCCCCCCTCGGCGCCAGGACCAACGGGTCGTCAGGGGCGGCAGTTGGAACGAGGGCGAAGCCGAACTGCGGTCCGCCAAACGAAAGGCTATCTCCGCTGATGCCAGGGGGGCCAATGTCGGTATGAGGCTGGTCCGGCTGGTTGATGGCGTCGATGCCGCGGTAGCAAATAGCACGGATACTGTGTTATATTGCGGCATATATATAATTCCCAAGGGTACCTGCCAACCGTTGCCTATCGTGGTGGCCAGTTCGACCGAGCAAATAAAGGTGTATTATCAGAAGATAGGTGGGCCTGATGCGGATGTCGTATATCTGGACGAAGTAAATAATACGCTCTTTAATAGTGGTGTGGCCTTTAAGTATAATCGGATCGCCCTGCCGGCGGACCCAAGTGCTGTCCAGCCACTTCCCCTCCCCAGGAGTATGATACAATCCACCTATTACTTGATCGTCGACAACTCGGATGCATTCGATATCAAGACACCCATCTTCGGTGGCGATCCGGTCAAAATGTTGGTCGTGGTGACTAAGGCCAAATAGGAGCGGCCGCTTCCCAGGAAAGTCCTTGCGCGGTTACTTGACGCCGGTATAATGGTCTTGTCAATTATGATGGGGGACGCTTATGGCCGATTTCTGTCACGACTGGGATCCCGGCGGCTTGGGATGTGCCGGCCATGGATATCCGATGGCTGGGGACAATGTCGCATGCCCATCGGACTGCATGCCCGGAGTTGGGGACAGTGGTACTTTTGCACCTTTTCCCCTCCCGGCGGGATGCGGACCGAGCACGCGGGGACCGGGGATTGATCTGTATCTCCCTTGGTTGGTGCCGCAAACTTTGCCAAGGGCACGGCATGCCGTGCCCCTACCAACAGCCACCCGTTTCAGGATGTCGCGGCGGAGCGCCGCCTGCGGCGAGGAAAGGGTTCTGCGGTTCATGGCAGGTTCCGCTTTCTGCGGCCCCGAGCGGAGAAGTTCCCTCGGGGTTCTGAGTAATACGAATATTTGCCGGCCGATTCCTGGACATGGAAACCGATATTAGAGCCCATCCGTAAACCTCTCCTGGCTTCGACCGGCTGCGACCGCACCGGGCGGCGTCGCCCTGCATCGGTTATCGTTTCCGTATGCCGACCGCCGTAGGGGCAGGTTTGAAACCTGCCCGCCTTGCACGGATCGCGGGCTGGAACGAAGACGGGCGGGTCACAGACCCGCCCCTACAACAGCGGGGGCGGACCTGGGAACGCCTCGGTTGGATCGGAGGAAATATCGGATAACACCAGCCGAATTAATGGTTGGCCAGTGCCATATCTGACTCGACCATGGTGCGGACAAGCGCATCGAACGACATTTCCGGTTGCCAGCCCAGGGCTTTCTTTGCCTTTGAACAGTCTCCCAGCAGGTGATCGACTTCGGAAGGGCGATAATATACGGGATTGATATCAACTATGGTTTTCCCTGTTGTGCGGTCGATCCCCTTTTCTTTTGCGCCGGTGCCGGTCCATTGCAATTCGATCTCAAGGATCTGGGCGGTTTTTTCGACGAACTCCCGCACGGAATGGTTTTCGCCGGTGGCGATGACATAATCATCGGCTTGGGGTGCTTGAAGCATCAGCCACATGGCCTTGACATAGTCGCCGGCGAAGCCCCAGTCTCTTTTGGCGTCCAGGTTGCCCAGTGTCAGTTTGTCTTGCAGGCCTTTTTTGATCCGGGTCATGGAGAGGGTGATCTTGCGGGTGACGAAGTTCTCGCCCCGGCGGGGGGACTCATGGTTGAACAGGATCCCGTTGCAGGCGAACATGCCGTAGGCTTCGCGGTAGTTCTGGGTTATATAGAATCCGTATGCCTTGGCGCAGGCATAGGGGCTTCTGGGGTGGAATGGGGTGGTTTCATTGAGCAGGCCCTGTGTCACGCCGCCGTACAGTTCGGAGGTTGAGGCCTGGTAGAACCGGGCTTTGTTGTTTATGTCCCGCATGGCATCCAGGAGGCGGACGACGCCAACGCCTGATATTTCGGCCGTATTCTCGCAGTCGCCTTTTCCGGCACAAGGTATTGAAGATGCTCCTCAGGGAAGGGGCCATAGGCGAAGAGATCGTCGAAAACATTCTCTCCTGGAACCACACCGGCTTCGGGGCCGACATCGGACCGGCGCTGGCCCCCGATGTATCCGCCGACCACCCCACCCGCACCCGCCTAGAAACCCTGCTGGCTTACATGGTAAGGGCTCCGGTCGCGGCGGGCCGGATCAGCGCGGAAGACGACGGTACGGTCATATACAAGGCC
>JBDREB010000121.1:0-5067 GCA_043820325.1 Planctomycetota bacterium | reverse complement strand
ATTATGGAGAAGCCTTTCGGCCAGTGCAGTGTTTCTCTTAGCTCTGCGTGAAGCGAACGTTTCTGAAGAGCCCGGTGCGGGAATACCGCACGCCGGGATCTGTGAGGGGGCGTCCGGGTAACCGGGCGTCCTACCTTAACGGGAGCGGCTGACCGTCTTTTCCTCGGCCAATGTGGGCTATGGCACCAACCATCTGACGATCGAGTTGAGCGGACTGACGGCGTATGCGCGGGTGTTCCGGGATGACCCGGGATGGCAGGGGATGGACCCGGGCGGTCCGGCCTTCGAGGGTTGGCTGGCGGCATACCTTGACCGTTTCATGGCTTACATGGATGATGGCGGTTACTGGCCCGAATCGGACGGCCCGGCCCAGGGGTATAACAGTCTCACGGCCAACAGCCTGCTGCGGGCGGCGATCGACCTGGGCCGAATGGACCGGCAGCTGAAACGGTTCCGGGCCGCGGCGCGGTTCCATGTGGTCAACACCCTGCCTGATCTCATGTCCACCGGGTTGATGGACGGCCGTAACGGCCGCCTCCCGGTGCTCGTTCGCACCTCCTTCTGCGGCCTGATACCCGAGGGCCGGCCGCTGGTCGATGCCGTGGCGCGGCTGAACCTGGCCGAAAGCACGCGGCCGGAGGGCCGCGTCTCGGGCGAGACCATGAACGAACTCCTGACCGATCTCCTGGCAGGGCCGTGGTTCGCCCCGGCCGGGCCATCGGTGTGGGAACCGCGTGATCTTACCCATACGGTCCGGAACGACTGGGCGGTGCTCAAACGCGGGCCGTGGATCGCCGCGGCATGCAACATCCCGTTCCGGGCCCGGCCGGAGGGGCATTGGAACCTCGACTACCAGAACCTGTTCATGCTCCACCATTGTGAAGCGGGGACCATCCTGAACGGGAACCACGGCAAGAACGATCCTGAAATGGCCACCTTCCACAAACGCTTCGATACCTTTGACGGCAAACCGGTCCCGCCCGTCTGGGTCCATCTGCCGGGTGCCGGCCGGTTGGAGACCCGGGGCGACGGGTTCCGGCTCTGGCGCGATTACCGGGGGTTCGAGGGGACGGTGGCGATCGCGTTCGCGGATGACCATACCGCCGTGATCCGATTGTCGGCCGCTGCCCGCCTGGCCGAATACCCGGTCATGTGCGCGCTGCAGCCGGCGGTGGGGTTCGGAGGGTGCTTCCACGACGCTTCGGGGCGGGCGATCGCGGTCACCGCAGCGCCGTTTGTGCTGAACGGCGCCGACCTGGGCGGGGCGCTCGTCTTCGCGCCCGCGCGGGGACCGGGGGCGGATCCCGCCGCGGAAGGCCGCCCCGTCCGTATGTCGCTGCCGGAGGATGCCATGCTGGTATGGCCGTACAAGCCCTGGGATTGTTACAATCTCAAGACCGATCGGCATACGCATCCATCGGGGTGGGTGCCGGTGGTCCATGTTCCCGTGGGTCCGGCGGGCGCGGAATTGACGGTCCGGGTATGATGCGTGCGGATTTCCACGGGAATTTACTTGCAAAACCGGTCATGGCTTATATAATCAGTTTGAATATGTTAAGAGAATCCCAAAGGAGTACCCCCATGAATACCAAGCGCATTCTCGTGTCGGTCATTGCCGTCGGTCTGATCCTGATGGCCGTGGAAGGCTGCAGCAATAAGGCCTATGAGTTCCAGGGCCAGGGAGAGATCCGGGGCCAGAACGAAACCGCGCGTTTCACCACCGGGGGCACCAATGAAAAGATGCTCGAATACTTTCCCAGCCGCTGGCCCGCGGCGGTCGAGACCTACGACGGCACCACCCGGATCAAGGTCACGCACTGGTTCGAGAACAAGCAGATGAACTATGAATTGAACTGCAAGGGCGAGATCAAGCACGGTATGGAGACCGCGTGGTATCAGAATGGTCAGAAGGAATACGAGTACCGCTGGGAAATGGGCAGCCAGGTCGGCCCGGCGCCCATGTGGTTCCCGGATGGCAAGCCCAAGGAGACCGTTGAGTTCGTGAACGGCAGGAAAGAGGGCATGGACACCGTCTTTTTTCCCGATGGCCGCAAGGAAACGGAAACCCTGTACAAGGACGGCCTGCGCACCGGCGTCAAGGTCACCTACTTTCCCACGGGGGCCAAGCAGAAAGAAGAGACCTATGTCAATGACAAACTGAACGGCCTCTCGCAATGCTGGTACCCGGACGGGCAGCTACAGTGGTCGATCCAATTCAGGGATGACAATCGGGACGGCCCCGACATCGCATACGACCGCAAGGGCCAGAAGCAGTCGGAAGGCCAGAACATGGCCGGCAAGAAGGTCGGCCACTGGGTCTTCTACAAGAACGGCGCCAAGGATTACGAGGGCGATTATGATTCCGAAGGCCACCGTAACGGCACCTTCCGCTGGTTCGGCCCCGGTGGCAATGTGATCAGCGAAAAGAATTATGTTTCAGGGGTTGAACAGTAATCAATATGACATTTCACCGGCGTTCGGCGCCGGCCTCAACGGGTGCTGTAATACTTTTTAATGACCCGCTTCCGGTTGGCGCGCCACCATGTGCGCCAGGCCCGGCTATCCTCCCCGTTGTATTTACCCGTGATCTTTTCCAGCGTATAGGCCACATCGTGGCGCACATCCGGGTTCTCGTGGCGCAGAAGGTAGATCAGCCCGGCCACGGCGGAGGGTCCGAATCCCTTTTCCAGAGCGTAACCGGCCTCGAAGCGCCGGTCATAGTTGCCGCTCTGGAGCTTGGTGAAAAGGTATTGCTTGCGCAGCCAGCGCAGGACCGCCCGCAGAGGCCGGAAGAAGAACCGCAGCATCAATGTTCCCCATTCAGAAACGACCCGATTATACAGGTCGGTCGCGTCAATTCCATTAAAATGCCGCAGGTTTTGCGGTGCGAAGGAGTTTAGCATCATGAAGAAACGATCCAAGCACAAGTCCCGGCGGAAGTCTGCGGGCAAAAAAAGCCGGCCGGGCGGCCGGCAGCCGGATACCAGGGAAGTCATCGGGAATTACAAGCGCCATCCCGACGGGTATGGTTTTGTAACCGACCCGGGCCGGACTTTCCCCGATGTTTTCATCCCGCCGGGCCAGGCCCGGGGCGCCTATTCCGGCGACACGGTCCGCGTGGCGGTCCAGCCCAGCCGCGGCCGCAAGGGCGGTTTCCAGGGCACCGTTCAGCGGATCGAGCGTGAAGGCAACAACCGCCTCCTGGCCACCCTGCGCCGGGACGCGGACGGGTTCGTGGCCTTCCCCGACGCGGGCGGTGACGCGGGTCCGGTCCGCATCGAGGGTTCCGTCACGATCGCCTGCGAGCATCATGTGCTGGTGGAGATCGACCGTGGTTCTCTCGATGGCCGCCGGGTCTCGGGCCGCATCATCCAGGATTTCGGCCATGTGGACGATCCCGCCTTCGACATCGCGGCCGTGATCGCCCTGCAGGGGTATCCGGAATGTTTCCCGGCCGGCGTGCCCGAGGCGGCCGAACGGTCGGCCGCCCGTCCCATCGATCACAAGGACCGGCTCGACTGTCGCGACCTGTGGACCTGCACCGTCGACCCGGCCACGGCCAAGGATTTTGACGACGCCGTTTCCGTGATCCGCCTGCCGGCCGGCGGGTGGGATGTGTGGGTGCATATCGCCGATGTCTCCTTCTATGTGGAAGGGGGCACGGCCCTCGACGCCGAGGCCATGGCGCGTTCCAACAGCGTTTATCTCCTCGATCGCGTGATCCCCATGCTGCCGGAGGCGCTCTCCAACGGCGTCTGCAGCCTTAATCCCGGCGTGGACCGGGCGGCTAAGAGCGTGCGCGCGACCGTGGACCGGAACGGCAACATCCTGGACTACGAGATCCGGCGCACGCTGATCCATTCCCGGCGCCGGTACTGCTATGAGGAGGTCCAGGCGATCCTGGGCGGCGCCCAGGACGACCCCGACGCGGGCCGCGTCCGCGAGGCCTACGAGGTCTCGGCCGTCCTGCGGCGCAACCGGATTGCCAAGGGCACGGTGGTGCTGAACCTCCCCGAGGTGGCGCCCCGGATCCGTCCCGACGGCACGGTGGAACGGCTGGATCTTGAAGTGGACAACGCCAGCCATCAGTTCATCGAGGACCTGATGCTTCTGGCCAACCGGTGCGTGGCCGATCACCTGATCCGCCACAACATCCCGGGCCCGTTCCGGGTCCACGAGGAGCCGGACCACGGCAAACTCGAGAGCCTGGCGCGGTACCTGGCCCATTTCGGGTACCGCCTGCCGGTGGAGACCACCATGGGCGACATCGTCAGCACGATCGCCACGGCCCAGGGCCGGCCCGAGTCGTACCTGGTCAACCTGGCGATCCTGCGCTCGTTCAAGCAGGCCGCCTACGCGCTGGACAACCGGGGCCACTACGCGCTCGGTTTCGACCGGTACCTGCATTTCACCTCGCCCATCCGGCGGTACGCCGACCTGGCCGTGCACCGGTGGCTGGACCGCACGCTCTTCAAGCTGCCCATCCCGCCCGGGGCGGAGGCCGGGACGGGCGCCGAGCAATCGGCGATGGTCGGCCTGTGCAACGAGAACGAACGCCGGGCCATGGACACGGAAAACACCCTGCGGACGATCAAGCTCCTGCGTTTCATCAAGGCCCAGCCCGCGGAGCGGGTCTTCAAGGGCATTGTTTCCAATGTCTATGAGGAATACATCGCGATCGAGCTGGTGGAATACTTCACCTACGGCCGGATGCTGATCGAGGACCTGGGCTCCAATACCGCCATGGACCGGTCCGGGTTCCGGGTCCAGGTACCCGCGCTCGGGCGGAGCATCGGCCTGGGCGATGAACTCGGCGTGCGCATCAAGCGCATCGAGCCGTTCGGGAAGATCCTGGAAGTGGTGCCGGAAACGACGGCGCCGGCCGCTGGGAAAAAGAAACGGTAGGGGAACCGTTCATTTTAATTTTGTAACACTTTAGCCGAATGAAGTAAAAGAGCGGGGTACCGGGTAAAAAAACCTCGCGGCATTGTACCCCTTTTGCCGTTGGAAATCAAGCGGATTGCAAAAAAGATGGCGGAATTATATTGACAAATACCTGCCCTTGTA
>JBDREB010000120.1:0-18554 GCA_043820325.1 Planctomycetota bacterium | reverse complement strand
GTCCATCACAGTATTATCCTGGAACTGAATGCCTCCAGTTACCGGGTCGAGGCCGCCCGGAAGGGCCAGAAGCGGGGGCAAAAATGAAAGGTGTCAATCACAATGTGGCCGCCGGGGGGGGAACCCCCCCGGCATCCTCTTCACCCCTCGATCTTTCTCTATCCCGGAGACCGCAATTCTAATCGTCGCGGGAACCTCAATTCTAATTGTCGCTTGACAGGGCCATCTCCAGGAAGTACCGGGCGTGGAAAAACGCCTCTACGAACGGCCCGGTATGTTTGGACCACTCTTTGTTGTGCTCATCCTCGAACTTCACCCCGCTCGCTCCGGGCCTTGATGATCTCTTCGAACATCGCGGTGAAGATTGTTCCCGCCGGCGCTATTGATCGCAAAGCATCGACGATCTTCAGGGTTTCCTTCTGGAGGCCGTACACCTTGAATGACTGATGGTAGAATCTGTATATCGGGTCTTCGTACCCCCAGTGGCTGCTCATCTCTTCCAGGAGCGCAGTCAGCTCCGGCAGGCGGGCGTGGATGTTGGCCAGGAGCTCGGATGGTTTTTTCAGGGCATTTATATTGCTTGAGCGGACTGGTGGCCTATCCATTTGATGGGCTTTCTTTTTGTGGCACTGAAATGCTATGTGGAGCCTGTCATCGGTTGCTGTCGTGCCATTCACTGTACTCATTGAGCAGTTTATAATTCTTGGTCCGTTGGTTGACCACCGTCAGTTCCACCAGCCCCAGCACGAACTCCGCCCCGTCGGATTTCCGCCGCACCCAAGCGGCAATATCGAAGGGAAACCGCATCCATTCCGAGCAGATCCCATTTTCCATCCCAAGGAGTTCATAAGTGTCCAGAAATGACGGCCGAGTCTGGCGCAGTTGGGTGTGCTTTTTCAGGTCGCCTGCACCGATGATGTAACTCTCCTCCCACCGGAAATCTTCTCGCCCCCTCACATCGCAAGGGAGTTTCAGCGATTGACTCAATTTCTGGAAGACGATTTCCAATTTCTCTTCTCTGGGATCCTTCCCTTCGGCATGTATTCCATCCATGTTTTCCTGTACCATGTCATTCCTTTGACATCATGTTGTTGGTCGTAAATCCATCCGCTTCAACCGGGACCTGATCGCCCCTTCCGTCCACTGTAATTTCCCGGACAAGGCCGGCATCTGGAAACCTTCCAAGTGCATGGCCCGCAGTGCCGTATCTTCTTCCGCGGTCCACAGGTCATAGGCCCGCGGATGCACGCGCCGGATAGCCTCGATCTCTGGCATGAATTGGCGTTGCCCACCGGATATAGCCGGACAGGAATGGAGTCCACAAGTTACGATTCCGGCCTTCATCCCGTCCATTTCTACATCAACACGATCCGCCGGTGCCGTCTCCGCATTGCCTTCCAGAATCCGTCGCTCCAGTCCATGACCACGACGGCCTTCCACTTCTTCGGCATGGCGCGCAGCACCGCCTCGACCATCCTCGATCCGTAGCCCTTGACAGCGGATGTGATCTCGTAGAACTGGACCTCCTCGCGGTCTTCCTCCACGATCAGCGATATGCCAATGGCGCTGGGATGCCCGGGCTTTGTGATGGGAATCCGTCGTGGCCCGCTGACTTCACTGGACGCCTGAAGGAAGCCGGGGGTGACTTTGACAAGCCGTATGACATCGATCCCGGTCAAGTTGTCAGCGATCTCCCGGGTGACGAGATGCAGGGGCGCCGCCTTCCGGCTGATGACGATCTGCGCTTTGTCTGTTGGGGATGTCATCATTCCTCTTCCATATACTGCGGCGGGCTCTGGCCCACGCGTTTGATGACCTTCGGGTACTTGCCCCTTCCGGTTGGTTCCCCGATATCCACCACATTGATCTGGTGCCGCCAGTCGTCGCCAAAATCGAACCGGTAACCAAAGGCGTCGCCCTTCTTGAGCCATAGAGAACCGATGGTCTCGTTCACGGTGCCGGCCTGTTGATTGCCGCCGCAACCCTGGACGATAATGCTGCCGTCATCCCTGGACACCCCAAATTCCTTGGCATCCGGGTCCCATGGCCCCTTGCCGCCCACCTGGAATTCGTACATATGCTCTTCCTCGCGGTCAAAGGCGTCAAAGATCGCGTTATGCAGGTCTTCCAGGGTCTGATCACCGCGGATCTGGATCGTCCGGCAGACGACTTTGTTCTTCTTGATGAATTTCGCGGACAAGGGGCCGTCGACGATGAAGACCTCCAGGGTGAACAGCGGGTCATCCCGCTTCACCAAGCCCCGTCCCCGTGCCGGTTGTTCCCGTTGCTCCATCGTCAGATTCCCATGTTACAGTTCATTCCTCCGGAACGCCATGCCACCCCGGGATGAGGGGTACCTCATCGTTTTCTATGAAATTGGCGGAAACGAAGTCCATACAATGCTTCTGCGCGAGTGCATCCAGGCGTTTGCTGATCGCGGTCCTGACGGCAGGCGCAATGCGAACCATATCCCCCCGGTATTGCACTCTTACAAATACTTGCGCCTCAAACCTGAAAAAGCCGCCCATTCCACTTTCGATGTGCGCCACGGCCTGAACGACTGAATAGCCTGCTTCCCGGAAATACTTCGTGCGGACCTCGTCTGGATAATCCGATGTAAATGCCACCTGCATGAGCAATTCCCGGGTCGCATCAAAGGGCCGTTCGCATTGGAACGCGACGCTTAAAAATCGGGCTGCGGATGACAGCTCGACCGGACCGGTATGGCCCGGGCGAACCGGTGTTTTATCCACCATTCAATTGACCTTCCTGGAAAGTTATGCTTTCGATACATGTCAAAGCCCAACCGATCGCCCGTCGCCTGAAGCATGATCCCATCATATGGGACGCCTACCTTTCACCAACTTCTACAAATACACCGCTCCCATCGCCTTCACTTCCTCCCGGACCATCTCCGCCAGCGCTTGACCTCGGCCAGGTGGTTGACGGTCATGGTAAGGGTGGCGCCGCCGTCGGTGTGGTCGGTGAGTTTCTGCGACGGGTGCCACTGGCGCTCGCGGGCGTACTGGGCCGACTGGGGCGCGAACCTGATCTTCACCTCGTATTCCCTGGGGCTGTAGATGATACCGAAGTGTTTGCCCATGATCTCGCGGATGTCGAACCCCGCCGGCGGGTCGAACTCCTCTTTGAGCACCGCCGCCTTCCGGATCCGGGAGATGGCGAAGGTGCGCAGTTCGCCCCGCAGGCGGCACTTGTCCACCAGGTACCATTCGCCCCTGAAGCTCACCGCGTGCAAGGGCTCCACCCTGCGGCAGATCGCTTCGCGTGCGCGCGGGCTCTTGTACTCGATCTCCAGCACCCGCCGGCCCTTCAGCCCCGCGGCCACCGCGTCCCACGCCTCGGGGTGCACATCGGCCACCGGCTCCGGGAAAAAGGAGACCCGGTCCTCGGCCCACGACGGCACCACGGTCACATTGCCCGCCAGGAGCGAATCGATCTTGCCGAAGACCTTCTTCCCGGTAGACCGGCGTGTTGCGGTACTGCTCCAGCGCCTTGGCCGCGATGCACAGGCCGAAGAGGTCGCTTTCGTCCATGAACGCGAAGGGCAGGTTGAAATTCGGCGCCGTGTAATGGTATCCGCGCCGGATCGGGTCGTAATCGATGGGCATTTTAAGGTCGTTCCGCATGAATTCCAGCGTCCGCAGCATCGTCCGGGGGTTGACCTCGTATTCCCGCGCCAGGGTGGAGCAATTGGGGTATCGCCCCGCGGCCAAATGCTTGTGTATGAACATGATGCGCCGCATTTCAGGTTTGAATTTGTCCATTTTCCCTCCTTGCAGTCGGGGGTCACAGGTCGCAAGTCGCATGTCACAGGTCTTTAAGCATAAGAGTCGCAAGTCAGGGGGATAGCGGAGTCGCAAGTCTCATGTCCCAGGTCGCATGTCCGGATCCTGACCTGACCTTAGACCTGAGACTCTTGTTCCCAACGACCTGCGACTCATCGCCGCATGACCTGAAACCTGCGACTCCTATTTTTCCCGGTTTTTCCGCGCCTATGACTCTATCTGTCACACCCCATAGTGTATACTTCCACCTGTCAAGGTCAAGTTAAATATGGAGCGGTCAGATGTCGCAGGGCGGGGAGGGCGGAGTCGCAGGTCATGGGGATGGGGAGTCACAGGTCGAGAAGATAAAGAGTCGCAGGTCGCAGGTCCTCTGGGAACGCCGAGCGCCGGCTCGGCTCAAGTCGGCCGGATCATCGATCCAATTTGGTAGGCCGCATGCCTATTCGGCAGGCTCAAGGTCCATGACTCAAGGTCGCAGCTGCAAACCGGGGCATCAATGACGCGGGCTGAAGCCACGCGCCTACCTCTGGACCTCCGCCCTCAGTCCGGCAATGCTAAATGACCAATGTTAAATTTGCAATGAAAGGGTTTTAAAGCTCCGCGTCATCCCCCTCACCCTGCCTCCCCCGCGGGTGGGGAGGGGCATCGGCCAAGCGAAATGGCCTTCTGTTCTTTGGCATCCGGTCGCCTGTCCCGTTCCACACTTCAGATTTCCTGATCCCTGTGGGGTGGACTGATGGTTTTCCGGAACGGGTTTGGCGCATTTTCCGCGTGACAAATGGGCTGCGGCGGCTATCCTTTCTGAGGTCGGACTTCAGGATGATTGGTCATGCACCAGATGCTTTTGCCAGGATTTCCTGTAGGGGCCATCCGTGTCGGCGCGCTTGTCAGCATCTTGAAAAAAGAACTGTTCCATTTGCAGTGATTTTAATGGTGACGGATGCGCCGATGCGGCTTGGGCCAACGGCATCAACGATTCATTCTCCGTGGCTTACGGCACCCCGGTCCGTTCACGGCCGCCCGTCAGCGTGGACGGCGGCGCTCCCTGCCTGGGAGCGGCGATGGCCGACTTTAATGGCGACGGGTACCCGGATGCCCTCATCATGGATGAGAGCCAGCGTGCATTCATCAGTTACGGCGGGCCGGCCGGTCATCAACCGCTCCATCCGTTCCGGACCCTGGGCGCCTATGATATGGCGTGCGGGGACATCAACGGCGACGGGTTCGCCGATGCCGCGTTCACGAACCGCACCTCAACAGAAGAGACCTACATCGCCTATGGCAGCCCGTGGGGGCACCTGGTGTGCGAATACATTCCCGATGCGAACCCCCTGGACTTCAACCTGCCGACGGCGATCGCCATCGGTGATTTCAATGCGGACGGTTTCGATGATACCGCCTTTACGCGGTTCGTGACCAACGACATCCAGGTCAATTACGGCAGTCCCGGCGGGCCAACGGCCGGCGTGATCCTGGCCGCGGGCGCTATGCCCTGGGAATTGGTGGCGGGTGATGTCGACAATGCTGGCGACGATGACCTGGTCTGCGCCAATATATCGTCCAATAACCTTAGGCGCTGTAAATAAATAAAGGTATCATATTGGCTGCGATGATCTGGGCCGAATGGTATAGTTCCAGTCGCCATGAAACTTATGGCGATCAAGATTTATGTGTTTCATTTCATCATCCGTCACCTTGCGGCCTGTCAAGTGGGGATCGTGGACGGTGAGTCTCTTTCGTCCCGCTCCAGGTTGTCGAACCCGACCTGGCGCCACCGCCGTTCCAGCCTCGATCTCCCGGATGCCTTTGGCAATGGCCTTGCGCGACAGACCACACGCCCGACTCACTTCCGATACCCCGCCATGACCCCAAGCGCGGGCTTCGTTGGCCGCCATGAGCCGCCGCGTCCGCTCGTCCAGCAACGGCCACACGCCGGCCAGTTTCACCTGAAGCGCGGAGGTCTTCTTCATGCCCCACAATTATACCCGATTTCAGCCAATTTGCAACCTTTGTTTATTTACGCGTACTTAGGGTCTATTACGGGTCGGGGTCGGGGACCGGGCTTGGGGCCGGCACCCCGCTTTCCGACGGCACCATGAGCTATCCATGGGAATTGGGCATGGGCGACCTGAACGGTGACGCGTATGCCGACATCGTCTGCATCAACCGGTCATCGAACACCATCACCATCAGCTACGGCAATAGTACGGGCGCGACGGCGCCCGTGTCGCTGCCGGCCGGCTTGTACCCCGATGCTCTGGTCCTGGTTGACCTCAATGCCGACGGATATGATGACATCGTCTGCGGCAACCGGGATGACGACACCCTGACCATCAGCATGGGGAGCAGCACCGGCCACGATACCACACCCGACACCGTGCCCTGCGGCAAGGACCCGTCCTCCGGGGCATGCGGTGACATCAACGGTGACGGGTATCCCGATGCCGTGATCACCAACCAGTATACGGATGACGCCACCATCCTCTTCGGCTGTGCCACGGGATACCTGCCGCCCGAATTCATTCCCGTGGGCGACAACCCCCAGCAGGTGGCCTGCGGCGATATGGACGGGGATGGACGCGACGACATCATCTGCGCCAACCGTAATGACGACAGCATGACCATTTCCTACGGGACCCCGATCGCCTTCAACACCCGCGGGTTGGCGTTCACCGTCAACCCGGCCGCGCCCGTTACCGTGGCCGCACCGGGCGGGTTCACCATCGGCTTCCCGGCCGGGTGTTTTCCGGCGCCCGTGAGCGGGGCGCTCCGCATCGGCCCGCCGATATACCTGTCCCGCGCCCGGGCCCCGGAGCCCCGTACGAAGCGCCGCGGGCCATATCGGCGCCATGGGATGTGAACCCCATGGATGCCGCGCTTGAGGCGGGGACCAGCGCCGTGCTGGTCGTCCCCTGTTACGGGAATGTGCCGGCCGCGCGCCTGGATTGGGCGGCGGTGCGGCTCTACCGGTGGGACTGGGGCACCGATCCCGCCGACCCGGCCGACGACCAGGTCACGCCGGTCGCCACGACCGAGGGCGGGACCCCGACCCTGGTGAAATTGGGCGGCCGTTCGGCCTACGCGACCACGGGGATCGGGCGCATCAAGCGGGGCGGCCGGTACCAGCTCTTCCTGGTGCGGGACGACAGCGATGACGATGGTCTGCCTGACGCCTTTGAAAACCGTTATGGCGTGGTTAATCCTGCGGCCGATCCGGACGGGGACGGCCTCACCAACCTCGATGAGCTTCAGCGGGACACCCGGCCGGACCTGGATGACACGGACGGGGACGGTCTCAGCGACGGGGACGAGGTGGCCCATGGGTTCGACCCCCTGAACCCCCGGGTCGTGCGCACCGACACCGATAACGACAACATGGCCGACCAGTGGGAACTCTGCCATTTCGGCGATCTCACCCATAATGGCTCAGCTGACGGTGATGCCGACCAGATGCCCGACCTGACGGAATACATCATCGGATCCGATCCCACCACGGCCGATGCGAACACGGACGGCGATGGTCTGGCCGATGTCTGGGAGCTCTTTTATGCCGGCGGCCTCGGGGTCTTGAACAACCTCAGCGATCCCGACGGGGACGGTTTGTCCGCCGCGACCGAGCAGAACCGTGGCCCCAACCCCCTGAAGGCCGATTCGGACGGAGACAAGTTGGCCGATAATGTGGAAACCCGCACGGGGATATGGATCAGCGCGGCCAATACCGGCACCAACCCGGTGGCGATCAATACCGACCGTGACGGGCTGCGGGACGGGGTGGAAACGAACACCAATACATTTGTCGATCGCAACGATACCGGGACGAATCCCAACAATCCCGACCACGATGGGGATACCTACCGCGACGGCGTGGAGGTCGAGGCGAGCATGAATCCCTGCGATCCGGGTTCGTACCCGTAAACCGCATGATCCGGGGCCGGCCCGCTAACGGACCTGGTTCAGCCTGATCCGGCCAGGAACCCCCGGTGCTGTTCCATATGATTCCGTATCCCTGGCCTGCTCAAAGATTGGTCATCGGAGATTAGCTGTTTAGGGATTTTCGATGGCCACCAGTTCCGCACCCTGAACTTTGTAGAATTTTGGAATCTGCGCCTGTTCTGTCCAACCTTTTTTTCCGAACTCGTATATCTCGATGCAGAAGGATTTCTCTGTCTCACGCGCACGCACTACCCGGTTGATTTTGCAGTAGTCAAGGGATTCCACCCATAAAGCGGCGTTGGGCGGCAATCGGCCATCATCAGCATCCGGATATTTGTAGCTGCATTCCATTGAAATGATGTCACGCCGGGTTTCCCAAAGTCTCTGCCAGGAACTGCCGCCGTCTGATGTCATATATGTTTTTATCAAACCGACGGAACCTTCAATTGTCAACAGCCCATGTTTGTCGTCATCAAAACGGAATTGGCTTACCCCCACCAGGGGATCGGTTTCGTCCGCGATGAGATCCAGAGGTAATAAATCCCATGTGGCACCCGCATCGGTACTGCGTAAAATCAACAATGGGTCATGGCAGCCCTCGGTTTTGAATGTAACGATGGCCCATATATTGGTGCGGCCGTTTGTCCTGATGTTTTGTATTCCGCATGCATCATACTTGAAACCGGCGTCTTTCCAGGTCCGGCCTTCATCCCGCGAAACCAGGAGGGCGGTATGGAGCGGGTCAACTTGCTTGTATTGGCCGCCCAGAATGACCACGCCACCCGGAAGGGAAGCCATCTCGTTGATGGCAAGCTCTATCGGCCCATCCTTTATGGTCGTATAATCAACGGTCGGTATTAGGTGTGGACCGCCGCGGGCATCCTGGATTTTTCGGCAACCGCCGGACAATAACACCAGACACAATGTCAAGACGCACAAGGCGGTTTTCATTATGACCTCCCGTATGTCATGAATAATATGTTCCCATCAGGATCCTGAACAAGACTTGCGACCTGCGACCTGCGACTTGAGACCTGTGACTCTTGATCATTCCACGATCAGCGGGACGAAGTCGAACCTGCCCACATCGACCAGTCCGCGATCGGTGAGTTTGAGGACGGGGATCACGGGCAGTGCTAAAAATGCGAGGGTGGCGAAAGGGTCGCGGTCGCATCCCATCGCCCGCGTAAAGGTGGCCATGGCGCGGCAGGCGGCGATGAGTTCGCCGGCAGGCCGGGAGGACATGAGACCTGCGATATCGAGCGGGATGAGGCAGATCTTTCTTTTGAACACGGCGGCCATGCCGCCACCCGCCTGAGCCACTTGAGTAACGGCGGTCTTCATGTCAGCGGTATCGTATCCGGCGACGATGAGATTGTGGCTGTCATGGGCCACGGTCGAGGCGATGGCGCCCTCTATAAAGGGGAACCCGCGCACGAAGCCGCGGCCGATGTTCCCGGTGCCCCGGTGGCGTTCGATCACGGCGAGGCGGGCGATCCTGCGGCTTGGATCGGGCTGGATGAGGCCGCCCCTGACCGGGAGCGTTTCGCGCAGGTTGGTGGTGACGATGGCGCCATCCACGAGGCCGATCACACGGCAGACAGGTGCGGGCGACGGGGCGGGGACTTCCAGGTCCGGCTTGTCGGGCACATGGACCATGGCGGCTAGACCGGCCGGTGCGGATGCGGCGGGCGGCGGTACGGTCGCGCCGTCCTGGGCGACGATCCGTCCGCCATGAATGACGATATCGGGGTGGATCGTTTCCAGGGATCTGTAGACGATAAGGTTCGCCCGGCCGCCGACGGCGATCGTACCGCCGGGGACGCGGAAATAGCCGCAGGGACCGGCCGTGCACATGCGCAGGGCGTGGAGGTGGGCCTGTTCGCGGCTGAGCCCGGCTTTTTCAAGGATCGCCCGGGCCGACGCATGGAGAAAGTTCACATGGCCGCGGCTGCGGAGTTCGTCGGCGCTCACATCGTCGGAGACCAGGATGAGCCGTTCGGAATACACGCCCCGCGCGGCGAACCCCGGCAGGAGGTTGGGGAGGTCGGCGGCCGAGGAACCCCACCGGAGCATGATGTGCATGCCTGTGGTGTGTTTTTCCCACGCTTCGTCGAACGAGGTGCATTCGTGATCGGACATGATCCGCACCGCGCCGTCGTCGGCGCCGTTGGCGATGTAGCGCCGCAGGTCGGTGCCCCGCAGACCCGGGGCGTGGCCGTCGACCACTTTGCCGGCATCAAGCGCCGCGGCGACCCTGGCGCGGGCGTCGCCGAACCCGTGGATGATGGCCGGGAAGTTCATCATCTCGGCCAGGCCGTAGACGCCTTTGCGGCCGAGCAGGGAACGGATCTCCGCCAGACCGATGGCGCCGCCGGCCGTTTCCAGGTGGGTGGCGGGCACACAGGAAGGCACGCCCACGAACAGGTCGAGGGGCAGGCCGGCCGCGGCGTCAAGGAAATATTCCACGCCCCGTACGCCGAGGACATTGGCGATCTCGTGCGGGTCGGCGAATACGGCCGTGGTGCCGTGCGCGACCGCCTCGGCGGCGAAGGCGGCCGGGGCGAGCCGGCTGCTTTCGATGTGGATGTGGCCGTCAGCGAGCCCGGGCGCCACGAACCGGCCGGCGCAGTCGATCACTTCGTCACCGTCGGCCGGAAACGGCGTGGCGGAGAGGGCGGTGATGGTGCCGTCCCTGATGCGGATCGAGCCGGGGCGGAAGGCCAGGGCCTCGGGATCGGCGATGAGGGCGTTATTCAGGATCATGCGGCAAGATCGCCACAGAGGCCTTGGTGAAAGCATATGAGTCCCAGGTCGCAGGTCTCAAGTCTCAGGTCATTGATCCGGACCTGTGACATGCGACCTGTGACTTGCGACTCCCCGGCTTTGTCGTCCTTCACTGCGTCTTCCCGTCCTGCGCGTCGACGGCCGCCTGGTCGACGAGGGCTAGGTAGGGGAGGTGGCGGAAGTGCTCGGCGTAGTCGAGGCCATAGCCCACGAGAAAGCGGTCCGCGACCACGAAGCCGCAGTAGTCCAAGGGCCGGTCGAACTCGGGCAGGCGGCGGGCGTGCTTGTCCAGGAGGACGCAGACCCGGACGCTTTTGGCGCCGCGTTCGGTGAGGAGATGCTCCTTGAGCCGCGCCACGGTGCGGCCCGAATCGATGATATCCTCGACGATCAGGATGTCCTGGTCGCGGATGGGATGGCTGTCGTGCGACAGGTGGACCGTGCCGCCGGAACGGTCACCCATGCCGTAGGAGGAGGCCTTCATGAAGGAATGGAATATGTCGACGGGCCGGATACGGGCGATCTCGCGGAAGAGGTCGGTGGCGAAGACCACGCCGCCCTTGAGGATCACGATGGCGTGGATGAAAGCCCCGGAATCGGCCGCGATGCCCGCGGCGAGGGCGGCCACGCGGCGCCGGATGCGCTGCTCATCGATGTAGACCGCGGCGATCCCGGTTACCGGCACGGGCGGCGGGGCGGGATACCCGCCGTCGGGAACGCGTTCGCCGCCCTGTCCAGCCATGGGGTCAGCGCGCCAGGAAGCGGTGGAAGGTGCCGCCGAAGAGGTCGGCCACATCGCGCGCGATCTCGGCCTGGTCGATCTTCCAGCCGGTGGCGAGGAGATCGGCATACTTGTCCGTGAGGACCTTCGCGATCACGGCGCGGGAATGGGTCCATTTGTAGAGGAGCTGGTCGAGCACGCGGGCGTCGGAGTGCTGGGGGATCATGCTGAACCCCAGGGTCTCCAGCCGCATGCGGGTCATTTCCTCGATCAGGCTGGGATTGTTCAAGAACCACCAGCACCCGAAAAGCATCAGGTTGGGGAACTTGCGCGCGGTGATGCAGGCCTCGTGCTGGTTCTCACGCGCCAGGAAGGTGACCAGGAACTTGTTCCGGGGGTAGGCGGCGCAGAGGTGTTCGACGGTGCGGATGTCGCTTTTCCCGACGCTGTCGCCGGCCAGACGCAGGTGGGGGTTGACGAGTTTTTTGACGCCGATCATCATGGCGAAGGGGATGTTGTGCTCGCGGCTGAAGGGCAGGATGGCGCCCTCGATGATCTTCGTGCGGGCCGAGCTGTCCGGGAAGGCGAAGTCGGGCGGCAGGGAAACGGCCATGTAGAGCGGCTTCATCCGGACGCGCCAGTCGTTGAGGAATCGCCGCAGGGAGGTCATGGTCCTTCCGCCCAGATCGGCCCGCACTTCGTAGCCCCATTGTTTGAGAGTGCGGGCGGCGGAAGGCCATTCCATGAGCAGCGGGTCCATGCGCAACGCGGCCTGGAAGCGGCCGTCGCGGCGAAGGGTGCGTTCCCACACGGGGCGCTCGGCATCATCGAACGGGTTGTTGGTCATGACCACGCCGGAGACATTGGCCGTTGTAAAGACGGTCTCGACATATTTGGCCGCGGTGGTGCGGCTGAAATATTTCCGGATGCGGGGCAGGTCGCGGCGGCCGGTGTCGATACCCAGGGCGTGCAGGCAGGTCAGTACGCCCCGGCAGCTCTCGGAAACGGGCGAGTGGCGGACGAAGAGGTGTTCCCAGATATGGTCGGCCTGCGCCGTCCTGGACATGGCCCAGAACCGTTCGTAGGGCATGGGCGCGTGGCGGAAGACCTCGGCCACCAGGTAATGGTAGGTCAGGAGTTCGTCCACGCCCCACAGCAGGAGGCCGCCGAACGGCGCATCGTAGATATGGGTGTGGATGTCGTAGATCGGGGTGCGGTCGACGATGGCGCCCACAGTCGCGGCGAGGTTCTTACGGGTGATCGGCGGCATGTTCTTCTCCTGTGGTGCGGGGGGTGGCAGGCGGATGGGCGATGTTCCAGGGTACCAGTTCCACGGTCCCGCAGAGGCGCAGAAGGTCGGCGGCGGTGTCGGGATCGGGGGCCGAGGCGTAGGCCACGGCGCTGTCGCGCAGGGCCAGCAGCCGGTAGCGGGCGGGCGGGGTGCCGGGGGCCGGGGCCAGGGAGGCCAGGCCTTCGTTGAAGAAGCCGTGGAATTCGACCGCGTCGCGGGGCGTGTCCCAGACCGTGTACCAGACCACCAGGGTGGCCGGGCCGCGGGTCATGATGCACATGGTGTCACCCGCCCAGCCGGCGGCGGCGCGCACGCCCTTGGCAAAACACCCGGTGAGCGTGCGGACCACTTCGTCGGCCATGAATTCACCCAGGGTGTTGGTGGCGACCATGGTCCAGCCCGCGTCGCCCAGGGCGGCCAGCCCCGGCAGGGTCACCACCACGGGGGTCTCACCGGCGAGGTACTTTTCGGGATGGATGATCTGTTCGGTGGAACAGGGCAGGTCGGCGTAGGCCGCGTTCACATCCACCCACCCCGGCCGGCGGTTGATGACCTTGATGAAACCCTGGCCCCGGGTGTAGGGGAAGATGAGCTGGTTGGCGATCACCGCGGGGGTGCACGACAGCTGGATCTGGGAGGAGATGAGCTGGCCCAGGTCGTTGCGCCGGAGGTAGTCGGGGGTGAAGGCCAGCCCCGCCGCGGCCAGGATGCGGCCGGTCACCTCCTGGGCCTCGCCTTCGATGAGCGCGATGCGCGCCAGGGCGGTGTCGTCGTTCAGGCGGGCGGAATCGTCGCCGTAGCCGAGGTCGCGGAGCTTGAGGGTCTCCTCCAGCGGCAGGTACCCGTCCTGCAGGGCATGGGTGAGTTCATGGGCGATGATCATGCCGCTCAAGGGCGAACCGGCGAACGGCTCGGCCATGTAGAACGACCGGGTGGCGGGATCGTAAAAACCGCCGATCTGGGCGGTGAGGAGATCGACGAGAAGCGTTTTGAGGTCCATTCCCGGCGGCACGAGGTTGAACTCGGCGAAAAACGCATTATTGAAGGCGAGCATGGGCGGGGTGTATTCGTGGTCGAAGTTATCCAAAAGATAGGCCCGGATGCGCTCGGTGGCGAGGACTTCCTGGGCCACGGGGCGTTTGAACGGCCGGTTGCGCACGCGTTCGACCAGGGGACGGTATTTGGTCACCGCGGCATTCAGGAATTCGGCGCCGGTTTCACCGCGGGCGGGGGGGGCGGACAGGGTGCAGGCGGCCAGGAGGAGCCAGCAGAAGCGTTTACAGGTCTTCTTCATGCTCATAGAAACGCAGGATATCGATGATCTGGTCGTTGGTGAGCATACCGGCCTTGAGCATGATGATGCCGATGAGCTCATGCACGCCGTTGACGCGTTTCCGTTTCTGGATGGTCAGGGCTTTTTCGACCTCGGTACGGGTGATGTAACCCCGTTCCAGGGCGATCTCGCCGAATTTCTTGGCCGGCTTGGTTTTTACCATGGGGGGTGTCGGGTCACGACTTTTTCTGCAGGAGTTCCGGCAGACGGCTCATGGCCGCCCGCCCGGTCAGCCGGTCGCGTTCCTCGCCCTCGCGGAAGACCAGCGCGGTGGGGATGCCGGCGACCTCGTGCTTCGCCGCCAGGGGTTCCGCGTCGTCGATATCGACCTTGAAGAACCGGTACCCGGGGTGAAGGCCGGCGAGCGCGGCCATGTGGCTTTCCAATTCACGGCAGGCATCGGTCCACCCGGCGGTGAAGGCCACCACCGCGCTGATGCGGGCGGTTTTCACCTCGGCCGTGAACAGGTCGGCCGTCAAGAGGGTGATCTCGGCCATGCGGAAGCTCCTCAATGCGTACGGCCATATTGTACGGGCGCCGCCACCGGTGTCAATAGATGAATCCAAAAAAAATTCCGTTCCCGCCGGACGGCCGCCGCCGGCAGTGTTTTCCGTATATTTTCTGTTGACAACGCCCCCATCGCGCATACAATTCGTTTTTCATGCGAGCATGGTGAATGACCGTTTACGGAGACTGCAATATGCCGCGCGTCACGCTCAAATTCGCCAATTCGGAAATGGGTACTTTCGAGGTGCTTGACCAGCAGCCCGTGGTCGTGGGCCGTGCTCCCGATTGCACCGTGGTGATCGACAACCCCGGTGTCTCGCGCCGCCATTGCCAGATCGAGAAGCGCGGTGCGATCTGCATCGTCAGCGATCTCAATTCGAACAACGGGACCTTCCACAACGGGCGCAAGGTCCAGACGGCCAACCTCAACAACGGCGACGAGATCGCCGTGGGCAAGCATGTGCTGGTCTACCTGGACGAGAACGCCGGCCCGGCCGCTCCGCTGCCGGGCGCCCCGGCCGCGGGTGAGGCCGGTTTCGGTCCCAACACCATGATGATCGACATGAACCGCCAGGTCACCACATCGCGCGACCGGCGCGGCCATCTCACGGTCAAGATGCAGAGCAAAGAGCAGACCGTCATGCTCCGCAAGCCCGATTACATCATCGGCAGTTCGCCGGCCTGCGACATCGTGGTCAAGGGCTGGCGGGTATCCAAAAAGCATACCGTGATCGTCAAGGACGAGCATGGCTTCCGCATCATCGATGTCTCGGATAAAAAACCCACCCTGGTCAACAACAGCCCCATCGACCGGGCGATCCTTAAAAAAGGGGATGTGATTCGGATCGGCGGGAGTGAGTTCAACTTCTACCAGGAAGACTGATCCGTTCCGGCCGGAGGTGTGCCACGGCCAGTGGGATGTCCCCGATTGACATTCATTAAGGGTGTGGCCGATGGTTGAGATCAAATGTCCTCATTGCGGGGTGATGGTCCGTCTGGCGAAGATCGTTCCAGCCCTGGACTGCCCGCGCTGCAAGAAGCTGATCGACCTGGGCGCGGAAGGCGCCGGGGGATCCGGTCCGGATGACGGCCCGCCGGGTGCCGGGCGCACTAAGCTTGTCATCGGTGGCGCCATCGGCGCTGCCGTCCTGGTGGTCGCGATCGTGCTCGGGGTCATGCTGGCCGCCCGGAGCCGGTATAACGCCTGTGTCGCCCGCGCCACCCGCGACACGGCCGTCATCACCGCGGCCGACAGCGCGGCCGGGATCGCCGCCTGCGAAACGGTCATGGCCCGTGCCGGCCGGGATACGGACACCCACCGCGCGGCCGCCTTCAACCTGGGGGCCTATCAGCTGGCCGGCGGCCGGAACGAACAGGCGCTGGCCGCTTTCAACGCCTGCATCGACAGCGAGAATCGGGCGCTGGAATCGGCCGTCTACGCCGCATCCCTGCTGGCCGACCTGGGCCGCAACGATGACGCCTGCCGCCTGGCCAACCGCCTGATCGAGCAGATCGATTCGCCCACATTGCCGCCGCGGCTCAAGGAGCGCGCCGCCGAGGCTTTTGCGCGGACGGTCGACGCCAACACGGCCGTGCCCCTGACCGCGCGCGCGGCCCGCCTGGTCGCGCTGCGGGACCGCTTTCCGCTCAACCAGCCCATCGCCGAAGCGGCCGCCCGGATCAAAAAAGGTGCCGCAGCCGAGGCGGCCCTGTCCACCGACCAGTCCCTCCAGGCGCTGGCGGCGCTGCATGCACCCGTCCTCAGGAAGGCCGTCGACATCCTCCGCACCGGTATTGAGGCCAGCCGGGCCGAGGATTATCCCGCCGCCTATGTCGCGTTTGAAACCGGGCTGGCACAGGCGAAGGGGATCCCCGTGGAAGATCCCGTTTTTCGCGATGCGTTCGAGAAATACATCTCCGGCCGGCCGCCCTTCGGCCAGGCCATGCCCTTCATGGAGCTGGCCGCCTTGTTCGATGACGCCGCCCGGCAATTCAAGGAGCTTCCCGGCATCCTGCGCACGAACGGTTACGCCATGCAGAACGGCACCTGGACCAAGGTGGAAGCGCGCATGGTCATCCGGACCGACAGCGCCACCGCGGGAACCATCGATCGCAAGGAACTGGTGCTCAATATCGTCAAACAGATGGCCGGTGAATGTGCCGCCAAGCCGGCCGCCATGGAGGTCGTCCAGCTCGTGGTCAAACCGGGGAGCACCAAATACGAGGGCCAGATCAAGGACGAGGATGCCGTATCCCTGACGATAGTGACCATGCTGGGATCCGTCAAGTTGATGAAGGACAGCATCACCGAACGCAAGCCGGCCACGGTGGAGACCCGTGAGGCGCAGCTGAAACGGCTTCTCGACGAAGTGCTGGCCGGCGGTGACCAGGCGGTCGGCCTCAGGAAGGCCGCCGAATTCGCCCGGAACAACCGCCTGGTGGACGAGGCCCGCGGCCTGGCCATGGCCAGTCTCTACCTGAACCCCACCGACCGTGAGCTTATCGCCTATCTCAAGTTCGAGAATGTGGTCTACCAGGCGTGCCCCACCTGCATGGGCCGGGGGTATGTCAAGCCGGGGGAAAAAGCCAAGTGCGAGACCTGCCAGGGCAACGGCAAAGTGAAATGCAAGACCTGCGGCGGCGAGGGCAAGACATTCTGCACCAACTGCGAGCGGTTCGGCGCCAACCAGGGCAAGGTCCTCAAGAAGAAGGACATGGGCGGCGGCCGGATCGTGACGCGGTATGAGAACTGCCCCGAGTGCAACGGTTCGCTCAAGGTCAAATGCAAGGAGTGCGAAAAGGGGTTCTACACCGGCAGCAAGTGCCCCACCTGCAACGGGGAGGGGACCGTCTGGAAAGTGGCCCAGGAGGTCTGCACGGAATGCGAGGGGCGCCGGATCGTTTTCAATCCCGAATACATCAAGGATCCGTATACCTTCCTCAAAGGCCTGCAGAAATAGCCGGTCCAGGCGTGGAACCGGTCATCGGCATCATCGGGGGCATGGGGCCCTGGGCCTCGGTCCTGATGATGCGCCGCATCCTGGAACGCTTTCCCGTGGCCTGTGAACAGGATTACCCCCGCATCGTGCTCGATTCGAACGCCGGTATTCCCGACCGGACCGCGGCGATCATGGGGCGCGGTCCCGACCCGCTGGCCGCCCTGATCGACACCGCCGGCCGGCTGGTGGCCCATGGCGCCACGATCCTGGTGATGGCCTGCAACACGGCCCATGTCTGGCATCCCGCCCTCGCCGGCAGGTTCCCCTGCTATTTCCCCAGCCTGATCACGGCGACCGCCGCGGCCCTCAAGCGCGAGGGCCGCGGGGGCACGGTGGGCCTCATGGCCACCGACGGGCTGATCCATACGGGCCTGTACCAGGATGAACTGGCGCGCACCGGCCTGACCTGCGTCCTGCCCGCGCCCGACCGGTAGCGGGTGCTCATGGAGGCCGTTTACGGGCCGGCGGGGATCAAACTCGGCGGGGAAGCGTCACGCGGCGGCGCCCGGGTCCGGGAGGTCAGCGACCATCTCCGCGGCCGCGGCTGCGGCGTGGTCATCGCCGGCTGCACGGAACTCCCCCTGGCGGTGCCCGATCTCATCGCCGCCGGCACGGTCATCGACCCGATGGCGGTCACCGCGGCCGCCATCCGGGAATGGATCGACCGGCAGGGTGGCGGGCGGACCGCCTGAACGGCGTCCGGTCCCGGAAAAGATACCGGGAATTTTCCTTGCAAAAACGGCTCTTTTTCTTATAATTTTTATGTCTTTACAACCTGTCGTTTGATGGAGACAGCCATGGTAGTCAAGATCGACGCCGACAAATGCACCGGGTGCGGCCTGTGTGTCGACGCCTGCCCCCAGGAAGCGATCGCCGTCAAGGATGTGGCCGAGGTTGACGCGGACAAGTGCGTGGACTGCGGTGTCTGCATCGACGAGTGCCCCCAGGAAGCGATCACTGAATAACCGTTCCCGCATTCGTTTGAACCCGCCGTCCAGGCACCGTTCTGGGCGGCGTTTTTATTGGATCGGCATCAGTTCAGATTTCCTGATCCCTATCCGTAACCGGTCATGTTTTTCGGAAAAAGGTTTGGCGCTTTTTTCGACCCACAGGTGATTGTACGGGGAACATCCGGATGTCAACCGTGTAGGGGCGGGTTTGAAACCCGCCCTCCCGT
>JBDREB010000119.1:0-2668 GCA_043820325.1 Planctomycetota bacterium | reverse complement strand
GCGACCCTTGCGGTCGCCCATCCGGAGGCGGGGTCAAGCCCCGCAGCTACAAGGACTTGCGAGGAAGCATGGTTACCACCGGCAGGACCGTCCCGGGACCTGTGGAGCATGACAAAGATCCTTTTTGCGAGTCCGTCAACTGTGAACTCTGCTCTCTTCTACAGGGGTACTATTTCACACTCTGCTCCAAAATCGGGTCCTGGAACATGATATGGCCTTTCAACTCGCCGAACGAGCCGTCCGTCCGTTTGTCCTTGTTGATATCGAGCGTATAGAGCATCGTCTTCCCGGCCTCTTTGGCCGCCACTTGAGCAGTCAGACTCCGTGTCACGCGATGCCGGAGCGCAGTCTGAGTCGTATCCGTGTATTCGATCACGCTCTCCTCGGCCCAGTCCTTGATCACGATGGTCACCTTCAAAATGGTGGCATTGGTATGCGCCTTTTTCACGACCGATTCCGCGGTCTTCTTCAGTTCGGCCAGGTCGCCGCCTGCATACTGGTCCGGCTTCATCCGGGTGTCCGCCACTTTCGCTTCACGCAACTTTGAATCGGTTGCCTTCGCAGCCTCGACCCGTTTCCTGAGGCCGGCAAGCCGCGAGTCGTCCGGTTTTACGAGGCCGGCGCCCCGGTTGATGATGACCTGGATTTGAGTCAACTCATCCTTGTTGCCGAACAGGAATGACTCCTTTGCAGCCATCTTGGTTTCCTGTTCTTTGACGAAATCCTCGAAATATTTCAGTTTCGTATCGGCCCCGGCCAGGTCCCGATCCGCATACTGAACACATGATTTCTCGAAATCACCGACCATCTTCGCGAGGGTGTCGACCATTTCCTGGAGTTCCGCACCCACCGGTTGCGCACCCGCGGATTTTTTATATTCCTGGAGGACGGCCCTGGCGTCGATGTAGATGCGCAGCCTGCCCGCCATCTCCGTCGCATCCTGCGTGGCGCTGGCGATCAGGTACTTGTTTTTGTCATGCTCCGGCTGGCCGATCCCGGTCACATACGGTTTCAGGCATTCGATCCACGGAGCGTCCGCTTGTTTTTTATCTGCAGCCGCGGCATCGGTGGCTTTCTTCTGTTCACCCGCGCCAGCGATCTTCGCCTCCAGGTCGGCAATCCGTTTCCGGATGGCGGCGATGTCCGGATGGTCCGGCGAGTACTGACCGGCAAATTTCTTCTCGATTTCAGCGAGTACTTCCTGCGCCCCCCGGATGGCGTCACGGGCTGTGCCGGTTTTCCATTCCAGCGACGATACGCCCTCCGGCGCCATGGCTCTCTCGCCACGCATCAGGCTCTTGTCCGCCTCCCGGAGCCGGTATGAAACCCCGCCCGGCAGCTTATCCTGAGCAGATACCAGCGCCACCATCGCCGCGACCAGGCATGCAAACACCGAATATACGGTCAGTCCACGGATCATGATTTTTCCCTCCTCTCGGTAATTGCTGGATAGGAACTTGCTTCCGCTGTTTTCCATCTTCCATGCCCTTCCATCCTCCCTGACCCCCTGCCGGACGGTATTGGTCGCTTTCCATGCCGCGAACGCCCCCATTGTAGCCCCATGGCCGGGGATGTCAAGGTAAATGTGGTCGATATCCCCCTCCGTCGCCGGTGCTGTTACACACCACGGCTGTACGGGGCTGGGCCCCATTCGAAAGGGATTGCGGAGCTACGCGCTTTGGGCCGGGGGTTCGGGCGCACCCCGCACGCGGACCTCGCCCACAGGCGGGTCTTTGCCTAGGAGGTCGAGGTGCTTGAGGATACGGTAGATGACATCCTCGTCTTCTATATACGACACGATGCGCATGGTCGCTTTGCAATGCGGGCAGATGAGCGGGTCCACCTCATATACGCGCTTGATCATGGCCGCCCACGCCCGCCGGACGGCCAGGGGGAGCTTGGGCTCGTCCGACGGCGCATGGGTAGCGGGGGCGCCGGCCTGGTCTTGTTTTGCCCGCCGGGCCCGGGTCCGGTTGGAGTACCAGCCGTAGTAGATGACGGTCTTCTCGTGCACATCGGGGATGTGGAGGACGATCTGCGCTATAAAATCCAGCGGATCGAACCTCCGGCTGTCGCCCCCGTGGCGGGGATGGATGCGGTTGGCCTTGTATATGACCGTACCGTCGTCTTCCGCGCTGATCCGGCCCGCCGCGACCGGAGCCCTCACCATGTAAGCCAGCAGGGTTTCCATGCGGGTGCGGGTGGGCCGGTCGGCCGACACATCGGGGGCCAGCGCCGGGCCGATGTCGGCACCGAAGCCGGTATGGTTCCAGGAGAGCATGTTCTCGACAATTTTCTGGCCTATGGCCCCTTCCCTGAGGAGCATCTTTAACACCTTGTGCCGGAAAATCCGGCTGACGGTCTCTTCGGAGGGGACGGCTTTCACCGGATGGAATGTCCCGTCTTTGTCAAACCCGCCCCAGCTGGCGAGCATGTGCAGGTGCGAGTGGAAGTCCAGGAGGCTCCCGAAGGTCTGGACACTGACTACCGCCCCAGGCGCACAGGTGCGTGCGCCAAGGGCTTCACGGATAAGGTCGCGCACGGTCTCGTACCCGCACCGGGCAAGCTTTGATAGGAGGGTGCGGTGGTGGAAGAAGGATGGCCGCAGTCTCCGGGGCACGGACAATACCACCTGGCGGTGAGGTACGGGTGCAAGGACTTCTTCGGT
>JBDREB010000118.1:0-4882 GCA_043820325.1 Planctomycetota bacterium | reverse complement strand
ATCTGGTGCATGACCAATCATCCTGAAGTCAGACCCCAGAAAGGATAGCCGCCGCAGCCCATTTGTCACGCGGAAAATGCGCCAAACCCGTTCCGGAAAACCATCAGTCCACCCCACAGGGATCAGGAAATCTGAAATGCGAACTGCGACTGCGTTCAGATGAATTGTCCCATCCACGGGCAGTGCATCGCATGCATCGAGAACCACAAGCGCCATAAGGCCCATGTACCTGAATGCATGCAGAATATCCTCCGGGAGCGGATCAGCGGCCTGTGCGCGTTGGTTGAATTCAAGACCGTTGATACCCGGCCGCCGGCCCGTTAGGGCCCGCGCCGATTCAATGACGGCGGCCGCGGGACGGGATGATCGGAAATGATCATGAGGATTTGACTTATGGAAGACGGCTTGCAGGCGCTCATTGATGCCGCGCGTTCTGTGTGTGGGGAATTCGCTTTGGCCGAAGATTTCACCGCCGGCGCCGTGGGTGCGGCCATTCTTACGGAGAGCGGCCGGGTCTACACCGGGATCTGTCTGGACCTGGTCTGCGGCATCGGTTTCTGCGCCGAGGCATCGGCCGCGGCGGCCATGCTCAAGGACCGCGAGACCCGCGTTAAAGCTGTGGTGGCCGTATCGGCCAAACGGATCGTGCCGCCCTGCGGCCGGTGCCGGGAAATGCTCCTGCAGATCAATGCGGCCAATGCGGATGCTCTTGTCATCATCGCGTCTGACCGCGCCATTCCCCTGCGGGATCTGCTGCCCCACCACTGGTTGCCGAAACCATAGCCGGGACCCCGGCATGACGGTCATCCGCAGGCAGGCCGGGCCAACGCTCACGGCCGTCGAAATGGACCACGGGGACGGGCTCGAATTCACCCTCGCCAACGGGACCGTCCGGCGGATCGAACTCGCGGCCACGGCGGCCCGGATCATCCGCACGACCCTGCAAACCCCGGGGTCGAGGAAAACGGAGGGCGGACCGATTACCGGTTCACCGCCACCATCCGGGTGGACGGAAGCGAACATGTTCTTGAGCGCGAAGTGTCGACTCCGCGCAGTTTCTACGAGCCATGGCTGATCGCCGGCATGCAGGTCTGGCTCGACGCCGTGCAGGACATATTTGGTTTTCTCAATGAGGCCCACGGCGCATGCCGGCCCGGCCGACATGCCCGGTTCGCCCTGCAGGATGCCGGCCTCGGCATCTGCCCGGAACCGCTCCACCCGTGGTGTCCCCTGCCCGCCGGCGGCCTGCGGATCGAACAATCCTACCGGGGCGAGGACTGCTGGCTCGGGGCGTACAACGGCGCGTCGGCCCACGGCGGACTGGACATCAATCATCCCCCCGGCACCCCGCTCTGGGCGCCGGTCGACATCCACGATCATTGTTATTTCAACAGCCTGGCCATGGGGCACAACAACCGGTGGCGCGGCATCCACCGGTGGCCGGACGGCTCCGCGTGGATATTGCAGGCCCATCACATGACCGCCCTCACGGTGGCGGAACATACGGTCATTTCCAAGGGAACCCAGTTCGCCCGCGGGGCGGGAGTGCTTTCAGGCGCAGTGGACCACAGCCACTTCGTGTTCAAGGTTGCGGACGGGGATGGGACCATTCTTCTGGACCCGTGGATCCTGTTTCGGCAGATGTACCGGGACCAGAAGAGGTAGGGGCGGCGGGCGTCAGGCGCCCGAATGTTTGCCTTCAAGCATGGCCACAAGCGTGTCCACGATCATCTCCACGCGTTCCTTTTCGTTGGCGGGAAGCGTGGCTACATCACCGCCGAAGTCGGCGTAAATGGTCTCCAGGTATTCGGTCATGGTCCGGACCGCGGCTTCCAGCGCCTGGACCCGGCCTTCCAGTGAGGCGGCCTTCAGTTCCATGGCGTTCTTTTCAGCCTCGATGCGCTCGATGGACATTTCCAATCCGTTATTGAGGTTGGCCAGGCGCTTGGTTTCCGCTATGAGGAAGTCATTCTCTTCGTAAATATTGGTGACCTCGGATGTCGTGGGCGCTTTGGGCTTGAGGATGTCGAACTCGACCGGCTGGGCAAGCGCGATCGGTGCAGGTGCGGCCGGTGGATACGCCGCCGCCGGATCGGGCATCCGGGCGATCTCAAAATCAAGCGTGTTGTCCGCTGCCTTCTGGATCATGGGGGCGGCCGCGGGCGGTCTGACCGAAGGCGATGCGGCCGGCCTTGCGAACGGGGCGGCGGGTCGGGCAAGGGCGGCCGCAGCCTTGGGCTGGGCCGGGGCGATCGTGGGTGCGGCCGGTTTCGCGAACGGAGCGGCGGGGCGGGCAAGGGCGGCCGGCCGGGCCGGAATAATCGCGGGTGCGGTCATGGGTTGGGCCGGGGTGATCGTGGGTGCGGCGGGTTTTGCGAACGGGGCGGCGGGGCGGGCAAGGGCAGCCGGCCGGGCCGGAATAATCGCGGGTGCGGCCGTTGGTTGGACTGGCTGAACCTGGGCGGGTTTGTCGCACCAGACCCTGACACCCCGCGGAAAATCTTCGGGCGTGACCTGTTCCAGGATGTCCGATCCGGTCAGGTGTTCGGCGTTCTGCTTGATCATGGGGGCGAAAGCCATTTCCATGGGCGCAATGAACAGCATTCCCTTGGGGTCGGTGCCGATCTTGAAGACCGGAGACGGCAGTTCGGCGAGGATCGCCTCGAGCTCGTCCGCCTTGACCAAACGCCATTCCGCCATGAAGCCCCCGGTTAGCAGGTGTTAATTCTGTGATCCTGTGCCGCCTTGATTATATTCCACGGCCATGGTATGTCAACGATTATTCGATAAATCCAAGCCGGAGGCGATGCCGGCTTGCAATCGGTGGAAATCATGGTACAATCCCGTTTGGCCTGCAACGGGATCTTGAATGGAGACGGCATGGCGTGTGATCGTATGGCGGGGACTGGGGCCGGACCGGCGCGGGGATGGCTGAATGCGGCCCACGCAGGGCTGACTGTCCTGGCCTGCGCCGGGCTGATCGGGCTGGCCTGCGCTCCCGCGGCCGAATTGCGGCCGGGGTTGAACGGCACCTACATCGCGCCGGACGCCCCTGACCGAAAGGCCGTGATCCGTTTTGATGCCGGGAGCTACGCCCGGGCCGCCTGCCGGGTCCGCATCGTTGGGGAACTGGTCCTCCTTATCCCGACTCAGCCGCAACGGTTCAATCTGCCGCCGGGGACCGCGTTCGGGTTCACCCGCGTGGCGGATGGACTGAAACTTGCGGGTGTCGTCAATCTCAACAACGGCGGGATCATGCCGTCGGGCAAGATGCCGGGCCTGATCCTGCGCAAACAGGGACCTTGACCGAGCGCCTCGGCGGGCGGTCATTCCAGCCGGAAGGTGATCCGGGTCAGGGAGTGCGCGGGGAAGGTGTGGATGAAGGCCGGTGCCGTCGCCAATGCGGCCGTGGTCACCTTCACCGTGTCGGGTGAAGCGGGCGTGTTGGCGGAAGTGAAGTCCGGGCCGTTGAGCGTTTCGGCCGTGACCCCGGTGAGGGTTCGCCCGGCCAGTCCGGCCACGACGCGGGCGGGGATGTTGCGTTCCAGATCGCGGTTCAGGACATAGAGCCACACGCGGTTCCCTGAAGGCGCCAGCACAGCCGAACTTACCAGCGTCTTGGCCGCCGTGATGGCCGGGATGTTGCCAAAGGCCGTGCAGTCGAACACGGGCACGCCGGCGTCGGTCACGGGAATGTATCGGCCGCCGGCCGTTTCCGCGTACAGGCGGAAGACATGGTAGAAGGCGGTGCGGACGGGGTTGGAATGGTAGTCGCCGCCGGTGAGCAGGGCGGCCTGCCAGTGCGGGCTGTACATGTTGATGTGGTTGGCGATGCTGATCCACGGGTCGGCGATGAACATGGCATAGGTGCCGGCCGAGCCCAGGGCCGCGGCCGGCGTCTGGTTGCGCGCCAGTTCCGCGAGCTGGTGGTCAATATCCGCATCGGACGGCGTGAAGACCGTGGCGTGCTCCGTGACCGCGATGGGCATATACTTGTTCTGGTCCGAGGCATAGGTGCGGACGATCCACAGGGTGGCGTCCATGTTCGTGCGGATATAGTCCGGGGCGGCCAGGATCGCGCGGAACACGGTGGCGTCGTCCGGTTCGTAGGCCGTCGGCCAGCCGGCGTAGCTGTTGTGCACGGCGATGAAATCGGCGCGCGCGGTGATGAGCGGCAGGGTTTCCATCAGCCAGGTGTCGATCCACCCGGGGTAATAGACGCCCACCATCCCTACCTTGACGGCCGGGTCAACGGCGCGCACGGTCGCGGCGCAGGCGTTGAAGAAGGCCGCGTATTCGGCCGGTGACATGGCGGCCTCGGTGACCGCGTAGACCGGTTCCGTGGTGTCCAGATAAACCTTGTTGCCCACTTCGCAGTAGGTCACCGTGACGCCTTGGTCCTTGTAGTATTGGATCCAGGGGCGGCGTGCCGCCTCCGGCGTGCCGGTGCCGGCGTTCACGGTGATCATGATCCCCGTGCCCAGTTCCGCGGCCACGGCCGCAAACTCGTCCGGCCCGAACACGGGCGTCGCGGTGATCACGGTCGTGTCGGTTGAACTGAACGGGTCGATCTGGGGTGTGCGCCCTGAGACCGGGCAAAGAGTAGGGGCAAAGAGTAGGGGACAGTGGTACTTTAGCACATTATCTCCGATAAAAACACTTGACAAATCTCCGGTGTGGATATCATGTAAAGCATGCCACGAAGAGCACGGATCGATTTTGAGGGCGTTGAAAACCTTGAGCGGAGTCGAAAGGCCCTGCATCATGTCATGGTGCGGGGACTGGAGCGTCGGGAAATATTCCAGGACGACCAGGACCGCGAGTCATTCCTCAACCGCCTCGAGATCGCCCTGGAGCAGACCGCAGCCACATGCCACGCCTT